>JAUXSD010000018.1 GCA_030681525.1 Solirubrobacteraceae bacterium
CCTCGACTACGCCACGACGCAGGAGCACGCGGCGCCGAACACGACGTCGGACCTCGCCTTCCGCGGCATCCTCGACGGGCGCTCGAGCACGGTCTGGTCGGGCATGATCAAGGTCGACCCCGGCGCGCAGCAGATCGACGCCTTTCAGGAGTCGCGCAACCTGCTGCTGACGAAGACCGCGCACGCCGACTCGATCCCCGGCCTGGAGATCCTCGCCAACGACGTGCGCTGCACGCACGCGGCGGCGATCGCCCAGATCGACCCCGAGCAGCTGTACTACCTGCGCTCGCGCGGGCTACCGCTCGAGCGGGCCAAACGCCTGGTCATCGAGGGCTTCCTCGAGGCCACCGTCGAGCGCTTCCAGCCCGGCTTCGTGCGCGAGGCCGTCGCCGGCGCGCTCGAGCGCCGCCTCGAGGCCGTCCTCGGCGCCTAGCATCCGCTCGTCCCGGCTCGGCGGCCGCTGGGCCGCCGGAGCGGTGCGAGCGGTGCGGCCCGGCCCATTGAGGTAGAACGGGGGGATGGATCCCTGGATCGCCGAGGCCGCCGCGCGGATCGCCGCGCGCGCGCCGCGGGAGCTCGAGCGCCTCGTGGCCGTGTCCTCGCCGTCGGGCGACGTGGCGGGCGCCGACGAGGCGTTCGCCGTCGCGCAGCAGTTCGCGCCCGACGGCGTGCGCGCCGAGCGCGCGCCCTGCTCGTCGGCGGTCCACGCCGAGGACCTCATCCTCACGCTGCAGGGCAGCGCGCCGAGCGGCCGCGTCATGCTGCTCGGCCACGTCGACACGGTCCACTCGCACGCTGACCACCGGGCGCTGGAGGACCACGGCGAGACGCTCGTCGGCTCGGGCTCGGTGGACATGAAGGGCGGCGACGTGCTGGCGCTCGGCGTCCTGCGCGAGCTGGCCGCCCGGCCCGAGACGTTCCGTGAGATCGCGCTGCTGCTCGTCTGCGACGAGGAATGGCGGGCCGGCGACTTCGTCCACACCGACCGCTTCGCGGGCTGGGATGCCTGCCTGTGCTTCGAGGGCGGCGAGCTGACCGCGGACGGCGAGGAGGCCGTCGTCGTCCAGCGCAAGGCTGCCGGCACGCTGCAGGTACGCGCGCACGGGCGCAAGGCGCACTCCGGCTCGGCCCCCGACAAGGGCGCCAACGCGCTGCTCGCGCTGGCCAGCGCGGCGCAGGCGGTCGCCGGGCGCCACGACCCGAGCGGCCCTGACCGCCTGACCGCCGTTCCCACCGTCGTGAACTGCGGCGAGGCGTTCAACGTCGTGCCGGGCACCGGCGAGCTGCTGTGCGACCTGCGCTCCGACGACGTCAAGACCTTCGACGCGGTGCTCGCCTCGCTGCCCCCCAGCGTCGATGGGGTGCGCCTGGAGAGCGCGCTGCTGCGCCGCTGGCCGAGCATGGACTCGCGCGCGCAGACGGCGCCGCTGCTCACCGCCGCGGCGCAGCGACTGGAGCGGGCGATCGTCGGCGTCTCGCGCGGCGGCGCCAGCGACGCGAGCTACATGGCGCCGCACATCGCGGTCACGATCGACGGGCTGGGGCCATGCGGCGGCGGCGCGCACACCGCCGACGAGTACGTCATCGCGAAATCGCTGCACACGCGGGCCGAAGTGGCGCTCGCGCTCGTCGACGCCCTGCTCACCGCCTAGCCGGACACCGCGGAGCTTGCGCCGGTTCTTGTGCGGATGGTCACAGCGTCCACGATGCGTCCAGAAGTTATGAACACCAAACGTGCATTCGTCGTGAACGTGCGCTAGGGTTCCGCGGGTCAGTGATCAGCCGAACTCGCGCCGTTCTACGGCGCGGGGCGGGGGAACCATTGGGGCGCTTTGAGGAAGGCGTCCCGGGGGCGAATCGCCGTGTTATGCGGCGTAGCGCTAGCTCTTTCTGCGCGAGTCCGTCAGCTAACCCCGCAGGCACCCGAAGGAGAAGGGGTCAAGCCCGCGTGAAGCCGCTGTTCCGTATCGCCATGTGCCTAATGGCCGTTGTACTGCTCGTACCCGGTCAGGCCCAGGCGAAAAAAAAGAGTTGGTCCTTCGGTGATCGCACCCTCAAGCAGGGTCACAAGGGCAAGGACGTCAAGTCGCTGCAGAGGTACCTGAAGCGCATCGGCATCGAGATGAGCGCCGACGGCGTGTTCGGTCCGGGCACGAAGGCCGGTGTCCGTCTGTTCGAGGAGGCCCAGCGCCGCAAGATCGACGGCAAGGTCACGCGCACCGACGCCCGGATCATCAAGGACGTCGCCCGCAACGGCGGCGCTGTCGCATCGGCCTCGGTCACCGGCGGAGCGCTGCCCAAGAACCTGAAGATGGTCCTGCCGAAGTCCGCCGAGCCGCCGCCGCTGCAGCTCGGCCCCGGCGACACCGCGACGGTCGGTCCCGACGGCCTGGCGATCGCGCCCGCATCGGCGCCACCGGCCATCCAGGCGGTCATCGCCGCCGGCAACAAGATCGCCAAGACGCCCTACATCTACGGCGGCGGCCATGGCCGGTGGGAGGACGAGGGCTACGACTGCTCCGGCTCGGTCTCCTACGCGCTGCACGGCGGCGACCTGCTCGACGCCTCGATGCCGTCAGGCGGCTTCATGAACTGGGGTGAGCCCGGTCCCGGCCAGTGGATCACGATCTACGCCAACTCCGGCCACATGTACATGACGGTCGCGGGGCTGCGCTTCGACACGAGCGGTCGCTCCCAGGCGGGCACCCGCTGGCAGCCCGCCAGCGGGCGCAGCGGCAAGGGCTACACCGTCCGTCACATCGCCGGCTACTAGTTCGCGGCTCTCGCCGCGCCTGACGCCACTCGCCTGTGTTCGCGGCCCTCGCCGCGCCTGACGCCACTCGCCTTGCCGGGCCCGTGCTGACGCACTGTGCCCGGCCGGCGATCGGCGTCAGCGGCGGCGATGGCTCGCTCAAGCGGCGCTTGTGGTTGATCGCTCGCGTAGCTTCCTGCCCTTGACCGCTCCGCGGACCGCGCTGCTCGCGGCGCTCGCTCTCCTTCTGACGTCGCCCTCCGCCGGGCAGGCGCGGGTGGCGCTCGTGGCGAGCGGCACGCCTGAGCTGGTCCTGCTCAACGTCACGTCGGACCGCGTCGTCACGCGGCTGGCGCTGCCGGCGCCGAGCACCGCCGTGGCGGTCGACGGCGACGGCGCGCGCGGCTTCGTGGCCGCCGGCGGGACGGTCATGGCGATCGACGTCAACGAGCGCACCGAGACCGCGCGCCGCTCGCTGGGCCGCGCGCCGATCGCCGGCCTGGTCGTGTCGCCGGACGGGCACCGCCTCTACGCCGTGCACGGCAACCGGCTGCGGATCCTGCGCGCCCGCACCCTGCAGTCCGTCGGATCCGTCGCGCTGGGCGGCCGCGGCGCGGCGGTGGCGCTCGGCCGCAACGGGCGCATCGCGGCGGTCGTGCTCAACCGCGGGCGCGTGGCGATCGTCGATCCGCGCGACCGGCGCCTGCTGCGCCGCGTCGCGATACCGGGGGCGACCGGTGTCGCCGTGACGCCCGACGGCAGCACGTTCGTCTCCGCACGCGGCCGGCTGCTGAGGATCCCACGCGGCGCCCGGCGCCCGTCGACACGGCGGATCGGCCTGCCGCCCGGTGCGGGCGGCCACCTCGCGCTGTCGCCCGGCCGCACGCGGCTGGCCGTCGGCCCGCGCCGCGGCGGGCGCGCCGGCGCGCTGGTGGTGCTGAGCAGCCGCCGGGTGCGCAGGCTGGCCGTGGCCGGCCGCGGCGTCGGCACCCCGGCGTGGACGCCCGACGCCAACCGCCTGTTCTTCGCCAATCGCGCGAGCGAGAACGTCACGCTGGTCAGCCCGTTCTCGCGCCGCATGCTCGAGACCGTGCGGATCGTCGGATCGTCGCCGCGCGGGATCGTCGTGCAGCCGGGCCTGGCGCTCATCCGCGGTACCCCCGGCGACGACACGCTCATCGGGACGCGCTCGCGCGACCGCATCCAGGGGCTGGAGGGCAACGACCTGCTGCGCGGGGGTCGCGACCGCGACGTGCTGGAGGGGGGACCCGGCAATGACAGCATGTCCGGCGGGGCGCTCAGCGATCGGATGGCCGGCGGCGAGGGCAACGACTTCCTGACGGCGGGCACCGGCAACGACACGATCCAGGCCGGGACGGGCGACGACGGCGTCGACGGTGGCACGGGCAACGACACGATCGACGGCGAGGACGGCGACGACCGGCTCGACGGTGGCGACGGCGACGACACGATCCGCGCCGGCGAGGGCGAGGACGAGATCATCGAGCGGGGCTTCGGCAACGACCTGCTGCTGTCCGGCGGTCCGGGCGACGACGTGATTCGCGGCGGCCGCGGGTCGGATCGGCGGATGCTCGGCGACGACGGCAACGACGAGCTCTTCGGGGAGTCGGGCTCCGAGGCGATGAGCGGTGGCCGCGGCGACGACACGGTCGACGGCGGCAACGGCGGCGACAACATGCGCGGCGACGAGGGCAACGACATCCTGCGCGGCGGGCGCGGCAACGACCGCCTCGACGGCGGCCCGGGCCAGGACCGCCTCGAAGGCAGCTCGGGCAGCGACGACCTGCAGGGCGGCGACGACAACGACGAGGTCGTCGGCGGCCCCGGCGTCGACACCCTGCGCGGCGGCGCCGGCGACGACTCGATCCGCGCGGCCGACGACAGCGCCGACATCGTCGAGTGCGGGCCGGGCAGCGACACGGTCTACGTGGAGGAGGACGCCCCCGACCGCGACAGCCTGAGCGACTGCGAGCTCGTCGTGCGGACCGCGCCCGAGGGCGCCAACGACGCCGAGCTGCCCTCGATCATCCAGGGCACGCTCGGCGACGACGTGCTGGAGGGGACCGCCGATGACGACTCGATGTTCGGCAAGCTCGGCGCCGACCGCCTGTCCGGCGGCGCCGGCGACGACTACGTCGACGGCGAGGACGGCGACGACGAGCTGCACGGCGGCCCCGGCAACGACATCATGGCCGGCCGCGACGGCCGCGACGTGATCCACGGAGACGCCGGCAACGACCGCATCACCGGCGACCGCGGCAACGATCGCATCTTCGGCGACGACGGCAACGACGAGATCTTCGGCAACCTCGATTCGGACTTCGTCGACGGCGGCGCCGGCGACGATCGCATCAACGTCGTCGCGGGGGATGTCGACGTCGTCACCTGCGGCAGCGGCAAGGACACGGTCTTCGCCTCGGCGGGCGACGTGATCAACGTCGACTGCGAGGACGTGCGCCGCTGAGCTGACGGGTAGGAGCGGCGCACACAAGCCACCCCAACAAGCAGGAAGGGAGAGCCATGCTGTTCTTCGTGCGCTTCGACGTCACCCAGCCGGCGAACGTCAGCAACAAGGATCTCGTCGAGACCTGGCGGCGCGAGGCGGAGGCCGCGATCGGCGCGATGGACGCCGGTGCCGTACCCCACCTCTGGAAGGTGGCCGGCCAGCGCGTCGTGCTCGCCGTCGTCGACCTTCCGACCGCCGAGGACCTCGATGCCGCGCTCGGCGGCCTGCCGATCATCCGCGAGATGGGGCCCGGCGTAAAGACCGAGGCGTGGCCGATCTACGACTACCGCGCGTTCGCCGCCGCGCTCAACGACGGCACCCACGGCGGGTAGGCGTCTGGCGGGGGCGTCTCGTGCTGTGGGCTTCGCACCTCGTTCGCGGGGCGTCGGCCGGGTCGAACAGCAACGACGCCGCGAGGAGAGGTCTGGTCGACGTATTCAAGTCCCACATGAAAACCGACCAGAGCCCGAATCCAGCCACGAATCGCTGGGCTGGCCCTGGACGAGAGGCTGCGACCACGCCAACTCACGTCCGTCAGCGATGCAGTTCGGGCGCGAAGCGCCGACGCGCGATCCGTCGGCGGCTCAATCATCCCCCGCCGGCCGCCGCCGCGCGCTCTTGCGCTCCGAGGCGCGCCGCTTGGCGTCCAGGCGGCGCGTGCGCGACGCGCGCGTCGGTTTCGTCGGCCGCCGTGGGCGCTGGACCTCGAGCGCGCGGGCGATCCGCGCCGCGAGCCGCTCGAGCGCGAGCGCGCGGTTGCGCGCCTGGCTGCGCGCGTCCTGCGCGACGGCGCGGACCACCGGCCCGCAGCGCGCCGTGATCCGCGCCTTCTGCGCCTCGTCGAGCGTGCTGGAGGCCGCCACGTCGAAACTCGCCTCGATGCGCGAGGCGGTGACGTTGGCGTGCTGCCCGCCGGGGCCCGAGGACCGGCTCGCGCGCACGACCACCTCGTCGAGCGGGATCGACAGATGTCGGTTGATCGGCAACAGATCGGGCATCGTGACCGTAGAGTCGCATCTATGACTGCAAACCTCGCTCTGAACCTCACGCGCACCGCCGCCGAGCACCCCGACGCGATCGCGGTCAAGCTCGACGACGCCGCGTTTCACTACGGCCTGCTCGACAACGCCAGCCAACGGGTGGCGGCGATGCTCAAGAGCAAGGGCGTAGGTCCCGGCGACAGCGTCGGGATCATGCTGCCCAACGTGCCGTACTTCCCGGCGATCTACTACGGCGTGCTGCGTGCGGGCGCCGTCGTGGTGCCGATGAACGTGCTGCTCAAGGGCCGCGAGGTCGCCTACTACCTCTCGGACTCGCAGGCGAAGCTGCTGTTCGCCTGGCACGGCTTCATGGAGGCCGCCGAGGCCGGCGCCAACGAGGCGGGTGGCGTCGAGGTCGTCGAGGTCAAGCCCGGCGAGATCGAGGGCCTGATCTTCGCCCACGAGCCCGACGAGGATGTCGCCGAGGTGGACGGCAGCGACACCGCGGTGATCCTCTACACCTCGGGGACGACCGGCAAGCCGAAGGGGGCCGAGCTGACGCACGACAACCTGCGCAGCAACGTCGCCGTGGCGGTCGGCCTGTTCGACATGGGCGTGGGCGACGTCATCTTCGGCGGCCTGCCGCTGTTTCACTCCTTCGGCCAGACCTGCACGATGAACGCCGCGATCGCCTGCGGCGCCTGCGTCACGCTGCTGCCGCGCTTCGACCCTGGCAAGGCGCTGGAGATCATCGCGCGCGACCGCTGCACGGTGTTCGAGGGCGTGCCGACGATGTACGGCGCGCTGCTGAACCATCCCGACCGCGACACGTGCGACGTCTCGACCCTGCGCGTCTGCGCCTCCGGCGGCGCGTCGCTGCCGGTCGAGGTCCTGCGCGGCTTCGAGGAGTGCTTCGGCTGCAAGGTGCTCGAGGGCTACGGCCTGAGCGAGACGTCGCCGGTCGCGTCGTTCAACCATCCCGATCGCGAGCGCAAGGCCGGCTCGATCGGGACGCCGATCAAGGGCTGCGAGATGAAGGTCGTCGACGACGACCGCCACGACGTCGCCCAGGGTGAGATCGGCGAGATCCTCATCAAGGGCGACAACGTCATGAAGGGCTACTGGCGCCATCCCGAGGCGACCGCCGAGGCGATCAAGGACGGCTGGTTTGCCACCGGCGACATGGCGCGCGTCGACGAGGACGGCTACTTCTTCATCGTCGACCGCAAGAAGGAGCTGATCATCCGCGGCGGCTACAACGTCTATCCGCGCGAGGTCGAGGAGGTGCTCTACGAGCATCCGGCCGTGCGCGAGGCGGCGGTCGTCGGGGTGCCGCACGAGGAACTCGGCGAGGAGGTCGGCGCGGCGGTCGCGCTGAAGGACGGCCAGCAGGTCGAAGCCGAGGAGCTGAGCGCCTTCGTCAAGGACCAGCTCGCCGCCTACAAGTACCCGCGCAAGATCTGGTTCGTCGACGAGCTGCCCAAGGGGCCGACGGGCAAGATCCTCAAGCGCGAGATCTCGGCGCCGGAGTAGGAGCGCGACCTCCGGCGCGCTGAGCCGTCGAGGGATCGCGATCGTGATGCGCAATATACCCCTGGGGGGTACTTGACACGCCGGCGCGGCACCGGCTACCCTGGTGGCAAGTACCCCCCCGGGGTATAGACCGCCCGCCCGCCAGGAGGAGCCATGGGAGCCATCACGACCATCGAGCCGCAGCACCAGCAGCAGGACCACCACCACCACGAGCATCATGAGATGCCGACGTCCGGCGGCGCCCTGACGCGGGTCGCCCTCAGCGCGACGCTGCACTGCCTCACCGGCTGCGCCATCGGCGAGGTGCTCGGCATGGTGATCGGGACCGCGCTCGGCTTCTCGGATCTCGGCACGGTCGCGCTCGCCGTCGGTCTGGCCTTCCTCTTCGGCTACGGCCTGACGAGCCTGCCGCTGCTGCGGTCCGGTCTTGCGGTGTCGGCGGTCATCCCGATTGCGCTCGCCTCGGACACCCTGAGCATCGCCACGATGGAGATCGTCGACAACGCGATCATGCTCGCCGTGCCCGGTGCCATGGAGTCCGGCATCGGCAGCCTGCTGTTCTGGGGCAGCCTCTCGTTCGCGCTCGTGATCGCCGGCGCCGTTGCGCTGCCGGTCAACCGCTGGCTCATCGGCCGCGGCAAGGGCCACGCGGTCGTGCACGAGACCGGCATCCACGGCGGGCCGTCGCCGCGCATCGTCGGCATCGCCGCCGCGGTCGCCTTCGTCTTCGGCTCGTCCGTCCTGCTGGCCGAGCTGTTCGACGGCTCCGCCGACGCCGGCGGCGGTCACGGCGCGATGGCCGCTCCCGCCGCGCCGGCACACGAGGAGGAGGCGGCCGGAGGCCATGCCGCGCAGGCCGAGGCGGCCGCCGTCCGCGGGCTGTCCGCCAGCGCCAACGGGCTGACGCTCGTGCTCGAGCGCAGCGAGCTTGCACGCGGCGTGCCGACGGCACTGCGCTTGCGGATCGAGAACGGCGAGGGCGCGCCGGTGCGCGACTTCGCGGTCGAGCACACGAAGCGGATGCACCTCATCGTCGTGCGGCGTGACCTGACGGGCTTCCAGCATCTGCATCCGGCGATGTCGCGCTCCGGCACGTGGAGTGCCGCGCTCACGCTCCCGCAGGCCGGCGCCTACCGCGTGTTCGCCGACTTCAAGCACGACGGGCGCAACGAGACGCTCGCGGCCGACGTCGAGGTGGCCGGCAACTTCGATCCGGCGGCGCTGCCCGGACCGGCGCAGACGGCGACGACCGATGGTGGCTACGAGGTCAAGATCGACGCGGGGCGGCCGCGTGCGGGCCGCGAGAGCACGCTGTCCTTCGCCGTCACGCGCGCCGGGCGTCCCGTCACCGTGCAGCCCTATCTCGGCGCGCGCGGCCACCTCGTCGCCCTGCGCGCCAGCGACCTGGCCTACCTGCACGTCCACCCCACCGAGGGGGCGGGCGCCGGACCCGTGCGCTTCGCCACCGAGTTCGCGACGGCGGGTCGCCACCGGCTGTTCCTGCAGTTCAGGCACGCAGGCGGCGTGCAGACCGCGGCCTTCACCGTGGCCGTGGCGCGCTGAGGCAGACGCTCAGCCGCAGCGGCCGGACCGGGCGCCGCGTCCATGTCGTCCATGGGCGCGGCGCCGTGCTCGGCGAGCCGCCGGCGCATCGCGGTGATCGCGCCGAGGTTGGCGTGATACTGCCACGAGGCTCATGCGCCACGACCTCCTCATCATCGGCATGGGCTCGGCCGGCATGGTGGCCGCCGAGTTCGCCACGAAGCTCGGGGTCAAGGTCGCGGTGGCCGAGCGCGACCGGATCGGAGGCGACTGCCTGTGGACCGGGTGCGTGCCGTCCAAGGCGCTGCTGGCGTCGGCGCGGGCCGCGCACACGATCCGTCACGCCGATCGCTACGGCCTGGAGGCCGTCGGTCCGAGCCCGGACACCGACCGCGTCTGGATGCGCCTGAAGGCGATCCAGGCGCAGATCGCGCAGACCGACGACAACGCGGAGCGCTTCAGCGCGATGGGGGTCGACGTCCTGAGCGGCGCCGCGCGCCTGACCTCGCCGACGACGGTGCGGGTCGGCGAGTCGCACACGACGCGCTACGTCCTGCTGGCCGTCGGCAGCCGGCCGGCGCTACCGCCGATCGACGGCCTGCAGGACGCCGCGCCGCTGACGAGCGAGACGATCTTCACCCTCGACCAGGCGCCGCGGAGCGTCGTCATGATCGGCGGCGGGCCGATCGGCGTCGAGCTCGCCCAGGGCCTCGCCCGCCTGGGCGTGCGCGTCACGCTGCTGCAGCGCGGCCCGCGCCTGCTGCCGCGCGAGGAGCCCGAGCTCGCCGAGCGGCTCGCCGCCGTGCTGAGCGCCGAGCGCGTCCGGGTCGTCACCGGCGTCGCGCCCGACCGCGTCAGCGTCGCCGCCGACGGCACGAAGACCGTCCACGCCGGCGATCAGTCCTGGACGGCGGCCGAGGTGTTCGTCGCCGCCGGCCGAACGCCCAACGTCGACGGGCTCGGCCTCGAGGAGTGCGGCGTGAAGCTCGGCGCGCAGGGCGTCGTGGTCGACGCCGCGCTGCGCACGAGCGCCAAGTCGATCTACGCCGCGGGCGACGTCGCCGGCCGCCACCACTTCACGCACGCCGCCGCCTACGAGGCCGCGCGCGCGGTGCGCAACATGTTCCTGCCGGGCACGAGCCGCGGCGCCTACCTCGTGCCATGGTGCACGTTCACCGATCCCGAGCTCGCCCACGCCGGCGTCACCGAGGTCCAGGCGCGCGCCGAGCACGGCGACGCGGCGGTGCGCGTGTGGCGCCAGGACCTCGCGCACTCCGACCGGGCGCGGACGGACTCCGCGCAAGACGGCGAGCTGCGGATCGTCACGGCGAAGGGGCGGATCGTCGGCGCGCACGTGCTGGCGCCGGCGGCGGGCGAGCTGATCGGCGAGCTGGCGCTGGCGATCGACCGCAAGCTCAAGCTGGCCGACCTCGCGAGCGTCGTGCACGTCTATCCGACGATCGCGCTCGCGATCCAGCAGCTCGCGGCGCAGGCGAGCTACGAGAAGGCCGAGCGCGTGCGCTGGCTCGTGCGCTCGCGGGCTTAGCCCCCTTACAGGCCGGGCGGGTGGCGGGCCATGAAGCCGCCGGTCGGGCGCATCTCCCGCGTCCAGCGGGTGCCGCCGCCGCGCAGCGCCGTGGTGTCGAAGCGCCAGCCGCCGACGACCATGAACATGTGCCCGGGGTTCGTGTAGATCGTGATCCACTTGCCCGGCCCGGCCTGGCCCCAGCTCATGAATCCGCCCGACGCCATCGGCGACGTGACGAGCCCGGCGGCGGCGAGCGCGTAGCTGATCGAGCCCGAGCAGTCGTACGCGGTGTCCTTGAAGCCCGCGTGACCGCCGCCGTAGAGATAGGGCTTGCCGGCGATCGCGTTGGCGGCGGCCATCACGAGCCCGACCGCGGGCGGCGCGCCGGGCGGCGGCTGCGCCTGCCCACCGGCGTTCGTGGCGATCCCTGCGCGGGCGCTGCGCGCGAGCTTCTCGCGCAGCGCGGCGAGCGCGCCTTGGACCTCGCGCAGCTCCGCGCGCTTGAAGTTCGAGCGCGCGAGGTGCTTCTCGCGCTCGCGCAGCAGGGCGGTCTCGACGGCCTGCGCGTCGGCGCGCTTGCGGTCCAGGCGCCGCGCCAGCGCCAGCTCTCGCTTCTGCATCTCGGCCAGCCGCGCCGTTTGACGCGTTACCCGGCCGCGGGTGCTGCGCGCCACGTCCATGATCGTCGCGTTGCGCTTCGCGATGCGCTTGAGGAACTCGGTCTTCTCGAGCAGGTCGGTGAAGCCGCGCGCCGTGATGACGACGGAGACGATGTCGGGCTCGCCGTTGCGGTAGGCGGCCTGGAGGTTCGCGCGCAGCGCCTCGGTGGCGTTGCGCTGCAGGTTGACCAGGCGCGTGAGCCGGTCGCGCGCCTGGATGAACTTCTCGCGCACGGCCTGCAGCTCGGCCCGCTGGGCGGCGGCGTCGGCCTGCAGCTTGCGCAGGCGCCGCTGCGCGCGCGCGAGGCCGGCGCTGGAGGCGCGGATCTTCGCCTGCTCGGCCGCCACGACGCCGCGCAGGTACGCGGCGCGGTCGGCCTTGGAGTCGATGCGGCCCGTCAGGCTCTGTCCGCCCGCGCCGGCCGGTCCCAGAACGGCTCCGACAACCGCGACGGACGCGGCGAGAGCACAGAGGAGGACGAGGCGTCGGAGGGTCATGCGCGGGGCGGACCGCGACGCTAGCAACGACCTCGCGAGCGAGGCCTAAAGCCCTGCAACGTGCAAGAGAACTTGCAGGGCGAAGCGGGCCCGCAACTAGGAGCGGGCGCGGAACAGCGTCACGAGCAGCAGGCCGAGCCCGAACATCGTGGCGAGCAGGCCGATGAGGCCGCCGGCGATCGGGATCAGCGAGAGCAGCCCGAGGATGATCAGGCCGACGAGGAACGCGAGGATCCTCGAGTCCTTGAGGATCCGCCGGCCGAGGGCGAAGGCGGCCGTCACGTAGGAGATCGCGAACAGCGGGATGACCAGCAGCAGCAGGATGATGCCGAGCGGGATCCCGACGACCGTGAACAGCGTCGCGAACGCGATGATCGGGATGAGGAAGAACGCCGCAAAGCCGACGCCGAACGAGACGAGCGCCTTGGTCTTCGCGGTGCGAGCGACCGCGTCGGCGGCCCGCGGGGCGAGCAGCAGCAGGATCAGCCCGAGCAGGAACAGCGAGACGGTGATCCCGATGAGCCATGCGATCGCGCCGAGGATCCCCGCGTCGCCGACGTCGAACTTCTGGACCTCACCGCCGACCTGCGAGCCGGGGGTCTGGACGGGCTCCTCGTCGGCGTAGACGATGTCGCCCTGGACGCGACCGGCGCGCCCCAGCGTGGCCAGGCCGGCGACCGTCACGACGTCGCCTTGGACCGTGCCGCGGATCGTGACGTCGCCGTCGACGACGACCACGTCGCCGGTGACCGTGCCGCGGATCGTCACGTCGCCGTCGACGACGAACACGTCGCCGGCCGTCTCCTCGCGGTCGACGAGCACCGATCCGACGACGACGATGCGGTCGTCTCCGTCGGAGTTGGTGTCCACCGAGGCCGAGGCCGCGGGCGCAAAGCAGCAGATGACGAGCAGAGCGGCTAGTAGCGATCGGCGCATTGCGCGGCAGCGTATAGCGGCATGCCGCGCACTTGGAGATTCTTTGGCGTGCCGCCACTCCGGCCCACCGGCGCCGGGGCTGTGGCACGTTCCGGCCGTCAGGCGACGAGCGCGACGACCCCGTACGCGGCGCCGATCGAGAGCAGGTTCAGGACATGGGGCTCCCGCGCAACCTGGGTTGACAACATGACCTGTGTCAACTACGGTTGACACATGGCGTTCGTACCGACCGAGGAAGAGGCCGTTCCGCGCGATCCGGCCGAGGGCTTCGCCGCCGTGCTGGCGCTGCGCACGCTCGCCGATCGCCTCGAGGCCGGGCAGGTCGAGCGCGCGGTGCTCGAGGGCTGGTCGTGGACGGAGATCGCGGCGGCGCTCGGCGTCAGCCGCCAGGCGGTCCACAAAAAGCACGCCAAGCGCCTGCATGCGCTCGGCATGAGAACGGGGAAGCGCAATGTTTGAGCGGTTCGGCAAGGATGCGCAGCGCGTCGTCGTCGCGGCCCTGGCGGCGGCGAAGCGGCTGGGCGCCGAGACCGTCGAGCCCGAGCACCTGCTGCTCGGCCTCGCGGAGGGCTCCACACCGGCGTCCCGCGCGATCACGGAGGCCGGCCTGGACGCCGCGGCCATCACCGCGGCGATCGAGGGCGATCTCGTCGCGGTGCTGGAGGTCGTCGGTGTTCCGGCGTCGGTCGTCGACGCGATGCCGGCAGCGCCGCGGGCCGACCGGCCCGACTTCGGCGTCCACGGCAAGCGCGCGCTCGAGCAGGCGGTGCGCGAGGCCGCGCGCCGCAGCGGGCGCCGGATCGGCGCCGAGCACGTGCTGCTCGGTGCGCTGCATGCGCCGAGCCCGACGCTGACCCGGGTGCTCCAGCGTCTCGGCGTCGAGCCCACCCGGCTCGCTGCGCTGCTCGAAGTGGAGGTCGCCGCGGCGGGCCGCTGATAGCTTGCCGCCCGGATGTCCTACGACGCACCGGGGCGAGCCGACGAGCTGACCGACGAGCTGCGCGCGCGCTGGAACGAGACGATCGCGCGGGCATTCGACAACCAGGCCGACCGTCTGAAGACCCGCTTCTTCGCACTCGATCCCGGCGCGCTGCGCCAACCGCGCCGCAGCGACGCGGTCAAGTGGCCGGGCGACCCGGGCAAGCCGGCTTACTGCGTCGGTGAGGAGATGGCGCGCAAGCTCGCCGACTGGGGGCTGACCGGCCGCCGCGCGGTGCACCTGGAGTACTGCGAGTACCAGACCGTCGACGCGACGGATTCCAGCGGCGCGACCCGGCCCAAGCGCGTCGAGGTGACGACCGAGTTTCGCGAGTACTGGACGTGCGTCGCGATCCACGACCCCGACCGCGTGCGGGCGATGGCGACCGGCGTGCTGGGCTTCGAACCCACGTGGGAAGAGCTCTACGGCGCCGCCGATCCGCACGCGCTGGATCCCGAGGCGCGCGAGATCGCGTTCGCGACGACCTGCGCCGGGCACGGCAACGACCGGCGCCTGCGGGCCGCGGGCGTGCCCGCCCAGCCGACGGGCCGCCTGAACAGCGAGCGCGCGCTGTTCATGACGCACCCGATCAACGGCATCGACGACCTCATCTACGTCGTGCTGTTCGGCGCGCATGCCTACTGCGTCGGGGAGGGCGAGGCCCGCCGGCGGGCCGCGGGGGACGACGTCTTCAGCGCGTTCGACGTCACGCACCTCGCCTGCAACCACTCCGATCCGACGATCTCGCTGGGCACCTACGACGTCGTCTTCGAGGGCCGGCAGGCCGCGATCGCCGACCCGCTCGGGATGTACATCCGGCGGCCGAACCTCGCGCTGTTCTCCTACCGCGGAGCGCCGCTGCCCGATGACTGGGTGCGCTTCTCACGCGGCATCGAGGGTCACCATCAGCGGCTCGTCTTCGGTCCGCCGGACGACCACGAGGCGTTTCTCGACGACATCACGATCTCGGTGGGCGCCTCCGACGAGCCGCTGACCGGCGGCTACCGGCTGCTGCGCGAGCTCGAGATCGGCCCGTACCTGCTGTTCGGGGAGACCGATCCGATCGCCGACGACGAGTGGGAGGTGCTGGCGCCGGCGCCCGCGCCGATCGCCTGCAACGAGCCGGCGTCCTGCCGCTCGGTGCGCGACCTCGCGGCGCGCTACGAGGGCGAGCACGCATGACGCTGCAGCCCGGGATCTACCACGCGCCGGGCCGGCGCCCCGGGCGCTTCTTCGCGCTGCTGTTCCTGCGCGCGGCGCCCGAGGCCGGCGCGCCGGCCGCCGCGGCGACGCTGGCCGAGCTGTGGGCGATGTACGAGGGGCTGACCGCCGGGCGGCTGCGCGACCTCGACGGCGTGACGCTGCCGGCCGGCGAGGACCGCACGGAGGTCCTGCTCGGCATCGGGCGCAACGTCTTCGGCCTCGCCGGCACCGGACGCCCGCGCCCGCGCGGCCTGGGGGACGAGTACCTCTTTCGCTCCGCCGAGCCGAGCGGGGGCGGGCCGCTGCTGCGCGGCTCGGGCCTGCGCTACGCGCCCGACGTGCGCGCGAACATGGCCACCGAGCACTTCTGCGTGCAGGTCATCGCCGATACGAAGCTCGCCGTCGACCGCGCCGTGGTCGAGACGTGGAAGGCGCTCGCCGACATGGCTGAGCCGGCGCTGTCGGTGACGACGTTCTACCTCGGCTTTCAGC
This sequence comes from Solirubrobacteraceae bacterium, assembly GCA_030681525.1. Classification (GTDB taxonomy): domain Bacteria; phylum Actinomycetota; class Thermoleophilia; order Solirubrobacterales; family Solirubrobacteraceae; genus CADCVQ01. Next base: position 15,630 of record JAUXSD010000018.1, read on the forward strand.
GCAACGACCACCGGTCGTGGATCGACTTCCACGACGGGCTGTCGAACCTGCGCAGCGAGGACCGCGAGGGCGTCATCGCGATCGATCCCGGGGCCGACGAGGACTGGGCGGTCGGCGGCACGTACCTGGCGTTCCTGCGCCTGGCGGTCGACCTCGTCGGCTGGCGGCGGCTGTCGCGCACCGACCAGGAGTTCGCGGTCGGCCGCGACAAGCTGCGCGGGTGCCCGATCACCGCGGTCGGCGAGGGCGGCGCGCCGGTCGTCGCGACCGGCTGCCCGGTGACCGGGACCGAGATCTGGGAGAAGGCCAACGACCGGGCGTTCGCCGAACCGCCGGAGGTGTCCGACCCGCGCGTGCGGGCCGGCCACGTCCAGCGCGCCAACCACCACCAGCGCCCGGCCGGCGATCCCGGCACGCGACGCATCTTCCGCCAGGGCTATGAGTTCCTCGAGTGGCAGGAGAGCGCGCCGGGCTTTCGCGCGGGCCTGAACTTCGTCTCGTTTCAGGACACGCCGGGCCGTCTGCTGCGGATGCTCACCGCGGGTGGCTGGCTCGGCGGCGTGACGTTCGGCGGCGACGAGGAGCGCCTGCCGGAGCTCGCGTCGCTGCTGCGCGTGTACGCCGCCGGGATCTACTTCGTACCGCCGCTGGCGGACGGCGAGCCGTTCCCCGGCGCGGCGGCACTCGGCGTCGCCACCGGCTAGCGACCTATCCTCTTCGCGTGGCCGGCACCGAACGAGACTCCGTGACGCTGCAGACGCGGCTGGAGGCCGCCGGAGGCGAGGCGGGCGGCGAGCGCGCCGTCGCCGGCGCCCCGACGGTCGCCGACCCGGCCGCGCTGCTGGCGCACCTCGACGCCACCGGCCACTTCCACCGCGACAGCCGCGCCGGCCGGATCTACCACCCCGGGATGGTCTCCCTGCGCGAGAACGTGTCCGCCGACAGCCTGCACGTGTCGGTCGACGGCAACCACCTCAAGGCCCACGTCGACCATGCGTCGCCGCTCGTGGAGAGCAAGCGAGGGTCGCGCTACTCCGTCCCGCGCGCGCTGGTGCACAACCTGCGGGGGATGGTCAACGACGCCCTGACGATCGTGCGCGGCCGCCAGGGCGACCACGCGTGCCGCCTGGACTGCGAATGGGTGGCGGAGGAGACCGGCGCCACGCCGCGTGTCGTCCCGCTGCTGGACCCGAAGACGTCGGCGTGGGGGGTCCAGCTCGACGCGCGGGTGGCCGGGCGGATCGACGAGGCGCGGCTGCGCGCTGCGCTGGACACGCTCGTCGGCGTGCCGGGCGCGGGCGAGAAGTGCCTCACCACCACCGACTGCGGGGGCCCCGAGGCGCTGGACCTCGCGCGCCGGAAGCTGCACACCGGCGGTCCCCCGCTCACGGTCGTGCCGCCGTTTCGCGTCGTCCTGGCGCATCACCCGGGCGGCGACGTGGTCATGCTCAACCTCAACCACGCGGCCGTCGACGGCTTCGGCGCCGTGCGGGTGCTCGATCGCCTCGCTCACGCCTACGCCGGCGATGCGGGCGCCGACGCCGCGCTCGACTTCCTGGCCTGCGCCGATCTGCCGGTCCAGCCGGCGGCGCCGGCCTCGTCGCGGATCGTGCGCCTGGGTCGCAAGGCGGTCGAGCGGGCGCGCGACGCGCTGTCCAAGCCCCCGCGGCTGGCCGACGACGAGGCCGGCGACGAGCCGGGCTACGGCTTTCACCTTCACGGCCTGTCGGCGCAGGCCACGCGCGACACGACCGGCGGCGGGGGTGGCGCCACCCGCGACGCGCTCATCGCCGCGCTGCACCTGACGATCGCCCGCTGGAACAGCCGCCACGACATGCCGGGCCGGCGGATCGGCGTCCTCGTGCCCGTCGATCTGCGGCCCGCCGATCTGCCCGAGCACGTCGTCGCGAACCTCTCGGTCAACACCCGCCTGTCGACGACGCCCCGCGAGCGCCTCACGCCGACGACGGTGCTGCGGGCGATCAAGTGGCACGCAGAACGCGACAACGCGACCCGCACCGGGATCGGGCTCATCGCGGCGCTGGAGCGCGCCGGCATGCTGACGCTGTGGGCCAAGCAGTCGAGCATCGTGCTGCAGCCGCTGATCGACAACCGCCGCGCGGACGCCGCGATGCTCTGCGACCTCGGGTCCTTTCCGGCGGCCCCGCGCTTCGGCGGCGATGCCGGTGAGGTCACCGAGCTGTGGTTCTCCCCGCCGAGCCGGTCGCCGCGCTGCCTGTGCGTGGGCACGGTGACCCTGGAGGGACGGTTGTACCTGACCTTCCGCTATCCGCACGCGCTCTTCGGCCCGTCCGCGGTCCGCCGCTTCGCCGACCTGTACCTCTCTCAGCTCGAGCGCGTGAGCGCGGCCGGTTCCTGACCGCGCGCAGTGGCTCCGGCCGTCGTGCCGGGCGGGTACCTTGCCCTCATGGATGCGCCTTCGCTGACCGCCGCGGTCCGCCGCGAGCTGCTCGGTCATCCCGGCGTGACCGAGGGTGCGCACCGGTTCGGCGGCATCGTGTTTCACCTCGGGCGCCGCGAGCTGGGGCATCTGCACGGCGAGACGGTCGCCGACCTGCCGTTCCCGCCGCACCTCCGCGACGAGCTCGTCGCCAGCGGGCGCGTGTCGCCCGGGCACGGCGACGCCGATCGCTGGGTGAGCCGGCGCGTCCAGGGCCCCGAGGACGTCGAGCAGATCGTCGCGCTCTTTCGGCTGAGCTACGAGCACGCGGCAGCGGCCGCGCGGGAGGATGACGACGAGGACGAGGCGCCCGCCGCCGAGGCCGTCGGGCAGGGCGGCGCGGCGTGGCGCGACCGCCTCGCGCGGATCTTTCAGCGCGGCCGTCGCGCCAGCGGCAGCAGCTCCTGAAGGCGCAGGTTCTCGAGGGGGTCGAGGACCGCGTGCTGGGCGCAGGCGGGGACGAGCGTCCCGGACTCGGGGTGCGCCATCGCGTACGAGCAGGCCTGCAGGCGCTCCTGCGTGGCGCGGATCCTCGGGTCGTCCGAGGTCTCGCCACGCTGCAGCAGCTCCCAGGCCGGTGTGACGTCGCGGGCGTCCATGAAGGCGTGCATGACGTAGGTGACGGCCTGCGGCGGTGAGCGGCGCAGCGCGCGCACGCCGCCCGCGCGGGCCGCGAGGCGCAGTGCCCAGCGCGTGCCGCTGGGCAGGACCGCCGGGTGGCGGGTGATCGCGCGGAGGGTGCGGACGGCGCGCAGCGGCGCGCCGCCGTCCGCGAAGTCCATGCCACCGAACGCCGCGAGGAAGTCGTGCAGCGCGCGGGCGTCGCGCGGGTCGTCCTCGTCGAGCAGCGTGGCATAGCGGCGGCCGACGTGCAGGCCGTGGGCGGTGCGGTTGCAGCGCACGTCGCCGACCTGCTCGGCGCGGAAGTGCAGGCGCGCGCCGGCGCCCTGCTCGATGCGCCGCCAGACGGCATCGTTGTCGAACGCGCGCAGGTCGTCCTTCCAGCGCGACTCGTTGCCGAGGTAGGCCGCCGGTTGGAAGGAGAACATCCGAAAGCCCATGTCGCGCGTGGCCCGCAGGACGTCGGGGATCGCATCGATGTTGCGCGGCGTGACGGTCATGTTGTGGGCGAGGTAGCTCGTCACGCCGTGCTCCTCGCGCAGGCGGGCGAACATCTCGCAGAACCGCTGGCGGAAGGGATGCAGGTCGGCCTCGCCGCCCGGCCTCCGCAGGCCGCGGCGGCCGAACATGAGCGAGTCGAAGTGCCCGGCGAACGCGAGGTGGCGAAAGCGCGGCTCGCCGGTCTGCGGGTCGAGTGCGAGCGCTTCGAGGTACGCGTAGTCGAAGTCGCCGTGCGTCATCGACATCGGCTTGCGGCCGTGGCGCAGCATCGCGTTCAGCGCACGGGCGTGGTCCTCGGCGCCGAGCAGCGTCACCTCGCCGCCGATGAGCTGCGCGTGCTGGCCGGGCCCGCGGGTGGCGCGCAACAGCGCCATCTGGCGGTCGACCTCGCGCTCGGTGTGATCGCCGTCGGTGCGCACGCGGTTGGCCTCCCGGGCGTGGTAGCAGGGGGTGCAGGCGAGGTTGCAGCGCGGAAACACGCCGTGCGTCCCCTCGCAGCCGGTCATCCGCCGGCCGAGCATCTGGTTGGGCTGCCGGACGTGCGCGGGCAGTTCGGCCCAGCGGGCGGCGAGCGCGGCGGTGAGGTCGGGATGCTCGGGGCGCGTGGCGATCTCGAGCTCGCGCAGCCGCGTGGTCAGCCGGCCCATCACCGCACGACCCGGTACAGCCGGGCGAGCCGGTCGGGCGGGACGCCGGCCACGTAGAGCCGGCGGACGAGCACCCACGCGAGGACCGTGCGGGCGATGCCGGCCTGGCGCCAGCGGCGGGCCGACGTCGTCGCGGGGCCGGGCAGGCAGCGCGTGGTTCCGGGACCGCGTTCGAGGCGGCGGACGAGGTCGTAGTCGTCCATGATCGCGATCTCGCGAAAGCCGCCGAGCGCGTCGAACGCGTGCCGCGTGACCCAGATCGACGAGTCGCCGTAGTACAGGCCGTAGCGGCGCTGGACGCGGTACACCGCGCCGAGGACGCGCTCGAACGTGCCGCGGTCGTCGTCGCCGAAGCGCAGTGCGAAGTTGCCACCCGCCACGTCCGGCATGCGGTACGCCTCGGCGAGCGACGCGTAGGCGTCGGGCGGGAGGCGGCTGTCGGCGTGCAGGAACAGCAGGATGTCGCCGGTGGCCACACGCGCCGCCGCGTTGAGCTGCGCGGCCCGTCCGCCGCGTTGTTCGACGACGCGCGGACGCAGCGGGTGCTCGCGGGCGATCTCGCGCGTGGCGTCGCGCGAGCCGCCGTCGGCGACGATCGTCTCCCAGTGGCCGTGCAGGGCCGCGAGGTGGTCGAGCAGGTGCGGCAGCTCGCCCGCCTCGTTCAGGGTCGGGATCAGAACCGAGACGAGGGGGGTGAGTCGATCTGTACGCGCGGAGCGAGGCTCATTCGACACACCCCCGCCGAGAACCGCGGCCTCCATCTCGCAGAGCGCACCCCTCACCTCCGGCGAAGTGCTAGCCAGTGCCAGCAGGGGGCTAGCACTGGCTAGCACCTTCGCGGAAGAGGGGGTGTCGCCCGCCGTCGCGCCGCTGCTCACCGCGCGATCGCTCCCGCCCCGCCCGTCAACGCTCATACCGCGCACCGAAACGCCGCCGGCCGCGCGCCGTCCGCCGGATGCAGCACGAGGTAGCGCTCCACGATCAGCCGCTTGGCGTCGGCGAGCGTGACGTCGCCGCCGCGGGCGACGAGGAAGTCGGGGCTGGACTCGACGTCGCCGCCGACGGGATGCCAGTGCGCGCCGTCGGCGGTGATCGTCAGCTCGGGAGCCATGACGGCGTCGCAGACCGCGATCGCGCCGGCCGCAGCCGGCCCGCCCGGCGCGTTCGCCGCGAAGCCCCGCGCGACGAGCGGCCGCACGGCGAAGTCCGCGGCCGCGACGCCGAGCTCGGCGAGCACCCCGCGCAGCTCGTCGATCTCGCCGGCGTTGTCGGGCGTCTGGGTCAACGCCACGCGCAGCGGCAGGCCGAGCTCGGCCGCGTAGCGCAGGCCGGCCATGGCCCGCTCCCAGGAGCCCGTGCCGCGCCAGCGGTCGTGGGTCGCGGCGCACGCGCCGTCGATCGAGGACTGCAGCACGAGCCCGGGGCGGCCGGCAAGCCGCGCCAGCTCGGCGCGGCGGCGGCCGGTGAACAACATCGCGTTGGTGAGGACCACCGTCGGCAGGCGATCGGCGGCGTACTCGACCAGCGAGAAGATGTCGGGATGGATGAAGGGCTCGCCGCCCGTGAGGTAGATCTCGGCGAAACCCTCGCGCACCGCCTCGTCGACGAGACCGCGGAAGCGCCCGCCCGAGAGCTCGCGGCGGCGCGCGCGGGGCGAGCTCGCGACGACGCAGTAGTCGCACGCGAGGTTGCAGTGGAAGTTCGTGTAGATCCACAGGCGCGCCGGAAACCGCGGCGTGCCGAAGATCGGGGCAGCGGCGGTGATGCTCGGCATCTCGTCAGTATCGTGCGTTCGTGCGTCCGGCAGCGATCACCGCGGACGCCGATCGGCTCGCTCCCACCGCCGGCGAGCTGTGGGCGCGCGACGAGCTCGAGCGGCTGCGCGCCGCCGGCTTCACGCCGCGCGCCACCGTCCGCTTCCTCGCCGCCAGCCGGCGACGCGCGCGCGAGCAGCGCGCCGCGCGGCCCGCCGCCGCGCGCCGGATGCGGGTCTGGATCGCGCTCGGCGCGGCCGCGTGGGCGGCACTCGCGCTCGCCCGCCGCGAGCCGTTCGCGGGCCGCACGCGCCCGTTCGCCGTCTGGTGGGCGCTGACCTGGCTCATGCTCGACTGGCACATCGGCATGCTCGAGACCGAGGACGGCACGCCGCGCAACCTCGGCCGCGCCGACGCCTGCACGCTGCTGCGCGTCTGGCTCGTGCCCGCCGCGGCCGGCGCGCCGCGGCCGTGGATGTGCGCGCTCGCGCTGGCCAGCGACGGTCTCGACGGCGCGCTCGCCCGTCGCGACGGGCCGACGCGCATCGGCCGCGACCTCGAGGGCCTCGCCGACGCCGCCTTCGCCGCCGCGGCGCTGCGCGGCGCGGTCCGCCGGGGCTGGCTGGGCCGGCCCGCCGCGACCGCCGAGCTGGCGCGGATCGCGCTCGGGATCGCCTTCAG
>JAUXSD010000020.1 GCA_030681525.1 Solirubrobacteraceae bacterium
CTTCCGCGAGGAGTACTACGACAAGGAGACCGAGCGGGCGGGGATCGCGGACATCATCATCGCCAAGCACCGCAACGGGGCGATCGGCGACGTCGAGCTGACGTTCGCCAAGGAGTATCCGAAGTTCCTCAACTACACCTCGCCCGACCGCTACGCGTGATTCGCGCGTGCCTCACCCGCGGCCGGGGTGGCGCGGCGATCCGTCCAGGTCCTCCATGCGACAATCCCTGCGACGGCGATCAGCGGCGCGAACTGCAGCAGCTCGAGCGCCAGGTGTCCTGCGTGTGCGGTGAAGAGCATGGCCGTGGTCGCCCGATCGGGCCGGAGACGCTCGTGGCGCCCCCGGCCCGCATGGGCACTCGGTCAGGCCGTGGCCGTACGGCGCGGTGTGCCGGCCGAGGCGGGGCTCGCCAGACCGACGGCGATGCCGCTCACCGCGATGAGCAGGTGCAGCAGGTTGTCGGCGGTGTTGATCGGGATGATCGACAGCAGGAGGCCGCCGTCGCCCACGACGAAGCCGAGCGCCGTGACGAGCAGGTAGACGACGCCGTAGCCGATCGCGAAGAGCCGCGCGTTGGCGGCCGTCCGGGCCATGGCGAAGCCGACGACGCCGGACAGCAGATGCACGACGTTGTGCCAGCCGTTGATCTCGAACGCGATCAGCGTGCCGCGCTGGGCGTCGTCGCCGATGCCGAAGCTCGGCTCGACGACGAAGCCGAGGATGCCGACGAGCACGAGCACCGCGCCGAGCACCAGGGCATAGATCTGTGCGAGGGTCTTGCCTTCCATTGCGAGTCTCCTGAAGTGGGGGAAAAACGTCCTGGTGGGCAATGCGCGCCGACCCCCGGCAGCGGATCAACCTCACCGCCGCAGGACCTACGATCGCGAGCGCGCGGGTGGCGGCACCGCGCCCTACTCCTCCGCGCCGGCGCGGCGCGCAGCCCGGAAGTGCCGGACCACGATCACGGCGACGATCGCCACCGGCGCGACCTCCAGCAGCCCGAGCGCCCAGCCGTTCATCGGAGACCTCCTGCGATGGGGAACAGTCCTCACGCGCTCTGCGCGCCGGGACCGTCCCGTGGATCACTGCCGCGGGACCCGCCGCCGCGTGACCTACGCTCGCAGGCGCGCCCATGAGCACCGGCCTGCACCCACTGCCCGTCCCCGAGGACCGCTGCCCGTTCGATCTGTGCGACGGCAGCGGCTTCGTCGTCGACGACGCGACGAACACCGCCAGCGACTGCCGCTGCCGCGCCCAGCGCGTCAGCCGCGCGCGGGCCAAGACGCTCAGCGGCGTCATCCCGCGCAAGTACCGCGGCGTGTCGTTCGACCGGCCGCCGGTGACCGAGATCGCGGGCCCGGTGACCGCGGCCGTGCGGCGCTTCGTCAACCGCATCGACGAGAACCTCGACGCCGGCCGCGGACTGTGGTTCTTCGGCTCGGTCGGGACCGGCAAGACGACGCTCGCGATGCTCGTGTCGCGCCATGCGCTGGAGGCCGGGCGCAGCGTCGCGATCTACTCGCTGCCGCGGCTGCTGGCCGAGATCCGCACGACATTCGACGACGATCGCGGCAACTCCTACGTCGACCTGCTCGACCGGCTGACCGCCGTCGACCTGCTGCACATCGACGACGTCGGCGCCGAGAAGACGAGCGCCTGGGTGCTCGAGCAGCTCTACGCGATCGTCAACGCGCGCTACGAGGACCAGCGCTCGGTGATCATCACGACGAACCTCGAGCGCGACGACCTGGCCGAGCAGATCAACGAGCGCACGGTCTCGCGGCTGGAGGAGATGTGCGAGGTGCTGCCGCTGTGGGGCGCGGACGCGCGCCAGCAGCGCCACGACGCGCGCTCGGCCTAGCTCGCGCGCGCCGCCCGATCCGAGGTCTGGGGGCGGGCGCGCACTAGAATCGCCCGCGCATGCCAGGCATCTGCATCGTGGGCGCCCAGTGGGGCGATGAGGGCAAGGGAAAGGTCGTCGACCTCGTCGCCGAGCGCGCGGACGCGATCGTCCGCTTCCAGGGCGGCAACAACGCCGGCCACACGATCATCCGCGACGGCGAGGTGTTCAAGTTCCACCTCATCCCGTCGGGGATCCTCTATCCCGGCAAGCGCTGCATCATCGGCAACGGCGTCGTCATCGACCCCGCCGTCCTGACCGACGAGCTCGACGCGCTGCGCGCGCGCAAGATCGACACGAGCGGCCTGCGCATCAGCGCCAACGCGCACGTGATCATGCCCTACCACCTGCTGCTCGACACCGCCGGCGAGACGAAGCTCGGCAAGCTGCAGATCGGCACGACGCGGCGCGGCATCGGTCCCGCCTACGCCGACAAGGCCGCGCGGCTGGGCATCCGCATGCAGGACCTCCTCGACGAGAAGATCCTCAAGAAGAAGATCACCGCCGCGATCGATCCGAAGCGCCTGAGCCTGCGCCCGTACGCCAAGGACCCCTCGCTCGACCTGCAGTCGATGTGGGAGGAGTACCTGACCTACGGGCACCGCCTCGAGCAGCACATCGCCGACACCACGTCGATGACCCACCAGCTGCTCGACGACGACCGCTCCGTGCTCTTCGAGGGCGCCCAGGGCACGCTGCTCGACATC
>JAUXSD010000022.1 GCA_030681525.1 Solirubrobacteraceae bacterium
TGCTGGCCTGCGAGGAGGTCGTGGACCGGTGATGGGCGCTCGGATCGCGCAGCCGCTGCCGTTCGACGTGTGCGGCCCGCTGCCCAGCGGCGTCACCGTGCTCGAGGCCAGCGCCGGCACCGGCAAGACGTTCACGATCGCCGCGCTGGCGGCGCGCTACGTCGCCGAGGGCACGCCGCTGGATCAGATCCTGCTCGTCACGTTCACGCGGATGGCCACCGGCGAGCTGCGCGACCGCGTGCGCGAGCGGCTCGTCCACACCGAGCAGGGGTTGGGGCGCGCGCTCGCGGGGGCGCCGCCGTCCGACGCCGACGCGGTCGTGGCGCTGCTGGCGGGTGGTTCGGAAGACGAGGTCCGGGCGCGCCACGCGCGCCTCGCCCGTGCTATCGCCCGCTTCGACGCGGCCACGATCGCGACCACCCACGGCTTCTGCCAGGAGGTGCTCGGCGGCCTCGGCATCGTCGGCGACGTCGAGACCGACATGACGTTCGTCGAGGACCCCGCCGACCTCGTCGAGGAGGTCGTCGACGATCTGTTCGTGCGGCGCTTCCATCGCCACGGGCAGCCGCAGTTCACGCGCAGCGAGGCGCTGCGCATCGCGCGGATCGCGGTCGACAACCCGGCCGCGCGGATCGAGCCCGACGGCGCACCGGAGAACAGCATCGCGGCGATGCGCGTCCGCTTCGCGCACGCCGTGCGCGACGAGCTCGACCGCCGCAAGCGCCGCATGGCGCTCATCACCTACGACGACCTGCTCACGCGCTTGGACGAGACGTTGAGCGGCCCTGGCGGCGAGGCGGCCGCGGCGCGGCTGCGGGAGCGCTATCGCGTGGTGCTCGTCGACGAGTTCCAGGACACCGACCCGGTCCAGTGGGACATCATGCGCAACGCGTTCGGCGGCGGTGGGGTCGCGCTCATCCTCATCGGCGACCCGAAGCAGGCGATCTACGCCTTCCGCGGCGCCGACGTGTACGCCTACCTCGCGGCCGCGGCGACCGCCGACGTGCGCGCGACGCTCGAGATCAACTGGCGCAGCGACCAGGGCCTCATCAATGCGTACGACGTGATGTTCGGCGGGGCGACGCTGGGCCACGAGGGGATCGTGTATCGCCAGGTGCGGGCGGCGCCGGCCAACCAGCTGCCGGGGTTGTCGGGTGCGCCTGTCGGAGCCGCGGTGCGGGTGCGCGTCGTGCACCGCGACGACCCGTCGATCACGCGCACGCGCGGCGGCTACGCGAGCGCGGCGTCGGTGCGGGCGCACATCGCACGGGACCTGGCGGCCGATCTCGTCGGGCTGCTGTCGTCCTCGGCGCAGGTCGAGATCCGCGCGGGCGGCGGCGGTCGCGGCCCGGCCCGCCGCGAGCCGATCTGCGCCGGCCACGTCGCGGTGCTCGTGCGCACGCACCGCAATGCCGCGCTGGTGCGCGAGGCGCTGGCGGAGGCGGGGGTTCCGGCCGTCATCAACGGCGCGGGCAGCGTGTTCGGGACGGTGCCGGCGCGCGACTGGCTGCGGCTGCTGGAGGCGATCGAGCGGCCGGCGGCGTCGACGCGCGCGCGGTCGGCGGCGCTGACGCCGTTTCTCGGCTGGACGGCGGAGCGGGTGGCGTGCGCGGGCGAGCCGGAATGGGAGGAGGTCCACCGCCGGCTGCATCGCTGGGCGCGGGTGCTGCGCACAAGCGGGGTGGCGGCGCTGATGGAGACGATCACGCGGGCGGAGGGGCTACCCGGGCGGGTGCTGGCTTCTGTGGACGGGGAGCGCTCGTTGACAGACCTACGCCACGTCGGCCAGCTGCTGCACGCGACGGCGACGGCGGAAGGGATGGGCGGTGCGGCGCTGCCGGCGTGGCTGCGCCAGCGGATCGCGGCGGCGGCGCGCGAGACGAGCGACGAGGAGCGCACGCGGCGCCTGGAGTCCGACGCCGAGGCGGTGCAGGTGCTGACGATCCACCGTTCCAAGGGCCTGGAGTTCCCGGTCGTGTACTGCCCGGACCTGTGGGAGCCCGGCTACATCCCGCGCGAGCCGCAGCCGGTGTTCTTCCACGATCCGGCGCAGGACGACAAGCGGACGATCGACGTCGGGCTCGACGGGCCGGACTGGGCGCGCCACGGTCGCCACCACGAGGAGGAGCAGCGCGGGGAGGACCTGCGGCTGGCGTACGTCGCGCTGACGCGGGCGCGGCACCAGGCGATCGTGTGGTGGGCGGGGTCGTGGGAGAGCCGGCACTCCGCGTTGGGCCGGCTGCTGTTCGCGCGCGGCGAGGACGGGGTGGTGCCGCCGTCGGGTGGGGCGACGCCCCCTGACGCTGCTGCGTGGGCGCGGTTCTCCGAGTTGTCTGAGCTGGCGCCGGGGTGCATCAGCGTCGAGCGGTCGCGGCTGGCGGGGCTGCCGGTGACGTGGTCGTCTGGTTTGCCGGAGGCATCCGATCTGTCGGCGGCGTCGTTCTCGCGCGGGCTGGACGTCCGCTGGCGGCGGACGTCGTTCAGCGACATCTCGGCGGGGGCGTACGAGGCGCACGTGGGCAGCGAGCCCGAGCAGGAGCTGCTGGCCGACGAGCCGCCGCCGTCGGCGGTTGCTGTGGTTGCGCCGCCTGAGCCGGGGGATGCCGCGCTGCTGCTGAGTGCACCAGTTCCGCTGGCATCGATGCCCGTCGGACTCCAGGTCGGGACGCTCGTGCACCGGGTGCTGGAGGCGACGGACTTCGCGGCGGCGGACCTCGCCGGCGAGGTGGCGCTGCGGATCGCCGAAGGACAGGGCTGGCGCCACGTCGACCTGGGACCGCCGGCGGTGGCTGCCACCGGCCTGGCCGCCTCACTGCAGACACCACTCGGCCCGCTGCTCGACGGGCTGCGCCTATGCGACGTGGGGCGAGCGGACCGGCTCGACGAGCTGACGTTCGAGCTGCCGCTCGTCGGTGGCGACGAGCCGACCGGCCGGCTGACGCTCGCCGCGATCGGCGCGGTATTGCGCTCACACCTGAGCGCCGGCGATCCGTTCTACGCGTACGCGGAGCGGCTCGACGACCCAGCGCTGCGGGCGAGCGTGCGGGGCTACCTGACGGGCAGCATCGACCTCGTGTTGCGCGTCGGCGAGGCGGCCGGCGCGGGCGGGCCGCGGTACGCGATCGCCGACTACAAGACGAACTGGCTGGCGCCACCAGGCG
>JAUXSD010000027.1 GCA_030681525.1 Solirubrobacteraceae bacterium
GCCGAGCGTCGCGCCCTCGGGCAGCCGCCGCGCGGCCGCCGCCGCGCCCCGCCGCGCGGCGCGCGGCAGCCGGTCCAGCCGCGCCAGCAGCGCGTTGGTGGCGTAGCGCGGATACCCCGCGAAGCTCTCGTCGCCGCCGTCGCCCGAGAGGGCGACCGTCACGTGCGGCCGGGCCAGGCGCGCGAGGTGGAACATCGGCAGCGCGGACGGCTCCCCGAACGGCTCGCCGTAGCGATGCACCATCTCGGGGATGATCCGCACCGCGTCCGGCCGCACGACCAGCTCGTGGTGATCGGTGCCCAAGCGCCGCGCCACCGCCCGGGCGTGCGCGAGCTCGTCATGGGCGGCGCTGTCGAAGCCGATCGAGAACGTCTTGACGGGTTGCGGCGACACCTCGGCCATCGCCGCGACGATCGCCGAGGAGTCGATGCCACCCGACAGGAACGCGCCGATCGGCACGTCGGCGACCATCCGCCGTGAGACCGCGCGGCGCAGCGCGGCGCGGATCGGCTCGTGCAGGTCCTCGGCGCGATCGACGGCGAGCTTGCGTGCGTAGTCCAGGCGCCAGTAGCGGTCGATCTGCGGCTCGCCCCCGTCGAAGAGCAGCGTCGATGCCGGCGCGAGCTTGCGCACCGCGGCGAACGCGCTGCGCGGCTCGGGGATCCAGCCGTAGGCGAGGTACTCGTCGAGCGCCCGCTCGTCGAGGTCGCGCGGGATCGCCCGGTCCTGCATGAGCGCGTTGAGCTCCGAGCCGAAGGAGAGCGCCGCCCCGCGATGGGCGTAGAACAGCGGCTTCTCGCCGGTGCGGTCGCGGGCGAGCATGAGGCGTCGGCGCGGTGCGTCCCACACGGCGAAGGCGAACATCCCGTGCAGCGACGCGACGCAGCCCGGGCCCTCCTCCTCGTAGAGGTGGGCGATGACCTCGGTGTCGGTGCCGGTGGTGAAGGCGTGGCCGCTCTTCTGCAGGCGCGCGCGCAGCTCGCGGAAGTTGAAGATCTCCCCGTTGAGCACCACGATCACCGAGCCGTCCTCGTTGCGGATCGGTTGATCGCCGGTCTGCAGGTCGATGACCCGCAGGCGCTGGGCACCGAGGCCGACGCCCTCGCGCACGAACGCGCCGTAGGAGTCCGGACCGCGGTGGACCATCGCGCGGCACATCCGCTGCACGAGCGGCTCGGCCACAGGCTCGCCGTCGTAGCGCACTTTCCCGGCGATGCCGCACATCACGCCATTATGCGGCCGTGATGGAAGACAAGGCGCGTCGCGCGCTCCCGCTGTCGCTTCTCTCCTTCGGCGCCAACAAGGTGATCACGGTGGGCACGACGATCGTGCTCGCGCGCCTGCTGGACCCGACCGAGTTCGGCCTCTTCGCGCTGGCGATCATGATGCTGGCGCTGCTGTCGATGTTCAACGACTTCGGCTTCGGGCGGCTGCTGATCGCGCGCCAGGACCTCGACGCCGTCGCGAAGGGCACGATGCTCACGGCCATGGTCGCGACCAGCGCGCTGCTCGGGCTCGCGCTGGCCGCGGTCTCGTCGCCGATCGCCGGACTGTTCGACGAGCCCCGGCTGCAGTCGCTGCTCGTCATCATCGCGGTGACGCTCGCGCTGAGCGGACCGGTGTGGTTCTACGACACGCTGCTGCAACGCGAGCTGGAGTTCAAGGCGCGGCTCGTCGCGCAGGTCGTCCAGAACATCGCGTTCGCGGCGGTGGCGATCGGGCTCGTGCTGCTCGACCACGGCGTGACGGGGCTCGTGGTGGCCAACGTCGCGTCCTACGTCGCCTATCTGGCCTGCCTGCTGTGGGTGGCGCCCTACCACGTGCGGCCGGCGTTCGCTCGCGGCCGGATCGGCGAGCTGCTCGTCGGCAGCCGCGGGTTCGTCGTGCAGGGCGGCGTGCTGTTCGCGCAGCAGAACGCCGACAACCTCACGGTCGCCAAGGTGCTCGGCAGCGGGCCGCTGGGCGCGTACTTCCTGGCCTATCGCCTCGCGCAGCTGACCACCGAGGGCATCGCCCGGCCGGTCGCCAACGTCACGTTCTCGGCGTTCTCGCGAATGCGCCACCGCGGCGAGGACTGGGGCGCGGCGTACCTGTCGACGCTGCGGATGATCGCCCTCGCCGCCTGCCCGGTGGCGTTCGTCGTGGGCGCCGCCGCCGATCCGGTCGTGCGGCTCCTGTACGGGCCGAAGTGGCTGGTGATGATCGGCCCGCTGGCGATCCTCGGGTTGTGGGCGATCCTGCACGCCCTCGAGTGGACGGTCATGTCGCTGCTGAACACGATCGGCGAGGCCGACGTCGCCGCCGCCGCGGCCACCGCCGCGATCGTGCTGCTCGTCCCGTTGCTCGTGCTCGGCGCCGAGACCGGCGGGCTGAACGGCGTCGCCTGGGTCCTGACGGGGCACTCCGCGGCGATGACGATCGTGCTCGCGACGCTCGTGGCCCGGCGCGGCGGCGTCGCGCTGCGCGACCAGTGGGCGGCGGTGCGCACGATCCTGCTCGCCGGGGCGGTCGGCTGGGGCGTCACGCGCCTGATCACCGGGGCCACGGCGCAGGCCCCCGCGGTCCTCGGTGTGCTGGCCGCGGGCGCCGCCGGGCTGGCCGCGTACTACGCGGCGATCTCGCTCGCGCTGCCGGGGCTGCTCGGCCACGCGCTGCGCCAGGCCAGGGAGACGGTCCGGCGTCCGGCGATGCGGGCCTGACCGCGGCTCTTGACGGACCCCACGAGATTCTCATAGTCGAACGTCAAGTTGTCATGTGTCTTTGCCGATACGAGGGTCATGCCCCCCCGCTCCCGTTCGCTCCTCGCGCTCGCCGCCGCGCTCCTCGTCACCGCCCCGATCGGCGTCGCCGATGCCCGCAAGAAGGCACCGGCACCCGCACCCGCACCCGCCGGCACGGTGTTGTTCTCCGACCAGTTCACAGGGACGGACGGGCTGATCAGCAACGGCTACGCGTACTGGAAGAGCTGGGACACGACCGCGATCCGCAACGCGAACTGGGCCGTCGAGAGCGGCTCGATGTTCCGCCTGTCCTCGACCGCATGGACCGGCGTGCCCGACAACGTCTGGGGGATGGACCGGCTGTCGAGCAACGGCACCGGATCGCAGATCTTCCGCGCGTGGACGAAGCGCAAGGACTTCGCATCGGTGCGCGCCAACTTCGACCTGAAGAACAACGGCTACACGGCCGGCAGCCCCGATCGCCCCGCGGTGGCGTGGGACGGCATCAAGGTGTGGCTGCACCACACCTACGACCTCTACGGCTACGCCCTCGAGGTCAACCGCCGCCAGGGCAACGTGATCATCCAGAAGAAGGTCGCCGCCAACACCGCCGACGGCTACCAGTACCACGTGCTCTGCAACACACCCTGGAGCGGCAATCCCAACCCGGCTCGCATCGGGGCCTGGGAGCGCGTCGGCGCGGTCGCCCGCAACAACGCCGACGGCTCGGTGAACCTGCAGGTCCTGCGTAACGGCGTCGTCGCCCTGCAGTGCGTCGACAACGGCAGCGTCGGCGGCGCGCCGCTGCGCACCGGCGACATCGGCATCCGCGGCGACAACACGAACTTCCAGTTCGACAACGTCACGGTCTCGACCGCCGGCTGATCAGTCCAGCGCCGCGCGCAGCTTGCGCAGCGCGCGGTAGACGCGTCCTTCGACCGTCGTGACCGGCTCGCCGGTCACGCGCGCGATCTCGCGCAGCGACAGGCCGCCGCCGTAGCGCAGCGAGATCGCCTCGCGCTCCTCGTCGCTCAGCCGCGCGAGCAGGCGCAGCAGCTCGTCACGAGCCTCGATGCGCTCGAGCTCCGAATCGGGCCCTGAGTCGGCGCCGCCGGCCGGTAGCTGGGCCGCCAGGCGGACGACCGCACGGGACTCCGCGCCCTGCCGGCGGGCGTGGTCGCGCAGCTTGTTGAGCGCGATCGCGTACAGCCACGTGCGCTCGCTGCCCTTTCGCGGATCGAAGCGCCGGCCGGTGAGGTACACGGTCTCGAACGTCTCGGCGACCAGGTCCTCGGCCAGTTCGCGCTCCCCCGTCCGGTAGACGAGAAAGCCGAAGAGCCGCTCGGCATGCTCGGCGTAGATGCGCTCGAAGTCGATCCGCGCCACTCGCGACATCATCGCAGTCAGAAAACCGCGCGCTCGTACGTATAAGCCTGCATGAACCCTTCATCTCGCGAACTCTCCGACGTCGCGGCGCTGCTCGAGGAGCAGCGTGCCCGGCTCACCGATTCCGAGCGCGACGGCATCCGGCGCCGCGCCACCGCATCTCGGCCCGCGGCCGCCGCGCCGGCTCGGCGCCGTGGCGCGATGCGCGGTCGCGCAGCGATCACGTCGACGCTCGCGGCGGGCCTGCTCATGACCGGCGGCGGCGCCGCCCTCGGTGTCTCGGCGCTGTCGGAGACGCGCAGCGCGAAGGCCGCCCAGTACGGCGACGCCGCGAGCAGCGGCGTCGCCGGCGCGTCGGCGAGCTCGGAGAACGCCGCCTCCGGCGACAGCGCCGGCACGCTCGGCGGCGGGGCCGCCGGCGATCGCTCCGGCGGCGGAACCCAGGTCGCGGGCGCCACGTCGAGCAGCGGCGTTCAGGCCGCCGAAGCGCAGGCGCCGCGTCAGCTCGAGGTCGGTAACAGCGAGCTGCCGTTCACCGGATATGTCTCGGGCCTCGTGCTGCTCCTCGGCCTCGGCACCCTGGCGGTGGGCCTCACGCTGCGGCGCGGGACGCGCCGCGCATCGCCGCAGCCGTAGGACCCGATCAGTCGTCGTCGGTGGGAAGGCGGGCCTCCAGCGCCCGCCTTCTCCACGTCTCGGGGCTCCGCGCGTCGGCGAAGCGACGCAGCGCCTGCGCCACCAGCGCGCCGCGCGGGTTGCGACGCTGCGCGTCGCGCAGGGCCGGCCGCGGGTCCAGCCCGGCCGCGCCGCGCACGAGGGCCAGCCCGTAGCGCAGCTCCCAGTTGGCCGGGTCGCGCGCGACGGCGGCCTGCATCGCCCGCAGTCCGAGCCTCGGCAGGCCGAGGCGCACGTCGCAGTACGCGAGCGCCACGTATGGCTCGGCGCGCGCATCCAGCGCCGCCCGCGCGTCGAGGGCGCGGTCGATGGTACGCGGGCAATCGCCCGCCGCGAACGCGCGCGCCGAGGCCTGCATCGCACGCTCCGACGCCACCACGCGCACCGGGATGATCGCCATCGCCAGGCAGGCGAGGCCGGCGAGCACCCGCAGCGGTGCCGGCGGAACCCGCCCGAGCCATCCGCCGGCACGGCCGCCGGGCGCCGGCGCGGCCCGCTGCACGTCCGCGTCCGGTGCCCTGGCCAGCGCCATGCCGCCCACGGCGAACAGCCACAGCGTCACGGCCGGCATCTCCCAGTGCCAGTCGACCCCGGCGTGGACCGTCCAGGCCAGCGTCGCCGCGAACAGCCCGCCGTAGAGCGTCCGGTCCGGGCCGCGGGCGCGCAGCAGGAGCGCGAGGTTGATCGCCAGCAGGGCGGTCGCCAGCAGCACGAGCCCGACGATCCCGAGCTCCCCGAGCAACTCGAGATACAGCGAGTGCGCGTCCTGCACCTGGTAGGCGATCGGGCGCTCGCGGTCCCACTCGAGCGTGTACGTGCCCGCCCCCGTGCCGTGCAGCGGCTCGTCGCCGAAGCTGGCGAGCGCCACGCGCCACTGGTCGATGCGGCCGTTGTTGCCGGCGTTCACCAGGCGCTGTCGCCCGCTGTCGTCGGCCTGGACGGCCTCCACGTCGACGAAGGACTCGTACTCGCGCTCGACGAGGTCGGTCACCGCCGACGACAGCGCGAGCCCGACCACGGCGGCGATCAGCGCGCCGGCGACGACGAGGCGGATCCGCCGCAGCGTGCGCGGCGAGGCCGGCGCGATGCGCTCCAGCCGCGCGTCGAGCCCGAGCAGGACGGCGCGAACGGCGCCCGCCCCCACAGCGCAGGCGGCCACGATCGCCGCCACCTGCTCGCCCTGCGTCCGCGCGGCGCCCGTGGCCGGGTGGGCGTCCGCCAGCAGCTCGGCGCCGTACGCCGCGGCGAGCGCGATCGCCGTCGCGGGGCCCGCCGCCAGCAGCCCGCTGATCAGCGCACGCGGCCGCCCGACCACCGCCGCGATCAGGACACCGGCCGCCGCGACCGCGATCGCCCCGCGCGAGAACGTGAACAGCAGCGTCGCCGCGAGGACCGGCAGTGCCGCGGCAGCGGCGACGCGGACGGCGGCGCGCTCGGCCAGGTCGCACGTCAGCGACCAGCACAGGATCACGCCGAGCGCGGCCAGCAGGCCGAGCGTGTTGGAGTACGTCAGCGGGAAGCCCAGCACCGCGTCCTCGCGCACGGCGTCGGTCGGCCACACGGCCGGGAGGATCCAGGTCACGAGGGCGCACAGGCAGACCAGCGCCGCCCCCAGCGCGACCCCGCGCACGAGCATCCGCAGCCCGGCCACGTGGCGGCCGGCCGCGCCGAAGACGACGAAGGCGACGAGGTACAGCAGCGTGCGGTCGTACTCGACGAGCGCACGGCCGGGCGCATCCGACCAGCCGGCCGACGCCAGCGTCCAGACCGCCAGCCCGACCAGGCAGCCGCCGGCGAGCAGGTAGGCCGGCCCGACCCCTCCGAACGGCTGCTCGGCGAGCGTGACGCGGAGCAGCAGAAGGACGAGCAGGCCGCTGCAGACGAGCGCGATGTCGTCGGCGAAGAACCCCCCGGAGCGGAAGCTCAGCGCCACGACGAGCGCGCCGGGCAGCAGCGCGAGCAGCGCCGTCTGCCGCCCGGCGACTGCCGACCTCAGCCGCGCGAGGATTTCGCTCCGGATGCGGCGGGCTCCGCCCGTGCCTTGCGCGGATGCGGCGAGTAGTAGCTGTCCTTCGGGCTGCTGTCCGCCGCGGTGATGACCACGCCCGCAAGCTTGTCCTCGAGGTTGCGCATCCCGCGCAGCGCACGCCGGACCGCGTCGCTCGTCGTCAGGTTCAGCCGCGCGACGATCGCGACGCTGTCGACGAGCCCGGCCAGCGCGAGAGCGTCGTTGACCGTCCCGACCGGCGCGCTGTCGATCAGGACGACGTCGGCCAGCTCGCGCGCCTTCGCGAGCAGCGCGGCGACCGCGGGCTCCGACAGCGCCCGCTGGGCGTTGGGCGGCAGCGCTCCGGCCTGGAGCACCGCGAGCGCGTCGCCCCCGGTCCGCGACGACTGCTGCAACGTGTCGCTGTCCACCCACACGAGCGCCTCGGGCAGCGTGGTGGCGCCGGCGATCACGCCGGTGAGCCCGGGGCCGCGCGGCAGCCGGATCTGGCGCCCGAACGACGGGCGGCGCAGGTCGGCCTCGATCGCGATGACGCGCAGTCCGAGGCGGGCCAGCGCGGCGGCCGTGCCGAGCGTCACCGTGGTCTTGCCCTCGCCCGGCGAGGGCGAGGTGATGAGCACGACGTCCGAGCGCCCGCTCAACGTCGCGAGGCGCAGGTTGGCCGCCAGCAGCCCGTAAGCCTCGCGCTGCGCCGGATCCTCCAGCTGCGAGCTGTAGCGCCGTGACCCGCGCGGGATCGCGGCGAGGATCGGCAGGCCGAACAGGTCTTCGACATCGTGCTCGTCGCGCAGCCGGCGGTCGAAGACCTTCAGCGCCAGCGCCACCGCCGGGCCGAGCAGCAGCCCGCTGACCAGGCCGAGCAGCCCGCTCAGCACCGGGCGCGGCCGCGAGGGGCTGTCCGGGATGCTCGCGCGGCGCACGATCTGCGCGCCACCGGTCTGCAGCGCAGCGTCGATCTGCAGCTCGCGCCGGCGCGCCGCCAGCGCCCGCCCTTCGGGCGTGTCGCGGTCCTCGGGCGCCAACTGCTCGAGCTGGGTCCGCGCCAGCTCGGCCGCGTTCTCGTAGCTCTCACGTGCATAGCGCACGCGGAAGTCGACGTACGCCTCGGCGAACGCGTTGGCGATGTCGGCCGCGCGCCGACGGTTCGCGTCGCGCACGGTCAGCGACACGATGTACGACGTGTGGTCGATCTTCGTCGTCACCTGGTCGAGCAGGTCGTCGCCGGAGCGGTCCAGCCCCAGCCGCCGCGCCACGCTGGAGGCGGTCGCGTTGGACTTGATGAGGTCGACGTCGGTGTTCAGCTCGCGCTCCGGGTCGCTCGAGCTGCCGCGCCCCGAGGGCTGCAGCACCGAGCTGACCGCATCGCGATCGCGCAGCAGGAGCTTCGCGCTCGCGTCGTAGCGCTTCTCCCCCGAGAGGCTGATCGCCAGCGCCACGCTCGTCGTGACGGCGACGATGATCGCGATGAGACGCCACCGGCGCTGGATGGCGCGTAGCGCGTCAAGGAGCTGGCTGGCTTCGTTCTCCCTCATCGGTGCCGGCACGGCTCCTGGCGATCGTCAGGCATGTCGTTCCGGAGCGCGATGATACCCACGGGCCCGGGCGCTGCGACGCATCTTGCGGGGTCGCGGATCGAGCGCGTCATCGCGGGTCACGCCCCCGTGCGCGTGACGCGGCGGGTCCGCCCGAACCGGCCGGCGACGCGCTCGCGAACGCGCAGCAGCTGCTCGCGGCGGCGCAGCTCGCGCAGGTCGGCGTCGAAGCGCGGCACCCGCCGCGCTGCCGCGCTGAGCCAGCCCGCGAAGTAGTGCAGGGTGCCGACGATCCGCGGCGGACGGGCCACGCGCTGCAGCCCCATGTACAGCACGAGCAGGGGATGGCCGCCGCTGACGTACTCCGCCGCCCCGCGGCGGCGCAGCCCGCGCAGCAGCCCGTCGTGCGTGGCCTCCGCCCGCAGGTGCAGCGGGTCGCCCCCGGCCGCGGCGAAGCTCGCCGTCCGCCAGCCGCGACTGCGGGCCTTGACCTCGTCGACCATGTCGAGGTTCAGCAGCGGCGGCAGCGGATGGACGTCGTCGTAGCAGCGGCGGCGGTAGAACTTCGTCGCGCCGGCGACGTGCTCGGGCCGCCAGCGGATCCGTTGCAGGGTCCCGTCCGCGGCGCGCTCGCTGAGGTAGGGCCCGGTCAGCCCGAGCCGCGGATCGGCGGCGAAGGCGGCCGTGATCTCGGCGAGCAGCTCCGGCGGCAGGACGAGGTCGGCGTCGAGCTTGGCGACGACGTCATGGTCGTGCTCGAGCGTCGCGACGGCCTCCTGGAAGCTCGACCAGACCGAGCCGGCGACGAGGCGATCGCGCTCCCGCGCTCGGGGCGGGCGGCGCACGAGGCGCGCGCCCGGGTGCCGGCGGACGAAGTCGGCGGCGATCTGCGCCGACGCGTCGGTCGAGCCGTCGTCGACGAGGACGACGCTCTCGGGCGGGGCCGTCTGGGCCGCGAGCGAGGCGAGGAACCGCGGCAGGCAGCGCTCCTCGTCGCGGAACGTCACGACCACCGCCATCGTCACGGCGCGGGCTCCTTCGGGCCGGGCGGATCGGCGGGAAACCAGAAGGCGGGCCCGCCGGCCGGCAGCCCGCCCGCGACGACGTGCCGGCGCCCGCGCAGCAGCGCCCTCATCCGCGCGCGCTGCTCGGCACGCAGCGCCGCGACGGCCAGCTCGTCGTCAACCTGCGCGGCACCGCTGAGGCGCGCGTGCACGAACCCCGCGGCCAGCACGAGCCCGCCGACCAGCGGCGGCGACTCGAAGGCCATCCGGAACATCGCGCGCAGCAGCAGAAACGACGGCAGGTATCCCATGTAGGCGTTGCCGCGACCCTCCTCCCAGCGCGCCTGGTACCACGGCTGCTTGGAGCCACGCGGCTTGTAGTGCAGCACGCTGAGCTCCGTCAGGACGTGGACGCGCCAGCCCCGTGCGGTGGCCGCGTACTCGTCGACGCCGTCCCATCCCATCGACGCGCGCAGCCCGCCGATGTCGTCGAGGCAGCGCGTGCGGTAGGCCTTCATCGGCCCGCCGACGTGGTGGGGAGCGCCGTCGGGCCGCCATCCCCCACCGCCGGGCACCAGCATCACGCCGCCGACGACGCCGGCGGCCGGATCGCGGGCGAACGTCGCACAGACCCAGGCGAAGTAGTGCGCGGGGACGAAGAGGTCGCAGTCGAGCTTGACCGTGACCTCGGGGCGGACCGTCAGCCGCGCGCGCCCCGTGTCGAACGCCCGGACGATCGCCGCTCCGCGGGAACGGCGGTGCACCCCGTCGGTCCGCACGACGCTGATCCAGTCGTGCTGCGCCGCCAGCGCCTGCGCGATCGCCAGCGTGCCGTCCGTGGAGCCGTCGTCGACGAGCACCCATTGTGCCGGCCGATGCGTCTGGGCGAGCAGCGACGCCGCGGTCCGCGGCAGGCCGTCGGCCTCGTCGCGCACGGGCGAGACGATCGCGTAGCTGGGCAGCTCACCCTCCCGGTATGTCGCGCGCTCAGCGTCCGGCATGGACGCGGCCCGACCGCTCGGCCGGTTCGCGCACGGCCGGCGCGGCCGGCCGGCCGAGCAGATCCCGGACGATGGCGACGTACACGCGGCGCTGATGGACCCAGCGGTACGGCTCGGCGCGCCGCGCGGCGTGGGCGACGAGGTCCGCGCGCCGCTGCGGGTCGTCATGCAGCGCGCGGATCGCCGCGGCGAGCGCCCGCTCGTCGCCGCTGTCAAACCAGGCGAAGCTCTCGTCGTCGAAGTACGACAGCACCGACGCGGTGCGCGAGCACACCACCGGGCGCCGCATGGCGATGAAGTCGTACATCTTGTTGCAGTGCGTCAGGTCGCGAAAGCGGTCCCGGGCGATCGCGACCACACCGACGTCGGCCCGCGCGATCGCCGCCACGAGCGCGTCGAGCGGGACGTAGCCGTCGCTGAACGTCACGCGATCGCCGACGCCGAGCTCCCGCGCGAGCGCCTGCAGGACCGGTGTCTGCGAACCGTTGCCGTAGATCTCCAGCCGCAGGCCCGGCAGCTCGCCGGCCAACCGCCCGACCGCGCGGATCGTGGTGTCCAGGCCGTAGCGGGACTCGATCGCGCCGTGGCAGATCAGCACGAAGCGGCCGTCGGGCGGCCGCTCCGGGTGACGGTCGGGATCGAAGGCCGTCTCGTCGGCGGAGTTCAGCACGATGCTGATGTCCTCGGCGGCGGCGCCGCGCGCGACGAAGGCGCCGCGCATGTCCTCGGTGCACGTCAGCGCGTGATCGGCGAAGCGGATCGCGGCCTGCTCGAGCCGGCCGAGCAGCCGCACGGCGGGATGGCCGGCGGCGACGCCGTACTTGCTCATGAAGAACTCCGGCATGCACTCGTGGAGGTCGAGCAGGACGCGCGCGCCGAGCAGACGCGGGATCGCCGCGGCGAAGACGAGTACGTCGGGCAGGGTGTTGACCTGCACCACGCGGTAGCGGCGCACGAGCTGCAGGAGCGTCGCCGCCACGAGCGCGAAGGCGAAGAACAGCAGGTACTCCAGGAGAAAGCCCGGCACGCCGCCACGACGGTGAAACAGCGGCATCCGGATGATGCGCATGGCCCCGTCGCGCTCGTGCCAGCGCTCGCCGCGGCCGCGCGTGCAGAGCACGTCGACGCGGTAGCCGGCATCCAGCAGCGCGTACAGCTCGCGGCGCACCCGCGGGTCGACCGGGACGTGGTTCTGCCGGATGATCAGCACGTCGGCGCGGGAGCACAACCCGTCCGCGCCCTTGCGGCGGCGCCGCCTCAAGCAGCCCCGCGCGCGGTCAGCACGACCAGCGGCGTGCGGGCGAGGATTCCGAGATCGAGCCATGGCGTCCAATGCTCGCAGTACTCGAGATCGAAGCTGACGATCCGGTCGAAGGCCAGCGAGCTGCGGCCGTTGATCTGCGCGAGGCCGGTGATCCCCGGCCGGACCCGCAGGCGCTGCATGCTGACGTCGTCGTAGACGTCGAGCTCGTGCAGCAGCGGCGGCCGCGGCCCGACGATGCTCATGTCGCCCTTCAGCACGTTGATGATCTGCGGCAGCTCGTCGATGCTGTAGCGGCGCAGGACCGACCCCACCCGGGTGATCCGGTTGGCGTGCGTCGGCTTGAACACGCCCTGACCGGAGGGCGCCGAGCAGAGCACCACCGCCTTGAGGTAGTCGAGGTCCTCGTCCTCGCTCGGCTTCATCGAGCGCAGCTTGTACAGCGAGAACGGCCGGCCGCCGAGGCCGACCCTCGTGCGGACGAAGAGCGCCGGTCCCTTGGACTCGAGCTTGATCGCGGCGACGGCGACCAGCAGCAGCGGCGCCGTGAGCACGAGGAGGACGAGCGCGAGCACGATGTCCAGGCTGCGCTTGATGACCCGATGCGCGAGGAACAGCGGCTCCTCGAAGACGTGCGCGCCCGACAGCCCGTTGGGCACGACATGAACGCGGGCCCCGGCGAGGAGCGCGTCGGGTAGCTCCGGCCGCAGTTCGCTCAGGATCCGCCCCTCCACGACGATCTCCTGACCGCGGGCCATCGCCGGCAGGAGGGCGCGTACCCCGTGCTCGCTCACCACGCACGAGCGCGCCACGCTGCGCGCGCCGCGCGCGGCCGCCTCGACGGTGCGACAGAACGGCGCCCGGCCCACGATGAGCACGCTGCGCCGCCGCGTCTTCAGCGACGAGCGCAGTTGGACGACCGCGAGGCCCAGCAACGTGCCGGCGAACACCGTCGCGCTCGTGGCCAGCCACAGCGCTCCCAGGACGGCCAGGCCCTCGAGGCGGGCGACCGCCCGCCTCCGGCGCAGGCTGGGCAGCGGGCGCCCCGCCCGCCGGTCGCTGCGCCGTTCGGGCAGGCGTGCGTCGAGTGGTACCGCGGCGGCGCGGCGGTCCGCCCCGACCGGCGCCGACGGGACTTCGACCAGCGCCTCCTGGAGCGCCACCGGCGGCGCCCGGAAGTAGAGCGGCTCGATCGGCGGTGCGCCAGGGGACGGGGCGGCCGCCGGCACGTTGACCGCGTCGGCGAGCGGAACGACGGCATTGCGAGCGCCTCCTGCGCGCGGACTCTCCGCTTGGCGGTCATCGCGTCCTTGCGAAAGCACGGCGCGACGCTACCAGAATGTTCACCTTCCGAGGTGCATATGTGATCCTTTTCTACCAATGCGGGGGAAGCTGGCCCGCGGGCGCTCATGCGCTTTTCAGGTCGCGTAGGCGAGCGGCTCGGCGGACGGCGTAGGAGCGCGCGCCCGTACGGCCCCCGCACCCGTGCCGACCACGCACAGCGCGAGCACCAACCCGAGCGTCGGCGTGATCGGCCGCGACGCGAGCGACTGGAAGGTGACGCTGATGATGAGCATCGCCACCAGCGCCGCCTGCGCACCGTGCCGGACCGCGGTGTTCGTCGCGTTCTCGCCGTATCGGCGCGGGACGAAGGCGCAGGCGATCATCGCCAGCAGCAGGATCACCGCCGGGATACCGAGCTTCCAGGACAGCCAGAGCACGGAGTTGTGCGAGAACGGCGTCGACGATGCCGCCACCCGGTCGTATGGCCGGCCCCAGTGGATCGTCGCCCCCATCCCGGATCCCGTGATCGGGTGATCGGTGATCCGGTCGAGCACGAAGCGGCTCTCGTCGATCCGGAAGCGGACGGAGTTGTCGCTGCCGTATTGCCCGATCGACAGCAGCCGCTCGCGCGCCGTCGTCAGCGCGCCGGGGGCGATCGTGGCCAGCACCGGCAGGGCGAGGAGCACCACGAGGGCCATCGTGATGATCGCCTTGAACCGGCTGACGGCGCTCGACCGCAGCACGATGAACAGGGCACCGGCCACGGTGGCCACCCACAGGCTGCGCTCGAAGGTCAGCAGCAGCGACAACGCGTTGATGACGACGATCGCCGCCAGCAGCGCCCGCGTCCGCGGGCTGCGCGCCCCGCCGGACACGAGCACCGCGAGGCCGACGAGCACCGCGACGGGGAAGGCGAAGAGGGCTCCCTGGACCTGGCCGCGCCCGGCCGAGGTCAGCGCGACGCCCGCCTGGACCCCGGCGTCCCCGGCCTCGCCGAAGGGGATGTCCAGCACCCACTGGGCGATGCCCCACAGGCCCACCAGCAACCCGATCACCATCGTGGCCGTCAGCAGCTGGCTGCGGCGGCGAGGGTCCATGAGCAGCGGGATCGCGATGAGCAGCGTGGCCCAGGTGAACACCTCACGGGTCTCGTAGGCGACCTGGCTGACCGTATGACCGGCGGTCCAGCCATGGATCCCCTGGACCAGCACGATCCCCATGAACACCACCATGAGCCCACCCACGACGGCGGTCAGGCCGCCCGGCGGGCGGCGGGCCAGCACGACGGCGGCGCGCGCCAGGCCGGTGAACAGCAAGAGGTCGGCGAGCTGCAGGCCAGCGCCGCCCGCCCCGAACTCCAGCGCCTGCTGCACGTCGTACGGGACGATCGCGGTGACGGCGATGAGCAGCGCGAAGTGGACCACCGGCGCGACGACGACGAGCGCTGCGACGACGGCGATCCCCAGCAGCGCCGCCGCGAGCGCCGGCTGGATCCCCGCCGCGATGCCGACGGGCACGGCGACCAGCAGGAGCACGAGGACCGGCCAGCGCTCGACCACGTCGAGCGCCGTCGCATGCTCGCGCTCCCGGGCGAGCGCGAACTCGGCCTCGAGCTCGGCCTCCGCGGCGCGGTCGCTCAGCTCGGCGGCGCGCTGCTCGAGCTCGGCGACGCGCCCCGCCAGCGCCGCGCGCGCCGCGTCGGCCCGCTCCAGCGCCCGCTCGGCCGCCTCGCGGCGCTCGCGCTCGTCGTCGGCCTCCTGCAGCGCCTCGAGCGCCCGCTGCTGCTGGCGCTCGAGCTCGGGGACGCGATCGGCCCGCGCGGTCAGCGCGTCGCGTTCGCGCTCCAGCGCCTGCTGGCGCGCCGTCGCCTGCTCGGCCCGCTCCTGCTCGGCCGCCAGGCGCCGGCGCAGCGCGGCGAGCGCCTGCCCGGGCTCACCGGCACCGCGATCGGCGTCCGCGCGCCGGTGGCCGGCGCGCGGCGGTTGGACGTCGGGCGCCCGCGGCGGTGGCGCCTCCGCGCGCGGGCGGGGTCCGCGCGACGCCTCGATGGGCGCCGGCAGGCTGATCGTGCCGTGGCTCGTCGCGAGACCGTACGTGGCGTTGCCGTCGGTCAGCTGCGCGGCCGGCACCGCGAACGCCGCGCGCCACAGCGCGGGGTCCGGCCCGGCGACCGGCTCGGCGTCGTCGTCTCCGCGCAGCGGGGCCACGGGCCGCACCTCGGTCCCGTCGTCGAGCAGCAGGACCGGCCACGACAGTCTTTCGGGTGACTCGGCGCGCCAGCGGCCGACGATCCGCAGCAGGACGTGGGCTCCGGCGGCCACGCGCTCAAAGCGCTCAACCTCGAATACCGGGGCGCGCGCGCTCAAGGTGAGACGGAGTCTAGTGTCGGCCGGGGTCTACGGATCCCGCACGACGAGGTACGTTCCGAGCCCCAGCAGCAGGACGCCGACGACCCTCACCACCGTGATCGGCTGCCTGGTCACCCCGATCAGCCCGAAGTGGTCGACGACGACCGAGACGGCGAGCTGGCCGGCGATCGTCGCGGCCACGACCCCGCCCGCCCCGAGCGTGCGGACCGTCACGAGGATCGTCGTGACGTAGGCCGCGCCGAGCAGGCCGCCGGTCAGGTAGACCCACGAGACGTTGCGGACGCCCGAGACGTCGCCCAACCCGCCGGTGGCCAGCGCGGCGATGCACGCCAGCGCGATCGTGCCGATGGCGAACGACACGAACGCCGCCTGCCAGGTCCCGATCGCGCGGCCCAGCACCGAGTTGACGGGCGCCTGCAGCGCCACCAGGCCGCCGGTGAAGGCGGTCAGCAGGACGCCGGCGCCGCGATCCATCTCACTTGGCCTGCATCCAGGTCGGCCCGACGCCGATGTCGACGCCCAGCGGCGGGTCGTGCTGCCAGAACGCGCACATCTCGTGGCGGATGAGCTCGCGCACGCCCTCGATCTCGCCCGCCGGGCCCTCGAAGAGCAGCTCGTCGTGGACGGTCAGGATCGGCCGCACCGGCGAGTCGCGCAGCGCGGCGTCGACGCGCACGAGCGCGAGCTTCATGACGTCGGCGGCGGTGCCCTGGATCACCGTGTTGACCGCGAGGCGCTCGCCGAGCGTGCGCACCTGCCAGTTGCGCGCCTTGAGCTCGGGAATCTGGCGGCGCCGCCCCCACAACGTCGTGACATGGCCCTTCTCGCGAGCGCTCTCGATCGTCCCCTCGATGAACAGGCGCACCGCCGGGAAGCGCTCGAGATACGTGTCGATGATCTCCTTGGCCTCCTCGCGCGGGATCCCGAGCCGGTCGGCCAGGCCGAAGTCGCTGAGGCCGTAGACGATCCCGTAGTTGATCATCTTCGCCTTCGATCGCTGGCCGAGGTCGAGCTGCTCGGGCGGCGTGCCGAACACCTTCGAGGCGGTGGCCGTGTGGACGTCCTCGCCGCGCACGAAGATCTCCTTGAGGACCGGTTCGTCGGCAATGTGGGCGAGCACCCGCAGCTCGATCTGCGAGTAGTCGGCGCTCAGCAGCAGGTTGCCCTCCGCGGCGTCGAAGCAGCCGCGGATCTCGCGCCCCAGCTCGGTGCGGATCGGGACGTTCTGCATGTTGGGGTTCGTCGAGGCCAGGCGGCCGGTGGTGGCCGCCGCCTGCAGGAACGTCGTGTGGATTCGCGAGCGCTCGTCGACGAGCTGCGGCAGGACGCTGAAGTACGTCTTGTCGAGCTGGTTGAGCTCGCGCCAGCGCTCGATCAGCGGGATGATCGGATGCTCGCCGCGGATCGCCTGCAGCACCCGGGCGTCGGTCGAGAAGCCGGTCTTGCCGCGCCGCTTCTTGGACAGCTCGAGCTTCTGAAAGAGGATCTCGCCGAGCTGCTGCGGCGAGCCGATGACGAACTCGGTCCCGGCGTGCTCCCAGATCTCGAGCTCCAGGGTGCGGATCTCCTCGCGCACGCGCGTGGTGATCTCGCGCAGCCGGGCGGTGTTCAGCCGCACGCCCTCGAGCTCCATCCGCCGCAGCACCGGCACGAGCGGCAGCTCGATCTCCTCCATGACCGCGACGAGGCCGCGGTCGGCGATCTGGTCGCGCTGCCAGACCGACAGCTCGCCCACGAGCAGCGCCTCGCGCGCGAGGTCGTCCTCCACGCCTGGCGCGCCCAGGCCGCGCTCCTCGAGCAGCTCGCGCAGCGGGTAGCCGCGGCGCGCGGGCTCCAGCAGGTAGGCGCCCAGCAGCGCGTCGTGGACGAGGTTCGGCGGCACGGCCCCGAAGGCCTTGGCGTCGTAGGCGACGACCGGTCGCGCGCCGGCGGCCGCCACGAGCTGGGCCGGGTCGTCCATCGCGCCGGTCAGCACCTCACGGCCCGCGGCGACGGCGAAGCGCCACGTGCTCTCGAGCGCGAGCAGCTCGCCCTCGGGGATCTCGGGCGCCCGGGCGGCGAGCACGAGCTCGGCGTCGGGCCCGCCGAACGCCGCCACATCGCCCAGCGTCCCCGGCCGCACGCGCGCGCTGACCTCGGTCGCGGCGACCGGCGCGGGCGCGGCCTCGTCGGCGCCGAGGAACTCCTCCAGGCGGCGCAGCGGGTCGCGCAGCTCGAACTCGCGGAAGACCTCGCGCAGCTTGGAGCGATCGGGCACCTGCGCGGCGGCCTGCGCGACGTCGAGGTCGATGTCGAGGTCGCGGCGCATCGTCGCCAGGACCTTCGACAGGCGCGCGTTGTCGGCGTGCTCGGCGAGGTTCTGCTTGCGCTTGGCGCCGGTGATCTCGTCGATCGAGCCCAGCACGCCTTCGAGATCGCCGAACTTCTGCAGCAGCTGCGACGCGGTCTTGTCGCCGATGCCGGGGACGCCCGGGATGTTGTCGCTTGTGTCGCCCTTGAGGCCGTAGAAGTCGGGGATCAGCTCGGGCGGGATGCCGTAGCGGTCGACGACCGCGGCGTAGTCGTAGAGCTTCGTGTCGGTGATCCCGCGCGACGTCGCCATGACGCTGACGAGGCCCTCGGGGTCGATGAGCTGGAAGGCGTCGCGGTCGCCGGTCACGATCACGGTCGGGATGCGCTGCTCGCGGGCGCGCTCGGCGAGCGTGGCGATCACGTCGTCGGCCTCGAAGCCCGCCAGGCGCGTGTTCTTGTAGCCGAAGGCCTCCACGAGCGGCTCGAAGTGCGGCCACTGCTCCTTGAGCAGATCCGGGCGCGTCAGCCGGCCGGCCTTGTACTCGGAGTAGATCTCCTTGCGACCGCTGGCGCCCGCGTCCCAGACGACGACCGTGGGCTTGGTCCCGTGCTCGGTGAGGATCTTCACGAGCATCGACGCGAAGCCGAAGATCGCGTTCGTCGGAAACCCGGTGGACGTCGCGATCGACTCCGGCAGCGCGAAGAACGCCCGGTAGACGAGCGAGTTTCCGTCGATCAGGTACAGCTCGTCTGGGGTCGCGGAGGCCATCGCCGGGCCACTTTACGCACCCCGTCCGCTGCGTCAGGTCGCAGGCGTAAGCTTCGCGGTGGAGGACATACCAAGCGCAAGCCAAGGATGAGCACGAACATGAGCCTGACCTACACCTGCGATCTCTGCGGCGCGATGATCGATCGCGAAACAGCGTATGTGACGTTGAACGGCAACGGCGACCGAGCGAAGGACTTCTGGCGCTCGGGGTACGTGGGCCACTACCACGCCGATCCGGAGATCGGCTGCTGGAATCGCATACTCGAGACGATCCGCCTGGCCGACGCACCCCGCCTGGACGCGATCCCGACGGCGAGCTACCAGGCGATCACGGCCAAGCGGCGCCGGCACCGGCCGCTGAAGCCCGACGACGGGATCGCGCCGCCCGCCTGAGTCTCCCACCGATCCGGGCGGCGACCCGGTGCGTATGCTCGGCTGATGAAGGTCACGGTCAGCGGAGCGACGGGCCGCGTCGGGCGCCACCTCGTCGCGGCGCTGAAGGAGCGCGGTGACGAGGTCATCGCGCTCTCGCGCGATCCCGACAAGGCGAGCGAGCAGCTCGGCGTGCCGGCGTATGCCTGGGACCTCAAGCACGAGGCCGTCCCCAAGGAGGCGCTGGCCGGCCGCGATGCGGTCGTCCACCTCGCCGGCGAGGACGTCGGACAGCGCTGGAGCACCGAGGCCAAGGCCGAGATCCTCGAGAGCCGTGAGAAGGGCACCCGCAACATGGTGCACAGCATCTTCGAGACCAAGCCGCGGCCGAAGGCGTTCATCTGCGCGTCGGCGTCGGGCTACTACGGCGCGCGCGGCGGCGAGCCGGTCGACGAGCTCGAGCCGCCCGGCAGCGACTGGCTCGCCGACGTCGTCGCGCGCTGGGAGCGCCAGGCCGAGACGGCGAAGGTCGGCATCCGCATGGTGATCGTGCGCACCGGCATCGTGCTCGATGCCGAGGGCGGCGCGCTGGCGAGGATGCTGCCGTTCTTCAAAGCCGGCGTGGGCGGCCCGATCGGCAGCGGCAAGCAGTACATGCCCTGGATTCACCTCGACGACCTCGTCGGCATCTACCTCGCGGCGATCGACCACGATCGCTTCAACGGCGCGATCAACGCCTGCGCGCCGGAGCCGGTGACCAACAAGCGCTTCGCCAAGGCGCTGGGCGCCGCGCTGCACCGGCCCGCCGTGGCGCCGGTGCCCGGCTTCACGATCAAGCTCCTGTACGGCGAGATGAGCCAGATCGTGCTCAAGGGCGTGCGGATGGTGCCGGGCCGCGCCGCCGAGCTCGGCTACGAGTTTCGTCACCCCGACCTCGACGAGGCGCTCGCCAGCACGTTGGGCTGAGCGCGCGCGGGGCCGTCAGTCGCCGGCGGCGCGGGCCTGCTTGCGGCGGCCCCAGTCCGACGTCGGCTTGGCCGGGATGAGCAGCCAGATCAGCACGCCGATGAACGTCAGCAGCAGCCCGCTGGCCAGGCCGAGCCGCTCGCCGTAGCCCTTCTTGCCCGACAGGTAGCTGGCGATGATCGCCGACAGCAGCCAGCCGTAGAGCAGGTACAGCGCGGCCTCCCCGATGATCGCGAGGACCGTCATCCGCCGAGGTACGCCTTCTGGACCTCGGGGTTCGTCCGCAGGGTGTCGGAGCGATCGCTCAGGACCACCCTGCCGGTCTCCAGCACGTACGCGCGCTGCGAGACGCTCAGCGCGTAGTTGGCGTTCTGCTCGACGAGCAGGATCGTCGTGCCCTGCTCGTTGATCTCGGCGATCGTCTCGTAGATGCGCTCGACGAGGATCGGGGCGATGCCCATCGACGGCTCGTCGAGCAGCAGGAGCCTCGGCCGTGCCATCAGGGCGCGGCCGATCGCCAGCATCTGCTGCTCGCCGCCGGACATCGTGCCGGCCTTCTGGCGCTCGCGCTCCTGCAGGCGCGGGAACAGGTCGAAGACGCGGTTGATGTCGGCGGTGATCGCGTCCTTGTCGCGGCGCAGGTAGGCGCCCATGTCGAGGTTCTCGCGCACGGTCATGCGCGAGAAGCAGCGCCGGCCCTCCGGCGACTGCGAGATCCCGAGCTTGACGATGTCCGCGGGCCCCGTGCGGGTGATGTTCTCGCCGGCGAAGCGGATGTCGCCGGTGCGTGGCGGGGTCAAGCCCGAGATCGAGCGCAGCGTCGTCGACTTGCCCGCGCCGTTGGAGCCGATCAGCGTGACGCACTCGCCCTCGTCGACGGTCAGCGATATGCCCTTCAGCGCCTCGATGTTGCCGTAGTACGTGCGGATGTCGTCGATCTCGAGCAGCGCCATCAGCCGGCACCGTCCTCCGCGCTCTGGCGTTCGGCTTCCTGCTTGCCGAGGTAGGCCTCGACGACGTTGGGGTCGCTGCGCACCGTCGTGGCGTCGCCCTCGGAGATCTTCTCGCCGTGGTCGAGCACCGTGACGTACTCCGAGACGCCCATGACGACCTTCATGTCGTGCTCGATGAGCAGGATCGACAGGCCCAGCTCGTCGCGCAGGCGCTCCATGAAGTGCGTCAGGTTCTCGGACTCCTGCGGGTTCATCCCCGCCGTCGGCTCGTCGAGCAGCAGCAGCTTGGGATCGGACGCCAGCGCGCGTGCGATCTCGACGCGCCGCTGGTCGCCGTAGGAGAGGTTCGTGGCGAGCTGCTCGTGCAGCCGGGGCTTCAGGCCGACGTACTCCAGCGCCTCGGCGGCCTTGGCGCGCACGCGCTGCTCCTCGTGGCGCACGTGCGGGGGCCGCAGGATCGAGCCGATCAGCCCCGCCTTCATGCGCGAGTGCTGGCCGACCATGACGTTCTCGAGGGCGGTCATCGTGCCGAACAGGCGGATGTTCTGAAACGTCCGCGCCACACCGAGGGCCATGATCTTGTCCGGGCGCCCGCCGGTGATGTTCTGGTCGTCGAAGCTCACGCGGCCGACGGTCGGCTTGTAGAGCCCGGTGAGGATGTTGAAGAACGTCGTCTTGCCGGCGCCGTTGGGGCCGATCAGCGACACGATCGCGCGGCGCGGGATCGAGAACGAGACGTCGTTGACCGCCGTCAGGCCGCCGAACTGCTTCGTGACGCCGCGCGCCTCGAGGATCGGTCCCTTCGCGTCGGCGGTCATGGCACCCTCGACTGGACGACCGCATCCTCGTCGACGGCCAGATCCTCGATGCCCTCCGACAGCTCGATCTGCCGTCGTCGCTCCGGGATCAGCCCTTCCGGTCGCAGGATCATCATGATCACGAGCAGGAAGCCGAAGATCCCGAACGACAGCTCGGTCAGGTCGAAGTCCAGGCCGATCTTGGCCGGCACCCCGTTGAGCACGTCGGGGATGAGGCGGTTGTTGATGAACGACAGCGCCACCGCGCCGACGACCACCCCCCAGATCGAGCCCAGGCCGCCGAGGATGATCATCGCCAGCACGAAGATCGAGAACGAGAACTGGAACTGGTCGGCGTTGACCGTGTTGAGATAGGACCCCAGGAACGCTCCCGAGATGCCGCCGAACGCCGCCCCGGTGCCGTAGGCCAGCAGCTTCGTCTTGACCTGCGGGACGCCCATGCTGACGGCGGCCACCTCGTCCTCGCGCAGGGCGATCCAGGCGCGCCCGAGACGCGAGTCGCGTAGGCGGAAGTTCACGAACAGCGCGATGAGCACCATCGCGAAGGCCACCCAGTACCAGGGCCTGAGCTCCAGCGACGTGAACGGCGCGAGGAACGGCAGGTCGATCTTGTCGACCGGCGTGATGCCCTGGCGTCCGTTGGTCAGCTTCGTGCCGAAGCCGGTGATCTCGTCGCCGTTGATCGCGATGCGGCCCACGATCTCGCCGAAGGCGAGCGTCACGATCGCGATGTAGTCGCCGCGCAGGCGCAGCGTGGGCAGGCCGATGACCATGCCGGCGATCGTCGTCGCGACGATCGCGAGGACGACGATGATGAGGAAGTTCAGGTGGATGCCGGGCAATTCGGCGGCGGCGCCGGTCACGAGAAGGTGGAAGCCCTCACCGCCGTTGGCCTCGATGTGAAACAGCGAGCCGAAGTAGCCCATCGTGTAGGCGCCGATCGCGAAGAAGGCGACGTATCCGAGGTCCAGCAGCCCGGCGAAGCCGACGATGATGTTCAGCCCCAGGGCCATGACGATGTAGGCCAGCGCCAGCGTCGCGTCCTCGATGAACCCGCCGCCGGCACTGAAGAAGAACGGCAGGACGGCGCCGCCGACGATCGCCGCGACGGCGAGCGCGAGCTGCGCCCGGCGCGACAGGACCGGCGCGCGCCACTTCGTGCGCGGCGGCGGCGGCGCGGCCGACTTCGCAGCCGGCCCCGGCGCCGGCGCGGCAGCTTCGCCGGTCATCGCTCAGCCCGCCTCACGGGTTTCCTCGCCGAGCAGCCCGGAGGGCTTGAAGACCATGATCAGCACGAGGTAGGCGAAGACGATCGCCGGCGTCCACTGGCTGCCGATCCGGTTGTCGGACGTCTGCTGGATGACGCCGATGATCAGGCCGCCGAGCACGGCCCCGCGGATGTTGCCGATGCCGCCCATGACGGCGGCGGTGAAGGCGATCAGCCCGGCGGTGAAGCCCTGGAAGTACCAGACGGTCGTCTGGTACAGCGCGTAGATGAGGCCGGCGGCGCCGGCCAGCATGCCGCCGAGCAGGAACGTCGCCGAGATCGTCGTGTCGACGTTGATGCCCATCAGTCGTGCGGCGTCGGGATCCTGCGCGGTGGCGCGCATCGCCTTGCCGAGCCGGCTGACCGCGATGAAGGTCGTCATCGCCAGCACGAGCGGGATCGTCACCGCGATCGCCAGCAGGTCGCCGTGGGTCATGCTGACTCCGGCGATCTGCAGGAGCTCCTGCTGCGAGTCGATCAGGTCGACGATCCCCTGCTGCGAGCCGCCGCGCCACAGCAGGCCGACGTTCTGCAGGATGAACGAGAAGCCGACCGCGGTGATCAACGGCGCGAGGCGCGGGGCGCTGCGCAACGGGCGATAGCCGACGCGCTCGATCATGACGTTGAGCACGCCCGACGCCAGCATCGCGACGATCAGCGTCAGCAGCAGGCCCACGACGAGCCCGATCGGGCCGGTCGCCGCGGTGAGCCCGACCGTCCCGAAGAACCCGGCGGCGACGAACGAGCCGATCATGAAGACGTCGCCGTGGGCGAAGTTGATGAGCTCGACGATGCCGTAGACGAGCGTGTAGCCGATCGCCACCAGCGCCCAGATGGAGCCGTTGGAGAGGCCGTCGAGCAGGTTGTTGCCGAGGCGCGACAGATCGCCCTCGGTGCGCAGGTCGTGGATCCCGAAGGCGACCGGCATGATCAGCAGGACGCCGATCAGCCCGTACTTTCCAAGGAAGCTGCGCAGCGCACGGAGCGGCGCTGGAGTCGCTGCGGGGAGGCCGGCGGCTGCCATGTGCGGTTTCTCGGATCCGTCCTCGTGTGAACGGGGGCGGGCTACGTCAGCCCGCCCCCATCGCACGGGTTGGCTAGGTGGCGGCCTCGACGGTCTTGTCGAACTCCAGCTCGCCGCCCTTGATGGTGTAGACGCCGTAGTCGGTCAGCGTCGTGTCACCGTTCTCGTCGATCGAGTACGTGCCGAGCACGCTCGAGCGGTCCTTCGTGGCGAACAGCGCCTTGACGATGTCCTCCTTCTCGCCGGTCTGCGAACGCTCGATCGCATCGATCGCGAGGCGCATCGCCTCGTAGCCGTAGATCGCGTACGGATCGGGGTTGGCGTCGTTGTACTCGCGCTCGAAGGCGGCGAAGAACTCGCGGCCCTCCGGCGGGTAGCTCGCGGGATCGAGCGTGGCGACGGTCACCTTGACCTTCGCCGCGACGTCGGCGGGGATGCCGCCGCCCTTCGGGTCGACGAAGCCGGTCTCGGCGACGCCGTCGGGTCCGTAGAGCTTGCCGTTGGGCAGCGCGGCCTCGAAGTCCTTGAAGATCTGGACTCCGTTGTTGGACGTGATGCCGCTGAACACGAAGCAGTCAGCGCCCTGGCTCTTGGCCCGCGACGCGAGCGAGCGGTAGTTCGGCGCCTTCGTGTCGATGCCCTCGTTGAAGATGATGTTCAGGTCCTGCTCCTCGGCGGAGCCGGCGATGTTGCGCGCCAGACCTGCGCCATACACCTCCTTGTCGTTGGCCATCGCGACCTTCGTGCAGCCGTCCTCCTTCATGATGGTGGCCAGCGCGGCGCCCTGGATCGTGTCCTTGGGCACGATGCGCACGTAGTTGCGGAAGCCCGAGGGGTAGTACTTGGTGGGCTCGCCCTTGTCGGCGCCCGGCTCGTCGGAGGTCAGTCCGACCGCCGTGTTGGCGGGTGAGATCTGCGGGACCTTCGCATCGCTGAGGATCGGGATCGAGACGGCGCTCGCGCCCGAGTTGAACTCACCGATGTAGACGGCGGCCTTGTCGTCCTGCGCCGCCTTGCGCGCGTTCTGCGATACGGCCTCCGGCGTCCAGCCGCCCTGCTGCGCGGTCGAGTCGTCCAGCGACTCGTACTTGATGGTGAAGTTGCCCGCCTTGCTGTTGGTCTCCTTGAGCGCCAGCTTGATGCCGCTGACCATCGCGGTCGTCTGCGGGCGCGACGCGCCCTGCAGCGGCAGGCTGGAGTAGACCGTCAGCTCCCCGCTGGCGGTCTCACCGGACGGCGTGGCCTCGCCGCCACCGCCGCCGGTGTCCTCGTCGTCGTCCCCGCAGGCGGCGACGCCGAACACTGACATCGCGGCGACACAGCTGAAAGTGGCAAGTCGGTGTAGATTCAAATCGTCCTCCCGGAGGACAGTTGACACGCGGATGCGGGCGATCGTACACCCGCGACGGTCTTGCACAAGCAGTTGTGCGCGGGCGTGCAGCGGGCGTGCCGCTCTCAGCGACGCACCTCCAGCAGCTTGTCGAGGACGAACTCCGAGTCAGTGAGACGGTTTCCGGCGTATCGGGACAGGCTCGTGTCTCCGAAACGGTCGATCGAATAGCGCCCGAGCACCGATTCGCGATCGCGGATCGAGAAGAACGCGTCGGTCACCGCGCGGCGGTTGTTGCCCTTCTCGCCGGCGGTCCTGATCGAGTGCAGCACCGCGTTGGCGGCCTCGTAGGCCTGCAGCGCCTCGGGCGCCGGGGCGTGGCCGAACGTCGCGCGGAAGCGGTCGCGAAACGCGCGCGCCGAGGCGGGCAGCAGGCGCGGCGGCAGCGCCGAGGTCGTCACGTGCATGCGCCGCTGCACGGCCGCCGGCAGCGCGTCGGCGAACGCGTGGTCGGCCACGGCGGCTGGCCCGAACAGCCGCATGTCCGGCGCGGCGGCGGCGACGGCCTTGAAGATCCCGGCCGCGCCGGTGTCGGTCGTCCCGGCGAAGAGAAACGCGTCGGCCTTCGTCTCGGCGACGGTGCGGGCCGGTCCGGAGAGGTCCTCCTTCAGCGCATCGGTGCGGCCGAGGTGCTGGACCGTGATGTCCTGGCGCTCGGCGGCCTGCTCCACCGCGTCGGCGATCCCGCCACCGTAGATGTGGCGGTCGGCCAGCAGCGCGACGCTGCGCACGCCCTGCGTCTGCATGTAGCCGATCAGCGCGGAGGCCTGGACCTGATCGCGCGGCACGACCCGGGCGAACGTGCGCTCGCCGGAGGGATAGAAGCGGTCGGGCTCGCCTTGGCGCCGGCTGGCGCGGGTCAGGCCGTCGTAGGTGCTCGACGGGCTGACCTGCAGGACGTGGCCCTCGTTGGTCAGCGGCACCGACAGCGCCGTCGCCGCCGAGTCGCGGTCGCCGATGTAGGCGATCGCGTTGAGGTCGCGGACCGCCTGGCGGGCGTTGTCGAGCACCTTGTCGCCCGACCACGTCCGCGCCCCGGGCTGCGCCGCGTCCAACGACACGTACGTGATGGTGAACGGGCCGACCTTGCCGCCGGCCTCCTTCAGCGCGAGCTTGATCGCGTTGACCATGTCGCGCGACCGCGCTCGGTCGGGCCCCTGCAGCGGCAGGCTCGAGTAGATCGTCAGCGTGTCCGGGCCGTTCTCGACGGCGCTGCGCTTGTCGTCGCCGCCGCAGCCGATGACGCCCGCCCCGGCCACGAGGACGCCGAGGACGCAGGCGATGGCCGCCCGGAGCCCGCGCGGCATGCGGCTCCCTTAGTGGTCCGTCTCGGGACGGCCGGGCAGGTACGGGTTGAGAAGCCGGGCCATGGCGCCCAGGGTGATGATCACGGTGGTGACCAGGAAGGCGTCCATCGAGCTCCAGCCGATCGCCCAGAGGACGATCCACACGCAGAGACCAACGGTGGTGGCGATGACGAGTCCCATTGCGCCGCCAGCCTAGCCGATGAGCCCGGCGGCAAGCTTCGCTACGAGCTCGCCGGTCGCGGCGGCCGGATCGTCGGCCTCCGCCGCCGCGCGCACGAGGCGGGTTCCGACGATGACGCCGTCAGCGCCCGCGCGGGCCGCCTCGGCCGCGTGCTCGGGCGTGGCGATGCCGAAGCCGAGCGCGACCGGCACCTCCGTGTGGCGCTTGACCCGCCCCAGCAGCTCGCCGAAGGCCTGTTCGCGGCTGCCGCGCTCGCCGGTCGTGCCGGTCACCGACACGGTGTAGAGAAACCCCCTGGCCTGCGCGCCGATCAGCGCCAGGCGCGCGTCGGTCGTGGTCGGGGCCACGAGCGGCACGAGCGCGATGCGGTGTTCCTCGCACGCCGCGGTGATCGCGGGCTCCTCGCCCAGCGGCAGGTCGGGCACGATCAGCCCGCTGATCCCGGCCTCGCGCAGCCGCCGCGCGAACCTGTCGGGACCGGGCGCCAGGACGAGGTTGACGTAGCACATCAGCACGACCGGGACGCGCCGCGCGAGCGCCTCGCCGACCTCGAGCACGCCGCCGATGGTCGCGCCCGCGCGTAGCGCGGCGGTGCCCGCGGCGTGGATCGTCGGCCCGTCGGCCAGCGGGTCGGAGTACGGCACGCCGAGCTCGATCAGGTCGGCGCCGTTGGCGGCATAGGCCTCGCCGATCGCGCGCGAGGTGGCCATGTCGGGAAAGCCGCCCATGAGGTAGGGCATGAGCGCGGCCCGCCCGGACCGCAGCGCGAAGGCCGCAGCGATGCGGTCCTCACCGGTCTGCGGGACCGCGGGGACGCGGTCCCGCGCGGGCCTAGAGGTCATCCTGGGCCATGACCTCGGCGAGGTCCTTGTCGCCGCGGCCCGACAGGCAGACGAGGTCGAGGTCGGAGCCGTCGCCGTCCTCGTGCATCGCGAAGTGCAGCGCGTGCGAGGTCTCGAGCGCCGGGATGATCCCCTCCAGACGGGTGACCTCGCGAAACGCGTGCAGCGCGTCGGAGTCCTCGACGGCGACGTAGCGCGCGCGGCCGGAGTCGCGCAGGTGGGCGTGCTCGGGACCCGAGCCCGGATAGTCCAGACCGGCGGAGATCGAGTGCGCCTCGGTCACCTGGCCGTCGTCGTCCTGCATGACCGCCGACAGCGAGCCGTGCAGGACGCCGGCGCGGCCGCCGGCGGTCAGCGGCGCGCCGTGGCGGCCGCCGGCCAGGCCCTCCCCCGCCGCCTCGACGCCGATCAGGGCGACACCGACATCCGCGACGAACGGGGTGAAGATCCCGATCGAGTTCGACCCGCCGCCGACGCAGGCGATGACGCGGTCGGGCAGGCGACCGGCACGGGCGAGCAGCTCGCGCCGGGCCTCGTCGCCGATGACCCGCTGCAGATCGCGCACGATCGCCGGATACGGGGCGGGGCCGACCGCCGAGCCGATGACGTAGTGCGTCGTGGCGACCGACGACACCCAGTCGCGGATCGCCTCGCTGACGGCCTCCTTCAGCG
The DNA here is from genome assembly GCA_030681525.1 of Solirubrobacteraceae bacterium. Lineage (GTDB taxonomy): Bacteria > Actinomycetota > Thermoleophilia > Solirubrobacterales > Solirubrobacteraceae > CADCVQ01. The sequence goes on from JAUXSD010000027.1 coordinate 28,094, forward strand.
TGCGGGCACCGGCCTCGACGCTGACGACGTCCGCGCCGAGCAGCTTCATGCGCTGCACGTTGGGAGCCTGCCGGCGGATGTCCTCGGCGCCCATGTAGACGATGCACTCCAGCCCCAGCAGCGCGCAGGCGGTCGCGCTGGCGACGCCGTGCTGGCCGGCGCCGGTCTCGGCGATGATCCGGTGCTTGCCCATGCGCTTGGCCAGCAGCGCCTGGCCCAGCGCGTTGTTGAGCTTGTGCGAGCCGGTGTGCATGAGGTCCTCGCGCTTGAGCCACAGCTCGCGGCCGGCCAGCTCGGACAGACGCTCGGCGAGGTACAGCGGCGTCGGCCGGCCCGCGAAGTCGCGCAGCAGGCCGTTGAGCTCGCCGAGGTAGGCGACGTCGTCGCGCGCCGCCACCCACGCCGCCTCGAGCTCGTCGAGCGCGGGCAGCAGCGTCTCGGGGACGTACTGACCGCCGTACGGCCCGAAGCGGTGCTCGACGCCGGATTCGATCTGTGGCGCGCGATCGGTCACGGCGCGGATCTTGCCCCAGGCGCGGCGCTCGCCGCCACGTCCTCGGCCGGCGGCTCGGTCTCCGCCGCCCGCACCGCCTCGTGAAACGCCTGCAGCTTGGCCGGATCCTTGACGCCGGGGGTCGCCTCGGTGCCGCTGGCGACGTCCACCGCATACGGCTGCGTCGCGGCGATCGCGGCGGCGACGTTGCCGGGCGTCAGGCCGCCGCTGAGGATGATCGGCGCGACGAGCTTGGCGCCGCGCACGAGCTCCCAGTCGATCGTCCGGCCGGTGCCGCCCGGGACCCCCTCGACGTGGGCGTCGAGCAGCAGGAGGTCGGTGTGGAAGGCGGCCGCCGCCTGCAGCGTCGCGCGCGACTGCACGCGCACGGCCTTGATGACCTTCGTGCCGGTGCGCCGCGCGACCTCGCTGCAGAACACCGGGCCCTCGTCGCCGTGCAGCTGGACGTGCGACAGGCCGGCCGCCTGGACGGCGCGGTCGATCTCCTCCAGGCGCGCGTTGACGAACACGCCGACGAGGTGCAGCGTGCGCCGCAGCGCCGTGCCGATGACCTGCGCCTCGTCGAGCTCGCAGCGTCGCGGCGACCCCGGCCAGAAGATCATGCCGAGCGCCCAGGCGCCCGCCTCCGCGGCGCGGTGGGCGTCGTCGAGGCTCGTGATGCCGCAGTGCTTGATCCGCGTCGCCATGGCGCTCAACTGTAGAGCGGCACCGGCGGGCGATCGAGGCTCAGAGCGCCAGCTCGCCGGTCTCGTCGGCGCCGGTCAGCGCGCGCAGAGCCGCGCCCGGGTCGTCGGCGCGCATGAGCGACTCGCCGACGAGGACGCCGTCGACCCCCACGCGCTCGAGCGCGTCGAGCTGCTCGCGCGAGTGAAAGCCCGACTCGGACACCACCGTCTTGCCGGCCGGGATGTCGGCCAGCAGCTCGAAGGTGCGCTCGACGTCGACGCTGAAGTCCGTGAGGTTGCGGTTGTTGATGCCGATGACATCGGCATCGAGCTGCTCGAGCGCGCAGTCCAGCTCGTCCTCGTCGTGGACCTCGACGAGCACGTCGAGGTCCAGCGCGCGCGCCTCGCCGTACAGCGCACCGAGCACGCGCGACTCGAGCGCGGCGACGATCAGCAGGATCGCGTCGGCGCCCGCGGCGGCGGACTCGTAGAGCTGGTAGGGGTCGACGATGAAGTCCTTGCGCAGGATCGGCAGCGCGCACGTCGCGCGTGCCTCGCGCAGGTCCTCGAGCGAGCCGCCGAAGTGGCGCCCCTCGGTGAGGATCGAGATCGCCGCCGCACCGCCGCGCTCGTAGGCGAGCACCACGTCGGCCACGGTCGCCCCTTCGCGGATCGTGCCCGCCGAGGGCGAGCGACGCTTGTGCTCGGCGATCACCGAGACGCCGGGCAGGGTCAGCGCCTCGGAGAACGGTCGGTCGTCGCCGCGCCCCTCGAGGTCGGACTCCAGCCGCGCCAACGGCACCTCCTCGCGCCGCCGGCGCACGTCCTCCCGCGTCGACGCCACGATCCGCTCGAGGACGTTCATGCCGCTGCCGTGTCCCCCGCGAGCTGCTTCGTACGCGCGACGAGCGCGTCGAGCGTGCGTGTGGCGGCGCCGTCGTCGATCGCGGCCTGGGCGGCGGCGACGCCTGCCGCGAGGTCGTCCGTGCGGCCGGCGGCGTAGATCGCCGCGCCCGCGTTGAGCACCGCGAGGTCGCGCCGCGGCCCGCGCTCGCCCGCGAAGATCGCCCGCGTGGCCTCGGCGTTCTCCTCCGGCGAGCCGCCCAGCGTGGCGCCGGGGTCGGCGCTCGTCGTCAGCCCGACGTCCTCCGGACTGACCGTGTAGGTACGCAGGTCCGGCCCGTCGACCTCGACGACGGTGGTCGGCGCCGCGATGCTCAGCTCGTCGAGCGAGTCGTGCGAGCTGACGACGAGCGCGCGGTCGGCGCCGAGCAGCGCCAGCGCGCCCGCCATGACCTCGACGAACGCCGGATCGGACACGCCGATGACCTGGCGGCGCGCGCCCGCGGGGTTCGTCAGCGGTCCGAGGAAGTTGAAGATCGTGCGCACCGCGAGGTCCTTGCGCACCGGGATGACGAAGCGGGTGGCCTGGTGGTGGCGCGGGGCGAACATGAAGCCGAAGCCGATCTCGTCGATGCACGCGCCGACGTCCTGCGGCGACAGGTCGATCCGCACGCCGAGCGCCTCGAGCACGTCGGCCGAGCCCGACCGTCCGGTCGCCGAGCGGTTGCCGTGCTTGGCCACCGCGCAGCCGGCGCCCGCGGCGATCAGCGCGGCGGTCGTCGAGACGTTGAACGTCGATCGCCCGCCGCCGGTACCGGCGGTGTCGACGAGCTCGTCGCGCACGGTCCTGACCGGCGCGGCCAGCGCGCGCATCGTGCGGGCCAGCCCGGCGATCTCGTCCGTCGTCTCGCCCTTCGTGCGCAGCCCGATGAGCAGCCCGGCGATCTGCGACTCCGAGGCGTCTCCGGCCATGATGACCTCGAGCACGCCGGCCGCCTCGTCCTGCGTGAGATGCCGGCCGGAGGCGACCTTGTCGATCGCCGGCGTGAGGACTGGGTCGGGCATGACGTGCGCGCGCAGCCTATTCGGTCACTCGGCAGCGCGGGCGGCGAGCCTGCGGCGCTTGCGGCCGGCGATCGAGATCGGGGCGAGCCGGCGGATCTCCTCGACGACCCGCACCGCGTAGTCGCTCGGCGCCTCGCCTTCGCGCATCGGCTCGGGTGGCGCCAGGAAGCGCACGTGCAGGCGCGGGCGGGTCGGAAAGCGGGTGATGTCGGTCGTCCCGGTCACGGCCACCGGCACGACGACGGCCTCCGGGACCGCGGTGACGAGCCGGCCGAGGCCGCTGCGCGGGCGCAGCGTGCGCCCGAGGCTGCGCGTGCCCTCCGGAAACACGCCGATGCAGCTGCCGGCGCGCAGCTCGGCGATCGCCGCGTCCAGCGCGCCGGAGTCGCCGGAGCCGCGGGTGATCGGGATCTGGCCCATCCCGTCGAGCACCTTGTTGAGGCCTTTGACCTTCCACAGCGAGGACTTGGCCAGGGCTCGTATCTGCCTGCGCCGGATCGCTCCGATCCCGATCACGACCGGATCCCAGTAGGAGTCGTGGTTGCCGACGATGAGCAGCGGTCCGTCTGCGGGGATGTGCTCCTCGCCCTCGACGTCGAGCCGCCCCCAGACGCGCACGATCGGGGTGGCGATGCCGAGCGCGGCGCGGTAGGTGCGCGTCATCGGCTCGCGGTCGCTCATCGGGCGATTCTAGGTCGCGCAGCGTCCGGCGCGCGGAGCGGAGCCATCCGTCCAACAGGGTTCCGCTTTCGGGGCGCGCGGGTACCAATCGGCACATGGAGATCCTTCTCGTGCTCATCGTCCTCGCCGTCATCGCCGCCGCCGCCTTCATGTACATGCGCTCCCGCGGCGGCGCCCCCGGCCCGCCCGGCCGCGGCGGCTCGGGCCCCGCTCTGCGCGGACGGCGCGGGGCCGCGCGCGCCACCCGTCACGACCCGATGGCCGAGGCCGTCGAGCGCCACGCCCAGGCGACCGATCCGCACGAGGCGGCCGAGGCCGAGCTGCGCCTGCAGGCGCAGGCCAACCGCGTCGCGTCGGACCTGCACGCCCAGCAGGCGTCGACGCTGGAGTCCCAGGCGGGCGGGCGCGGCCTGACCGCCCGCTCCCCGGGGACCGATGCGTACGGCCAGCCGGTCGACTCCGGGCCGGCTCCGGCCTACGGGAGCCAGGAGCCGGTGTACGAGGACGAGACGGGCCGCCCGGTCTACGAGGACGGCACGCCGGTCGACCAGGACGCCCGCGGTGCGGTGCCCGAGCGCGACGGCGGTGCGGCGTACTACGACGAGCAGGGGCGCCCGGTGTATCCGGAGGATCGTCCGCGGTACTGAGGGTCGCTGCGGCGCAGGTGCGCCGGTGCGCTACGCCGCTGCCCGAGCGGTGAGCTCGAAGGCCTCGGCGATCCGCTCGATGCCCTCGATGCGCTGACCGGGATCGGCGACCTGCGAGGTCAGCATGAGCTCGTCGGCGCCCGTGCGCTCGATGAGGTCGACGAGCTCGCCGTGGACGGTCTGCGGGTGGCCGATGATCGCGCGGCCGATCGCGTCCTGCACGACGGCGAGCTCACGCTCTCCGAGCTGGCGCACGAGCGCCTCGGCGTCCTCGACGCTGGGGATCGGCGCGGGCCGGCCCTGGCGCAGGCGCAGCATCGAGACGCCGCCCGGCAGCGCGCGGCGCAGGGCATCCTCGTCGTCGTCGCCGACGACGATGCCGGCGGCGACGATCGCCCGCGGCGCCTCGAGCAGATCCGACGGCACGAACCGCGAGCGGTACAGCTCCAGCGCCGGCTCGGTGAAGTGCGGGTGGAAGTGGTGGGCGAAGACGAACGGGAGGCCGAGCTCGGCCGCGATCCGGGCGCCGCCGTCGGTCGAGCCGAGCATCCACAGCTCGGGCACCGTGTGCTCGCCGGCGACCGCGCGGATGGCGCCGTAGCCGGCGCCGAGGAAGCCGCGCAGCTGGGCGAACTGGTCCTCGAAGTGCTCGGGCGACGTGCTGCGCAGCGCCAGCGCGGTGCGCTGGTCGGTGCCGGGCGCGCGGCCGAGGCCGAGGTCGATCCGGCCGGGGTGCAGCGCCTCGAGCATGCCGAAGCGCTCGGCGACGGCGAGCGGCGCGTGGTTGGGCAGCATCACGCCGCCCGAGCCGACGTGGATGCGCTCGGTGTGCGCCGCGAGGTGCGCGATCAGCACCTCGGGCGCGCTCGATGCGACCGACGGGATGTTGTGGTGCTCGGCGACCCAGAAGCGCTTGTAGCCGAGCTCGTCGGCGCGCTGGGCCAGCCGGGTGGTGCCGGCGAGCGCGTCGGCGGCGGTGGCGCCCGCGCGGACGGGCGCGAGGTCGAGGACGGAGAGGGGAACGCTCATCGCTCTCAGGGTAGGGCGCGGCGGTTGGGGGCCGGCGGGTGTGTGCGCTGTCGCGCCGCGCTGGCTTGTGCGCCGGCGAGCGGCACCTCTGACGGGGTGTCGGTCCGTGGCCGTGTGGGCGTGGGTCCGGAGCGCACGGGTGTGGCGAACAAACCTCGCCGGCCGAGGCTCATTCGCCACACCCCTGCCGGCCCTGGCCGGGACGCCGCCGCGCCGGCGCACGAACCGCGGGGCGCGAGGACTCAACCGTCGAGGAAGTTGCGCAGCAGCAGCTTGCCCTCGTCGGTCAGCACCGACTCGGGGTGAAACTGCACGCCCTCGGCGGGCAGCTCGCGGTGGCGGATCCCCATGACGACGCCGTCGCCCTGGGCGGAGACCTCGAACGCGTCGGGCAGCCGGTCGGGATCGACGACGAGCGAGTGGTAGCGCCCGACGGTGAGCGTCGGCGACAGCCCGGCGAAGATCGTGCGCCCGTCGTGCGTGATGTCGCTCGTCTTGCCGTGGATCGGCTCGCCGCGGATGACGAAGCCGCCGAACGCCTGCGCCAGCGACTGGTGGCCGAGGCAGACGCCGAGCGTCGGGATGCCGGCCTCGGGGAAGCGGCGCATCGACTCGACCGAGATCCCGGCCTCGTTGGGCGTGCACGGCCCCGGCGAGACGACGACGCGGTCGGGCCGGCGCTCGAGCAGCTCGTCGACCGACGCCACGTCGTTGCGCACGACGTCCAGCTCGGCCCCCAGCTCCCCGAGGAACTGGACGAGGTTGTAGGTGAACGAGTCGTAGTTGTCGACGACGAGGACGGAGGTCATCCGATCACGGCCAGTCCGGCTGCTGAGAGGCGAGCTCGACCGCGCGCAGGACCGCCCGCGCCTTGGCCTCGGATTCGGCGAACTCGTAGGCCGGCTGGGCGTCGGCCACCGTGCCACCGCCGGCCTGCACGTGCGCGCGCCCGTCCTTGATCACGACCGTGCGGATGTGGATGCAGGTGTCGAGGTCGCCGGTGTAGGCGAGGTAGCCGATCGCGCCGCCGTAGCCGCCGCGCTTGACCGGTTCGAGCTCGTCGATGATCTGCATCGCGCGCACCTTCGGGGCGCCCGACAGCGTGCCCGCGGGCAGGACGGAGCGCAGCGCGTCCATCGCCGTGACCTCCTCGCGCAGCGTCCCCGACACGTTGGAGACGATGTGCATGACGTGGGAGTACGTCTCGACGGCCATGAAGCGGTCGACGGTCACGCTTCCGTACTCGCAGACGCGGCCGAGGTCGTTGCGGCCGAGGTCGACGAGCATGACGTGCTCGGCGCGCTCCTTCTCGTCGGCCAGCAGCTCCTCGGCGATCCGCTCGTCGTCGGCGAGCGTCGCGCCGCGCGGTCGCGTGCCGGCGATCGGCCGCGTCGCGACGTGGCGGCCGGTCACCGTCAGCACGGGCTCCGGCGAGGCGCCCGCGACCTGGAAGTCGAGGAAGTCGAGGAAGTACATGTACGGGCTCGGGTTGACGACGCGCAGCCCGCGGTAGACCGAGAACGGGTCGATGTCGAGGTCCGCCGACCAGCGCTGCGACGGCACGACCTGAAACGCGTCGCCGGCGTGGATGTACTCGACGATCCGCGCGACGTTGGCCTCGAACTGCTCGCGCGGCATGTTCGACTCGAACGCCGGGCGCGGCCGCGCCGGCGTCGGCGGGTGGCGCGGCACCGGGCCGGCGAGCAGCTCGCGCACGGTCGCGATCGTGGCGGCGGCGCCCGCGTAGGCGGTCTGCAGGTCCGTGCCGTCGTCGTCGTCGGCGTAGACGTTGACGAGGACGCTGATCGTGTGGCGCAGGTGGTCGAAGACGACGAGCACGTCGGACAGCATGAGCGCCATGTCCGGCAGCCCCACCGGGTCCGGATTCGGCTCGCCCAGCGGCTCGACCGTGCGCACGAGGTCGTAGCCGAAGTAGCCGACCGCGCCGCCGGCGAACGGCGGCATGTCCGGCCAGGGCGCCTGGCGCAGGCGGGCCACCTCGGCGGCGGCGTGGGCGTAGGGATCGGTCGGCTCCTCGCCCAGCGACCAGCGCACGACCTTGCGCGGCCGCACGCCGATGAAGCTGTAGCGCCCGACCTCCTGGCCGCGCTCGGCGGACTCCAGCAGGAAGGCCTCCGACGTCGGCTCGCGGCCGCGCAGCTTCAGAAAGGCGGACACCGGCGTCTCGGTGTCGTCGATGAACGAGTGGCGCAGCGGGATGAGGTTGAACTCGCGCGCCAGCTCGCGCACGTCGGCCAGCGACGGCTCGACCGGCAGCGCGTCGCTGCCCCCCGCCGGGTACGGCGGGTCAGCCGCGACGGCCATTGAGCACCTCGTAGGCATCGGTCAGCGCGCGCGCGCGTCCGCGCAGCAGGACCGCGAGGTGATACAGGACGTCGGCCGCCTCGTTGTCGACGCGCTCGTCGGACTCCTCGCGCACGGCGCGGGTGACCTCCTCGGCCTCCTCGAGCACCTTCTCCCCCGCGAGCTGCGGGTCCTCGAGCAGCGTCACGGTGTACGAGCCCGCCGGCCGCTGCGCCGCACGCGCCTGCAGCGTGCGCTCCAGCGCGGGCAGCGCCTCGTGCGGCGCGGGCGGCTGCGTCTCGCCGTTGTGAAAGCAGGTGCGCTCGCCGGTGTGGCAGGCCGGTCCGGCGGGCTCGACGAGCGCCAGCAGCGCATCGCCGTCGCAGTCCAGGCGCAGGGCGCGAACGGCCTGCGTGTTGCCGCTCGTGGCGCCCTTGTGCCACTGCTCCTGGCGCGAGCGGCTGTAGAGGTGCAGCTCGCCGCTCTCGCGCGTGCGGCGGACCGCCTCGGCGTTGGCGTAGGCCAGCGTCAGCACCTCCCCGCTGCGCCAGTCCTGCACGATGACCGGCACGAGACCCTGGGCGTCGAAGGTGATCTCCATTGAGGGTGGGAGTCTAGGAGTCAGCGCATCCTGCGCCGCGCTCGCGCGTTGTGGGTCTGATGCGCCCTCTGCTCGCGGCCCTCCTGCTCGCCGCCGTCGCCGCCGCGGCGGCGGCCGCCACCGCCGCGCCGCGCAGCTTCGAGGGCCGCCGCTGCACCCCGCCGCAGGGCCACCGCGTCGCCGACTGCCGGCTGGCCCGCCACGGCGCGCCCGACCTCAGCCGCGCCGCCTGGCGCGCGCTGCGCGGCGCCGAGGTCACGATCAGCCGGCGGATCGACCGGCTAGCGCCCAACCCGGACGGCGGCGGCGCGCGCAGCTGGCCGCTCGTCGACTCCCTCGCGCAGCCGATGGGCCGCCTCGAACAGGACGACGGCGGACGCTTCGTCCTGCGCGCCCTCGACGGCACCCCCTTCCGCGCGACGCGCGTGAACGTCCGCGGCCGCGGCTGTGCCGCCAGCACCCGGCAGATGAACACCTCGCCGCTCGTGCAGGTCATCGCCGGCCGGGCGCCGGCCGGCGGCACCCAGGCGTTCGTCGCCGCGGCCGCGATCGATCGCGCCACGCCCGCCGGCGCGGCCGCGCTGAGCGCGTTCGGCGCCCAGAAGGGCACGGGCTGCGGGCCGTCGCGGCGCGAGATCGGCCGCGTGCGCCGGCTGGCGGATCCGAACGTCGACCCGTTCGCCCACGCCCGCCTGTCGGACGGCGCCATCAACGACGTCAAGGAATACGACGCCAAGCCCGTATTCGGCAACGTCGTGTACTTCATGTCGAACACGACGAACGTCTCCGTCGGCGGCATCGCCCGCGGGATGATCCGCGTCGGCACGCGCGTGGCGAAGGCCGACTACTTCACGACGTGCGACCCCAACAGCGACGGCACGCTCACCTGGCGCTACTGGTCGATCCGCACCGGCGTCGCCGCCAAACCGCGGCTGTACGGCTGGATCCCCGGCCGCTGTCCCCGCGGCGGCTAGCCCTCCAACGTTGCGCCCTCCGTCGCGTCGGTGACGACCAGCGGGCAGGCGCGGCACGCCGCGGCGCCCTCCTGCGCGTACCAGCGACAGCTCGGCCGGATCGCGCAGCGCGGCAGGCGCCCGCCGGCCGGTCCGATGCCGGCGGCCATGACCTGCTCGATGATCCCGCACGACGAGCCCGTCCACTGCGCGCAGCCGGCCTCCAAGCACGGCGATGCGAAGCGCATGCGCGCCTCGGGCGGCCCGTGCTGGGCCGCGGCCTCGGCGAACGCCTCGTCGACGGGCAGCGCCGGGGTGATGTGGGCCAGGCGTCCATCGTCGCCGACGATGGCGATGAGCGAAGCTCCCGGCTCGCAGCGCGAGCTCGGGCACGTCAGCGCGGAGGCGTCGCCGGCATCCTCCGCGCCGAGGCGCCTGGTCATCCGCCGAAGTTCTTCTCGAACTCGGGGAGCTGCTTGACGAGATCCGGGTTGGGCACCGCGTAGATCCCGCGCCAGCGGATGTTGTCCGGGATCGCGACGAGCTGCGACTTGCCGCCCAGATCAGCCAGATGAGGCATGACCGCCCCCTGGATCGCGGCGTTGATCGCCTTCGACTTGGCCTCGGTCAGCCTGATGCCGTCGATCACGACCTTGAACTCGGCCACTGTGACCTCCTTCGTTGGGAGGCCCGACGCTACATCCGCCGCGGGCGGCGAAATGTGACCATCCGCACAGTCTGGACGGATGTCGAGGCGTCCAGCGGATCCGGTCGCGTGCGCGATACGGACGCCCGCATCCCGCTGGCGCGAGACGCACCTCGGGGACCGCGCCCCGCCGGGTAGGTTTCCGTGCCGTGAGCGGCGGCGGCGGACACGGGGAGAGCACCGGCGCGATCCTCGCGGCGCTGCTGGCCAACCTCGGGATCGCCACGGCGAAGTTCGTCGGCTTCCTCATCACCGGCTCGTCCTCGCTGCTGGCGGAGTCGATCCACTCCGTCGCCGACTCGAGCAACCAGGGCCTGCTGTTCCTCGGCGGCCGGCGGGCGCGCCGCCCCCCGACCGCGCTGCACCCGTTCGGCTACGGGCGCAGCCGCTACTTCTGGTCGTTTGTCGTGGCCGTGGTGCTGTTCTCGCTCGGCGGCCTGTTCTCGATGTACGAGGGCTACCACAAGATCGCCGACCCGCACGAGATCACCTCGCCGGGGATCGCGTTCGGGATCTTCGGGGTCGCGATCGTCTTCGAGTTCTTCGCCCTGCGGACGGCCATGCGCCACGCGCAGCCCGAGCGCCAGGGGCGCAGCTGGAAGGAGTACATCCGCACGTCGCGCAGCCCGGAGCTGCCGGTGCTCCTGCTGGAGGACTCGGGCGCGCTGATCGGCCTGCTCTTCGCGACGGCCGGCGTGGCGCTGGCGACGATCACCGGCGAGCCGATCTTCGACGGGATCGGCACGCTGGCGATCGGCGTCCTGCTCGTGGCCATCGCGGCCGTCCTGGCCGTCGAGATGAAGAGCCTGCTGATCGGCGAGGCGGCGACGCCGGAGGTCATCACGACGATCGAGGCCGAGCTGGCGCAGAGCCCGCACGTCGCGCAGATCATCCACGTGCTCACGCAGCATCTCGGGCCGGAGGAGCTGCTCGTCGCCGCGAAGCTGGAGTTCGACGCCGGGCTGTCCTTCCAGGAGCTGGCGGCCGCGATCAACGACTGCGAGGCGCGCCTCCGGGCCGCCGTCCCGATCGCGTCGCGCATCTACCTCGAGCCCGACGTGTTCGACCCCGCCGCGGCCCCAGCCGACGGCTGACTACGCCAGCGCGTCGAGGGCGCCGGCCCCGGCGCCGTCGGCGATGAACGCGCGAGCAGCGTCGAGATCCTCGGGCCGGCCGACGGCGAGCGCGCCGACGACCGTGCCGTCGGCGAGGTAGAACACGCTGAACGCCCCGCTTGCGGGGTCGCCGCGCACGATCTCCTCGTCCCAGGTCGCGGCGGCGCCGACGTACTCGAGCGTCGCCCAATCGGCGAGATCCGACCAGAAGTACGGGATCTCGGCGTACGGCGCGTCGGAGCCGAGCATCGCCCGCGCGGCGTGGCGGCCCTGCGCGGCGGCGACCTCCTCGTGCTCGATCCGCAGGCGACGGCCGTGGACGACGCTGTCGTACTCGCACATGTCGCCGGCGGCGAAGATCCCCTCGGCCGAGGTGCGCAGCGTGCGGTCGCACATGACGCCGCCGCTCTCGCCGAGCTCGAGCTTGGCCTTGCGGGCCAGCATGACATCCGGGTTGGCGCCGATGCCGACGACGACCAGGTCGGCCTCGATCCGCCGCCCGTCGGCGCACACCACGGCGTCCAGCCGCGCATCGTCCGCGCCCTCGCCGGCGAACTCGCAGACGTCGGCGGAGCCGACGATCTCGATGCCGTGCGAGCTGAGCAGGTCGCGCGCGAACGCGCCGGCGACCGGGCCGAAGCCGCGCTCCAGCGGCAGCGCCTCCTGCATGACGAGCGTCACCTGCTTGCCGAGCAGCACCATCGACGCGGCGACCTCGGTGGCAATGTAGGAGCCGCCGACGACGACGACGCGCTGCGCGTCGCCGAGCTCGTTGCGCAGCTTGTCGGCGTTGCCGAGCGCGCGGATGTAGTGGATGCCGTCGCGCATGCCGCCCTCGACCTGGAGGCGGCGGATGCCGGCGCCGGTGGCCAGCAGCGCCTGCCCGAAGCCCATCTGCTCGCGCCCGAGCTTCGCGGTCCTCGCGGTCGTGTCGAGGTCCATGACCGGCGTGCGGGTGCGCACCTCGACGTCATGCTCGCCGTACCAGGACTCGGGCTGGATGAGCGTCGCGGGACGGTCCTCGCGGCCCTGCAGGTAGCCCTTGGTCAGCGGCGGACGGTGGTAGGGCGCGTCCATCTCCCGCGTGACGAGCAGGATCGAGCCGTCGAAGCCGTTCTCGCGCAGCTCCGCGGCCGCATTGGCCGAGGCGATGCCGCCGCCGATCAGCAGGATGTCTGTGGTGGGGTCGCTCACGGGCGCAACTGTATGCGTCGCGCCGCGGCGAACGCTTGCGCCCGCCGCGGCTACTCGATGCCGAGCCGGTCGAGCAGGCCGTCGTCGCCGCGCCAGCCGCGGCGCACGCGGACGGCGAGATCGAGGTGCACCTGGACGCCGAGCTGGCGCTCGAGCTCGCGCCGCGCGGCGGTTCCGATCGCCTTGATCATGCGGCCCTGGGAGCCGATCAGGATGCCCTTCTGCGACTCGGCCTCGACCCACGCGCGGGCCTGCACGCGGACGAGGTCCTCGCGCGAGTCGTCGATCTCCTCGACGACGACCTCGACGGCGTGCGGCACCTCCTGGAAGGTGCGCCGCAGGATCTGCTCGCGGATGAGCTCGGCGAACAGCACCTCGTCGGCCTGGTCGGACGGGTCGTCGACGTCGAAGAGGTACGGGCTGTGCGGGAGCAGCGCGACGAGGTACTCGACGAGCTCCTCGACGCCGGTGCCCTTGCGCGCCGACAGCGGGAAGATCTCGTCGGACACGCCCAGCTCCGCCGCGGCCTGCAGGGCGGCCAGGGTGTGGGCCTCGTCGAGGCGGTCGATCTTGTTGACCACGACCGCCACCGGGACGTCGGCGCGGGCCAGCGCGCCGGCGATGAAGCGGTCGCCGGGGCCGACGCCCTGCTCGCCGTTGAGCAGCAGCAGCGCGGCGTCGGCGTCGCCGAACTCGCGCTCGACGCGCGACTGCATGCGCTGCGTCAGCGCGTCACGCGGGCGCTGCACGCCGGGCAGGTCGACGAGCACGAGCTGGGCGTTGCCGCGCATCGCGATGCCGCGGATCGCGCGGCGCGTCGTCTGCGGCTTGTCGGAGACGATCGCCACCTTCTGGCCGACGATCGCGTTGACGAGCGTGGACTTGCCGACGTTCGGGCGCCCGGCCAGCGCGACGAAGCCGGCCCGCGTGGGCCCGGCGTGGGCGGCGCCCGCGCTCACGGCCCGGGGGCGTCGGGCGTGACCCAGCCCAGGATCTCGCGTTGGACGGCCAGCATCTCGCCGTCGTCGGTCTCGTGGTCCATGCCGGTCAGGTGCAGCGCACCGTGGACGATCGCCTCGCGCAGGTCGGCGGTGTGCTCGGCGCAGATGACGATGTCGCCCAGCTCGCACGGGCCCGGCGACGGATCCTCGCCGTCGATCGGAAACGACAGCACGTCGGTCGGTCCCGCCTCGCCGCGGTGGGCGGCGTTCAGCTCGGCGATCCGCGCGGCGTCGACGAACTCGACGGCCACGTGGCCGCTCTCGATGCCGGCCGAGGCCAGCGCGAGCGACAGCAGCCGGTCGATCTCCTCCAGCGGCAGGAACGCCAGGCCGTCCTCCGGCCCGACGACGTCGATCTCGAGGCGTTGCGAGGAGGAGCTCAAGCGCGGCGACGATCGGCCGGCCGCAGCTCGGCGGTCTGGCTCTCGGCGTGCTCGGCGTAGGCCGCGACGATCTTCTGCACGAGCCGGTGGCGCACGACGTCCTCGCCGCCGAAGCGCACGAACTCGATGCCCTCGATGTCCTTGAGGATGTCGCTGATGACGACGAGGCCGGAGCCCTCGTTCTTGGGCAGGTCGATCTGCGTGATGTCGCCGGTGACGACCATCTTCGAGTTGAACCCCAGGCGCGTGAGGATCATCTTCATCTGCTCGGGCGTGGTGTTCTGGGCCTCGTCGAGAATGATGAAGCTGTCGTTCAACGTTCTTCCGCGCATGAAGGCCAGCGGCGCGACCTCGATCTGGCCGCGCTCGAGGTAGGTGGAGACCTTCTCGGCGTCGAGCATGTCGTGCAGCGCGTCGAACAGCGGCCGCAGGTACGGGTCGATCTTCGCCATGAGGTCGCCGGGCAGGAAGCCGAGCCGCTCGCCGGCCTCGACGGCCGGGCGCGTGAGGATGATGCGGTTGACCTCGCGGCGGCTCAGCGCGGCGGCGGCCAGCGCGACGGCGAGGAACGTCTTGCCGGTGCCGGCCGGTCCGATGCCGAACGTGATGATGTTCTCGCGGATCGAGTCGACGTAGCGCTTCTGGTTGACCGTCTTGGGCGCGACCTGCTTGGAGCGGTGCTTCCAGACGACGTCCTCGAGGATCTCGGCGGGCGAGCGCTTCTGGTCCAGCGCGCCGGTGACGGCGGCGATCGTGCCGGGCGCGATGTCGTGGCCCTGCTCGATGAGCTCGGCGAGCTCCTTGACGACGGTCGCGGCGGCCTCGACCGCCTCCTCGTCGCCGTCGAGCGTGAGCACGTTGCCGCGCAGCCACAGGTCGCAGGCGACGTGCCCCTCGAGCGCGCGCAGGACCGCGTCGCGGCTGCCCGCCAGCTCGGTCGCCGCCTGGTTGGAGAGCTCGATCTGGCGGCGCATCAGTGACGGACCACTAGTGGGACAGCGCCTCTCGCACGAGCGCCGAGACGCGCTTGCCGTCCGCACGGCCGTCGACCGCCGCCATCGCGGCCTTCATGACCTGACCCATGTCCTTCGGCGACTGGGCGCCGGTCTCGACGACCGCCGCGGCGACGATCGCGCGCACGCTGTCGTCGGGCAGCTCGGCGGGCAGGTAGTGCTCGATGAGCCGCGCCTCGGCCTCCTCGCCCGCGGCGAGCTCGTCACGGCCGCCGTCGCGGAAGGCCTTGGCGGACTCCAGGCGGCGCTTGCGCTCGCGGCGCAGCACCGCGAGCTCGTCGTCGCCGCCCTCCTTGGCTGCCTTCTGCAGCTCGCTGAGCACGAGCCGCAAGGCGCCGACGCGATCCTTCTCGCCGCTGCGCATCGCGGAGACGAGGTCCTGCTTCACCGTGTCGGCCAGCGTCATCTGCCGTTCAGGATACGCGCCGCACGGATGGCGCCGGGGCGGCCGCGTCCGCCAGCGGCCGGGTCGTCGCGCGGGCCTCGCCGATGCGGCCCAGCTCGGCGGTGTCGCGGCCGAACAGCAGCCCGATGTTCCAGTCGACGAGCAACCGCGCGCGGCGGCCCGCGCCGGGCATCATCGCCAGGTGGTAGGAGCGGGCCAGCAACCAGGCCGGCGTGCCGCTCCAGGTGATCGGGCCCGTCGTCGCGACGGCCTTGCGCCGGCCCATGTCGACGAACACGCCCTTCGTCTTGTAGGTGAAGCGCCGCGGCCGCCCGCCGCCGCCGATCGCGTTGGCGACGTTGCGCCCGACGACCTTGCCCTGGCGGATGGCGTGCTGCGCGGTGGGCGGGCACGGCTGGCCCTTGCGCGCGGGATCGGGCACCGCCGCGCCGTCACCGATCGCCCAGACGTTCTCGAAGCCCGGCACCTGCAGGCGGCTGTCGGTGACGATCCGGCCCTTGTCGGTGAGCGGCAGGCCGAGCTCGGCGATCACGGGATTGGGCTTGACGCCGGCGGTCCAGACGAGCGTCCGCGACGGCACCACCTCGCCGTCGCTCAAGGTCGCGGTGTTCGCGGTGACCGCGTCGAGCGTCGTGTTCGTGCGGATCTCGATCCCGCGGAAGCGCAGCTCGCGCACGGCGAAGTCGGCGAGCTTCTCGCTGATCTCCGGCATGACGCGGTCGTTGGCCTCGACGAGGATCCAGCGCATCCCGGTCACGGCGCAGCGCGGGTAGAGGTCCATGACGTCGGCGGCGAAGTCCTGCAGCTCGGCGAGCCCTTCGAGGCCGGCATAGCCGGCGCCGACGAAGACGTACGTCAGGTACTCGCGGCGCGCGTCGCCGTCCTCGAGCGTCTCGGCGACCTCCAGCGTGCGGATGACGTGGTTGCGCACCGCGATCGCCTCGGGCAGCGACTTGAGCGCCATGCCGTGCTCGGCCAGGCCGGGGATCGGCAGCGTGCGGCTCACCGAGCCGACCGACACGACGAGCTGGTCGTAGGCGAGCTCCTCCTGGGTGCCGTCCAGCGAGCGGACGTGCAGGACGTTGCGCTCGGGCGAGGCGCCGACGATCTTGCCCAGCCGCAGGTGGATCGACGGGTCGAGCTCCTCGCGCAGCGGCACGACGACGTGGCGCGGCTCGAGCGTGCCCGCCGCCGCGCCGGGCAGCAGCGGCGTGTAGAGCATGAAGTTGTCCTCGGTGACGAGCCGCACGCGCGCGCTGTGCGCCGGCAGGACCCGGGCCAGCGTGCGGGCGGCGTAGAAGCCGCCGAAGCCGCCGCCGGCGATGATGACGTTCCAGGCCATACGGCCTGAGGCTATCCAGGCCTACCGCCGCTTGAACCCGCGGATCGTGAAGTACTGCTCCTCGTCGATGACGTTCTCGTAGGTGTCGATCGTGATCCTCGTCGGCACGCCGCGGGTGGAGTACGTCACGGTCAGGTCGTGAGCGCGGCGGTCGATCGCCCGCTGGATCTGGCGAAACAGCCGCGGCACCGTCGCGATGTCCTTGACATCGGCGTGCACGCGCCGGGACGGCACGCCACCGCGGACGTTGACGACATGCCAGCCGGTCGTCGGGCAGAAGCACACGCGGCGCGCCTCGTAGCGGTAGGAGCGCAGCTTCGCGGCCTTCCACTTCGCGCGCGCCCGGTCGAGCGCCTTCTGTGCGGCGCCGTCGACGATGGAGGGGTCCGGCGGGTTGGGCGGCTCCTGCGCGCCGGCGGGGCCGACCGTCGCCGTCGCTGCGCCGGCGGCGAGCACGAATGCGACGAGCAGCAGGCAGCGCTTGGTCATGTGCCGACGATAACCGCCGCCGTGGCGCCGAGTTTCGCGTTCTGGACGAACGGGCCGGGCGGTCGGCCCGGTCAGGTCGTCGGCGCGACGCGCGAGCAGATCGCCTCGAGCAGCGCCTCGAGGATCTCGTCGTTGTTGGCTTCGAAGTAGCGCCGGTCGCCGGCGGCGTCGGCGTCGAGGCGGTTGGTGAGCTGCACGCAGGCGTTGATCTCGAAGACGACGATGTCGCCGCCCGGTGGCAGCGCGAAGTCGATCGCGCCGAAGTCCAGCTGCAGCGCGCGGAACTGGTGCAGCACCCGCGCCTCGACCGAGCCGCTCTGCAGCGTGACCGGCGAGGTGATCCACGCCTGCTCCTCGGCGGCGAGCTCGGGATGGTCCTGCATGAAGCCGCGCGCGGCGCGCGTGAGGTTCCACGCTCGGTCGGTCAGCACGTGGCGGCGAAACAGGCGGTCGCCGGCATAGACCATGCGGTACTTGCGCCACAGCCCGTCGGCCGAGCGGAAGTCGACGAAGTCGGTGACCGTGCAGCCGCCCGGCAACGCCGTCGCGCGGCTGATCGCGCCGGCGTCGTCGACGCGCACGAGCCCCACGCTGCCGTGCTTGCCGGGCGGGCGCAGCAGCACCGGGTAGCGGTGCCCGTGCTCCGCGATGTGCTCGGCCAGGCTCAGCGCGCCCGCCCGGTATGACGTGCAGTGCGGCGCGCGCACCCCGGCCTGATGGGCGAGCCGGCGCGCGATCAGCGGGCGGGTCGTGGCGGCCACCGCCCAGGACGGGTTGACCATCGGCAGGTCCGCTTCGAGCTCGAAGCGCGCGACCTGCTGCAGCGCGCGCGACAGGTGCGGCTCGCAGATCAGGTTGACCAGCACGCGGCCGCCCGCGCGCTCGAGCGCCCGCCGCGCCGCCTCCGGGCCGAGCTGGCCCCGCGAGCCGAACATCATCACGGCATAGGGGTGGCCGCGCTCCTGCAGCCAGGGCAGCAGGGTCGTGGTGATGCCGCTGTTGCCGTGCAGGCCCTTGAGGCCGTTGAAGCGCCGCGTCGCCTCCCCGAACGACATGCCGTCGGGCGCCCCGACGGCGAGGACGAGCTTGGGTCGCCGACCGTTGCGCCCGGCGGCGGTCATCGCCCCAGCTCCAGCACCATCACCTCGAAGCGCACCCCGGGAAAGCGCTCGTCGGGCCGGGCGAGACCGGCGTCCTGCCAGCCGCGACGCCGCAGCAGCCGGCTCATCGCGGGCGAGGACTGGCGTACCGCGAACGCACAGCCGGCCTTGCTCGCCGCGGCGTCCTGCGCGTCGAGCAGTTGCCAGGCAAGGCCGTGGCGACGCGCCGCGGCGGCCACGACGACACGGGCCGGTGATGCGATACGCCCCGCCAGCTCCAATCCCGCCGCCGCGTACTCGTCGGCCTCGGGCACGTCGGCGAGCCGCTCGTGGACGCTGAGGCGGGCGGCGGCGACGAGCTCCCCGGCGCCGTCGCGCATCACCCAGTGGAGGCTCGCGGGGTCGTGCTCGTCGCTCCAGCGACCGTCCGCGAACGCCGCCTGCGCGATGTCGCCGGTCTCGCGCCAGACCGCGGCGCGGAGGTGGTAGATCGCCTCGAGCGTGGGCGGGTCGGCGACACGGTCGGGTCCCTGGAACGGCACGGCTCAGCCCCGGGGAAGCCCGAGCATGCGGCGCACGTCGGCCGGCGTCGCCAGCGGGCGCTCGAGCTGCTCGGCGAGCCGCGCGACGCGCTGGACGAGCTGCTCGTTGGTGGCGGGCGTCGTGCGCGCCCGGTCCCACCAGATGTTGTCCTCGAGGCCGACGCGGACGTGCCCGCCGGCGGCGATCGCCATCGCGTTGGCCGGCAGCTGGTGGCGGCCGATGCCGGCCGCCGCCCATGTCCAGTCGTCCGGCATCTCCGCGAGGAAGGCGCCCAGCGAGCCGGGCGACAGGCGCGACGTGCCCGGGTTGCCCAGCAGCACGTTGACGTAGCAGGGCGGCTCGATCAGCCCGCGCTCGACGAGGTGGCGGCCGAACGCCACCATGCCCGGCTCGAAGACCTCGAGCTCGGGCCGGATGCCGCGTTCGCGCATGCGCTCGGCCAGCCCGCGGATCGTGTCGGGCGAGTTCACCGACGCCTGCCGCGCGAAGTTGTTGGAGCCCAGCGTGAGCGACGCCATGTCGGGCTTGGCGTCGCCGTCGAGCGACAGGACCTCGGCGCGCGAGTCGAGATCGACCGCGAACCGCCCGCTGCAGGTCACGCAGACCACCATCTCCGGATCGATCGCGCGGATGCCCGCGACGATCGGCGCGAAGTGCTCGGCGCGATGCGAGGGCCGCCCGTCGCCATCGCGAGCGTGGACGTGCACGATCGCCGCGCCGTGCGCGCGGCAGCGCTCGACGTCCGCGAGGATCTCCGCGGTGGAGATCGGGACGTGAGGCGTCGTGTCCTTCGTAGGCACCATGCCGGTCGGTGCGAGGTTGATGATCAGCGCGTCTGAGCTCATCCGGGCGTGCAGCCTACGGTTTGACGGCGCGGGCGACGGTCAGGCATGCGGACGGTCCGCCCGCACGAGCGTCAGCGCCGCCCACTCGCCGAGCTCGCCGCGGTCTCGCTCGCGCAGCCCCTGCTCGCGCTCGAACGCGGCCGCGATCGCGTCGGCCTCGGCGCGCAGCAGACCGCTGACGATCATCGTCCGCGGCGGCTCGCCGGCAAAGCCGGTCCGGGCGACGTGGGCCAGCAGCGGCCGCAGCAGGTTGGCCACGACGGTCGGCGCACTCGGCGCGCGCTCGTCTCCGTGCAGCAGGTCGCCGTGGCGCACGTCGAGCGCCACGCCGTTGGCCCGCGCGTTCTCGCGCGCGGCGACGACGGCGGCCGCCTCGTGGTCCAGGCCGCTGACCGGCCCCCAGCCGAGCTTCGCGGCGGCGATCGCCAGGACGCCCGAGCCGCAGCCGAGGTCGACGAGCGGGCCGCCGTGCTGCGGCAGCGCGAGCAGCGCCTCCAGGCACAGCCGGGTGGTGGCGTGCGCGCCGGTGCCGAACGCCTGGTTGGGATCGATGACGATGTCCAGCAGCGCGTCGGATCCGGGCCCGCCCGCCACCCCCACCGGCTCGCACCACGGCGGGCGCACGTGGACCCGTTTCCCGATGGTGACCGGCACGTGGAAGTCGCGCCAGCGCGAGGCCCAGTCGTCGGCGACGTGGGTCGTCGTCACGTCGACGAGCGCGGCGCCGGCGGCGGCGCGCACGTCGGGCAGCGAGGGCAGCTCGCCCTCCGCGCCGTAGACGGCGTACTCGACGGTGTCGCCGTGATCGACCTCCTCGACCCCGGCCGGCGCGAGCGCCAGCAGCTCGGCCAGTGCGATCTCGGCGTCGGCGCGCGCGACGCGGATCGCCAGCCGGATCACCCCTGCAGGACCCGCTTGAGCTTGGCGAACATCGACTCCTCGGACTTCGTGTTGTTGTCGGTCATCGTCTCGGCGAGGCGCTCCATGAGCCGCTTCTGCTCGTCGGTCAGCTGGCGCGGGATGATCACGTTGGCGATGACGCGCAGGTCGCCGCGGCGGCCGGGCCGGCGCAGATGCGGCATGCCCTGCCCGCGCAGCTCGTAGATCTCGCCGGGCTGCGTGCCGGGGCGGATGTGGACGTCCTCGGCGCCGTCGAGTGTCGGGACCTCGAGCTTCGCGCCGAGCGCCGCCATCGGCGCGGGCACGTCGACGATCGTGACGAGGTCGTTGCCGTCGCGGATGAAGCGCTCGTGCGGCGCGATCGTGACGTGGACGTAGAGGTCGCCCTGCGGCCCGCCCGTGTCGCCGGCGTGGCCACGCCCGGTGAGGCGGATCCGCTGCCCCTCGGCGATGCCGGCGGGGATGTCGACGCTGACGGCGTGGGTGACGACCTCGCGGCCGCGGCCGTCGCAGCGCGTGCACTTCTTCTCGGCGACCTTGCCGTCGCCGCCGCAGACGTCGCAGGACACCGTGCGGGCGATCTGCCCGAACGGCGTGCGGCTGACCGCCTGCAGGACGCCGTTGCCGTGGCAGCGGTGGCAGGTCTTGATCGGCGTGCCCGGCTCGGCGCCGTTGCCGTGGCAGCGCCCGCAGCGGTCGACGATCTCGTAGCGCACGTCGACCGGCGCGCCCGCCGCCGCCTGCTCGAGCGTGATCTCGATGCTCGTCTGCACGTCGCCGCCGGAGCGCGGACCGCCCATGCCGCCGAACCCGCCTCCGCCGAAGAACGTCTCGAAGAGGTCCGAGATCGAGCCGAAGCCCTCGTAGTTGGGGGCCTGCCCGCCACGCCGCAGACCCTCGTGGCCGTAGCGGTCGTAGACCTGGCGGCGCTCGGGGTCCGAGAGGATCTCGTACGCCTCGGCGCACTCCTTGAACTTCTCCTCGGCCTGCGGGTCGTGGTTGTTGACGTCGGGGTGCAGCTCGCGGGCGAGCTTGCGAAAGGCCTTCTTGACCTCGGCCTCGTCGGCGTCCCGGCCGACGCCGAGGACCTCGTAGCAGTCGCGCTTGGTCACGCCGCGTCGTAGACGTCTTCGACGAAGCGGGAGAGCTGCGCGGCGGCCTCGCGCACGACGCCGATCGTCGTCGCGTAGTCCATCGCGACCGGGCCGATCAGCGAGACGGTGCCCAGCGTGCGCAGCGGCAGGCCGTAGCCGGCGGCGACCATCGCCAGCGAGCGCAGGCCCGGCGCCTCGTTCTCGGCGCCGATCCGCACGACGACGTCGCTGCGGTCGCCGAGCGCGCTGCGCAGCATCTCCAGCAGCGTCACCCGGCCCTCGAGCATCTGCATGAGCGCGTTGATCTGCGAGAGGTCGTGGAAGCGGTGCTCGTGCAGCAGGCGCGCGGCGCCGTCGACGTACAGCGTGTCCTCGGCGGTCGCGGCGAGATCGGTGAACGCCGGGATGAGCGAGTCCAGGAAGCGCCGCTCGCTGGGGGAGAGCGTGGGGTCGGCGAGCCGCGCATGCAGCTTGCGCGCGCCCAGGCCGATACCGGCGAGCTGCTCGTTGAGGAACTCCGCCGCCCAGGCGACGAGGCCGCTGTCGACCGCGCTCGGGAACGTCAGCACCCGCTTGGAGACGCCGCCCGTCGAGGTGATGATCACGACCATCACGATCTGCGGCTGCAGCAGCAGCACCTCGATGTGGCGGATCGTCGCGGTGTCCAGCGGCGGCGCGGAGACGATCGCCAGCAGGTTCGTGATCTGCGACAGCGTCTCGGTGGTGGCGCGCATCGCCTCGTCGACCTCGCGGCGCGTCAGCTCGAGCTCCAGCGACGCCCGCTCGCGCTTGGCCGGCAGCAGCCGGTCGACGAAGTAGCGAAAGCCCATGTCGGTCGGCACGCGGCCGGCCGAGGTGTGCGGGTGGGCCAGCAGCCCGTGCTCCTCGAGCATCGCCAGCTCGTGGCGCACGGTCGACGGCCCGGCCTGCAGGTCGGGGTCCGCCGCCAGCGTGCGCGAGGCCACCGGCTGGACCGTCGTCTGGTAGGCGAGCACGACCTTGCGCAGGATCAGCTCTTGGCGGGGCGTGAGCACGCGTTCGATTGTACGAGCGGGTCGCTGGCCGGCGGCGTCGCGCCTGTTTCTGCGCGGAGTTGTCACGATCGCATGCTGATTCGGCACGCGAGGCGCGGCACGATGCGCTGGCGGTGCGAGTTGCAGAGGCTCATCCTCCAGAAGTCGCCACGCGACCCGATCTGGTGGTCGCGGCGCTCGCCGCGGAGCAGAACGACATCGTGTCGGTCCGCCAGTGCAACGAGTGCGGCCTGAACAGCAGCGCCATCACCGTCAGAGTGCGCCGCGGCCAACTGCATCGCATCCACCGCGGCGTCTACGCCGTGGGCACGAACGCGCTGACCCTGCGCGCCACCTTCACCGCGGCGGTGCTGGCGTGCGGCGCCGATGCGGCGTTGAGCCATCGGTCGGCCGCCGCGTGGCACGCGATGCTCAAGTGGCACGGAGGGCTGCCCGACGTGATCGTCCCGCGCAGCGGCGGCCGCGCCATCCGAGCGATCCGCTCGCACCGCTCGACCTCGCTCGATCCCTTCGACGTCTGGCGCCGCGAAGGCATCCTCGTCACGTCGCCGGCGCGGACCGTGCTCGACCTGGCCGTCGAGCTGTCGCCGAAGGCGCTGCGGCGGATGGTGCGCCAAGCGTTCGCCGACCGGATCCTCAGCGCCCGCCAGCTTCACGACGTGCTCGCTCGCTCGCCCCGCCACCCCGGCGCCGCGCGGCTGCGGGCGTTGCTGGCGGACGGCTACGTCCCCACCCGCAGCGAGCTGGAGGATCGCGCGCTGGATCTGCTCCTGGCCGCCGGCATCGAGCGGCCGGAGGTCAACCCGCAGCTCGTCCTCGGCGAGCGCGCGATCGAGCCCGACCTCCTCTGGCGGGAACGCAGGCTCGTCGTGGAGCTCGACGGCGCCACGTGGCACAACGACCGGCTCGCCCGGGAGGACGACGCTGAGCGCCAGGCGCTCCTGGAGGCACACGGATACCGGGTCCTACGCATCACGTGGCGTCAGCTCGTCGATCATCCGCGCCAGACCATCGCGCGCATCCGCGCCGCGCTAGGGCTCGAGGCGTAGCTCGGCCTCGGCGTTGCGGATGATCCGCTTGCCGTCCTGCGCGCAATCGCTCTCGACGATCGCGACGCCGTCGTCGCGCACCTCGCGCACCGTGCCGGTCACCGTCAGCTCGACCTCCGGCACGCCCATCCCGCGAAACTGCACGCTCAGGCGCTGCAGCGACGCCGGGCCGCCGCCCGACTCGGTGTGGGCGCGCGCGACCTGGGCCATCGTGTACAGGCCGTGCAGGATGCGCCCCGGCAGGCCGACCGCGCGGGCGAAGTCCTCGTCGATGTGGATCGGGTTGAAGTCCCCCGAGGCGCCCGCGTAGCGGACGGTCAGGTACTTGTCGGGCGTCACCGACAGCGGCTCGAGCTCGTCGCCGGGCCGCATCACGCCGCGCGCACGATGTTCGACCACAGGCCGGTGCACACGGTCTCGCCGCGACCGTTGACCGATACCGACTCGAAGACGTAGAAGCCGTTGCCGCGCCGCTCGCCGACGTCCTTCAGCGACGCGGTCGTCGTGATCTCGTCGCCCGCGACCACGACCGGCCCCCACGCGAACTCCTGCCCGCCGTGCACCATGCGGGCGAAGTCGATCGCGACCTCCTCGTCGAACAGCGCGGGCCAGACGGCCGGCAGGCTGTAGACCACGGCGAACATCGGCGGCGCCACGACGTCGGCGTAGCCCGCGGCGCGGGCGGCCTCGACGTCGAGGTACAGCGGGTCGGTCTCCCCCACCGCGTGCGCGTACTCGCGGACCTTCTCGCGCCCGACGGCGTAGGTCGCCGGCGCGAAGGTCTTGCCGATGAGGTCGGGGTTGACGGCCATGCGGTCGCGAGTTCTAGCAGGCGCCTGCGCTCAGACGATCGTCGCGACCGTGCCGCCGTCGGCCGACCAGGCGGCGCCGGTGACCGTCGAGGCGCGCTCGGAGCACAGAAAGACGATCACCGACGCGACCTCCTCCGGCGACGCCATGCGCCCGAGCGGGATCTTGGCCGCCTGCGCCTCGAGCGCCTCCTCGGGCGAGATGCCGCGCGCCTGCGCCGCCTGCTCGGCCAGCCCGCCGGGCCCGGTCCACAGCGGCGACGTGACGGCGCCGGGAGCGACGGCGTTGACGAGCACCGCGTCCGCCGCATAGCGGTCGGCGAACACCCGCGAGAGCGACAGCTGGGCGGCCTTCGTGACGGCGTAGGCGGGGTTCGTCAGCGACGGGCGCTTGCCGGCCGACGAGCAGACGTTGACGATCCGCCCGCCGCCGCGCGCGGCCATGAGCGGCGCGGCCTCGCGCATGAGCCGCATCGGGCCCATGACGTGCAGCTCCCACTGCGATTGCCAGTCGTCGTCGCTGAGCTCCTCGAGCGCGCGCACGAAGCTCGTGCCCGCGTTGTTGACGAGCACGTCGACGGTGCCGAAGCGCTCGACGCAGGCCGCCACGATCGCCGCCGCGTCCTCCGGCTTGGTCACGTCGGCCCGGAAGACGTCCTCGCCGGTGCGCGCGACCGCCAGCACGTGCGCGCCCTCGGCGTGCAGCATCCGCGCGGTCTGCAGCCCGATGCCGCGCGTCGCGCCGGTGACGATGCAGGCCTTGCCCTGCAGCCCGAGATCCATGTCTGCCTCCTACCCCCGCGCGCGCTTGGCGTCGTAGAGGATCTCCAGGAAGCGCTCGGGATCGGGCTCGTCGGCGCCGCCGACGCGCGGTCGCAGCGCGCCGTCGAGCTGCGCCGCCAGGCGCGTACGGGCCTCCGGCGCGAGGCCGTCGCGGCGCTCGAGGAACGCGCGCACGGTCGCGAGATCCTCGGCGGGGACCGCGCTGACGTCCCAGGTGGCGCCGGCGGCGGGGCCGGCGGGCCGGGGCGCGGCGGGCCGCACGCGATCGATCTCGCGGCGGTCGCGGATCACGATGGTGTCGGCGGCGAGGTCGCCGGGACGCTGGTTGCGGCGTGTCAGCAGGATCGACACGATCGTCGGAAGGTAGCTCAGCGGCAGCCCGTCGAGCAGCCGCAGCGCGTTGCGCACGACGCTGGCGGTGAGGTCGACCGGCCGGCCGCTGGAGCGCACGACGCGCAGCCCGCTGGTGCGCTTGCCGGGCGTTCGCCCGCCCGCGAGCGTCTCGAACAGCACGTCGTAGACCAGCATCGTCATGCCGATCGCGGGCACGATGACGATCGCGCCGTCGGCGCCGAGCAGCGCGAACATCACGATCAGCAGCAGGCCGACGAGCACGGCCTTGAGCAGGAGGTCGATGCCGCCGGCGATCGCCCGCGAGCCGAGCCCCGCGAGCGTGAGATCCAGCGAGACGCCCTCGGGCGTCGGGATCGTGATGTGGTCCTCGTACTGCATCACCGCTCGTCTCCGCGACCGGCGGCTCGTCTCCGGGCCTCTCGTGTGAGACCGTGCACGGGTTGAACGTAGACCGTTTCATCGGCCGGCGCGAAGGCGACTGGCGCGAGCTCGACGAGCTGCTGCGCGCCGGCGCCGACGGCCGCCTGGGCCGCCGCGCGCGGCGCGACGCGGCGACGATCCTGCGCCTCGGCGCGCTGTATCGCGGCGCGGCCGCCGACCTCGCGCTCGCGCGCCGCGGGTTCCCCGGCGATCCGGTCGTGATGCGCCTGGAGTCGCTCGTGGCCCGCGCCCGGCAGGCGGTCTACGCCGAGGAGCCGCGCCGCGAGTCGCTGCGCACGTTCTTTGCCCGGACGTACTGGGTGCGCGTCCGCGAGCGCCCCGCGCCGTTGCTGCTGGCGGCCGTGCTGCTGCTCGGCCCGGCGCTGCTCGCGGGCGCCTGGGCGCTGAACGACACCGGCGCGGCCATCGGGCTCGTGCCCGGCGAGTTTCGCCAGGCCGTCGAGCCCGTCGGGGACACCGGCATGACCGCCGCGCAGACCGCCGGCTTCTCCGGGGCCGTCATGACGAACAACATCCAGGTGACGTTCCTGTCGTTCGCCGCGGGGATCCTGCTCGGCCTCGGCACCGCGGCCGTCGTGGCCTACAACGGGGCGATCCTCGGCGCGGTGGCGGGCGGGGCGATCGCCAACGGCAACGGCGCGGAGTTCGCGGAGTTCGTCACCGCTCACGGCGTCATCGAGCTGTCGTGCATCGTCGTGGCCGCGGCGGCCGGCATGCGGATGGGCTTCGGCCTCGTCGCGCCGGGCCCGCGGACGCGTGCGCTGGCGCTCGTCGAGGAGGCACGCAGCGCGATCGTGATCGTGCTGGGCACGGTGCCGTGGGTGATCCTCGCCGGCATCATCGAGGGCTTCGTGACCCGCGCCGGCTTCGGGCTCGTGCCGGGGATCGTGCTCGGCGTGAGCGTCGGCGCGCTGTTCTGGGGACTCGTGCTGATCCGCGGCCGGCCCGCCCGCCCGGCCGCCGCACCGCTGCCGGCGCCGTTCACAGCCGCGCCCGCGCCTTCGCGCTGAGGTACGCGCCGACGCAGGCCTGGGCGAGTCCGGCGGGCGCCGTCTCGACGATCCGCGCGCCGGCGCCGCGCTCCCGCGCCGCCGCGCGCTCGCGCGCGGCGAGGACGTCGAGCGCCGCCGCCGCGCGGTACACGTCGAGCACGCGCTCGGGCCGGGCCGCCAGCATCGCGTCGAGGTCGGGGTCCACGACGCCCGCCACCACGACCTCGTGGCGCCGGGCGAGCACCGGCATCGCGTCGACGAGCGAGCGCGCGGCGACCTCTTCGATGAGGTCGGTGAACACGATCACGAGCGCGCGCTTCGCCGCGGCCACGGTGCGAAACGCCAGCTCGTAGTCGGAGTCGACGTCCGCGGGCTGCAGGTCGAACACCGCGCGCACGAGCGCGTCGCCGCCGCGCCGGCGCGGCGCGAGATGACGCCGCATGGCGCCGTCGAAGGCCACGGTGCCGCAGCGGTCGCCGAGCTCGTCGGCGACGAGGCCGACGGCGGTGGCCGCGTCGACCGCAGCGTCCAGGCGCGTGGCCCCGGCGTGCAGCGGCGCCGCCATGAGGCGCCCGCAGTCGATCACGCAGATGACGTCGCGGTCCTGCTCGACGCGGTACTGGTTGCTCATCGGGCGACCCATCCGCACGGTGGCCGGCCAGTTGACCTGGCGGATGTCGTCGTCGGGCAGGTAGTCGCGGATCGACTCGAACTCGGTCCCGAGGCCGAGCGGGCCGCGCGAGCGGTGGCCGGCCTCGCGAAACGTGCCGGTGCGCACGGCGAGCGCCAGCCGCCGCGCGGCCGGCAGGTCGGGGTAGACGAGCAGCTCGCCCGGCTCGCCCGCGGTGTGATCGCACGTGGCCAGGCCGAGCGGCCCGCCGACGCGCAGCGTCGCGGGCGCCAGCGCGAAGCGCCCGCGCCGGCGCGCGACGAGCCGCGCGTGCAGTGCGCCGTCGGCCTCCTGCGGCACGATCTCGACGTCGGCGGCCGGCCGCGCCTGGCGGATGCGCACCGGCCGCGCGTCATCCGGTGCGGCCTGGACCGACAGCGACGCCGCCACGCCGCGAGCCACGATCGCCGGCGCCTGGCGGCGGGCGCGCGGCGGGCGCC
>JAUXSD010000034.1 GCA_030681525.1 Solirubrobacteraceae bacterium
CGCCAGCTCGACACGCTGCGCTCGCTCGGCCTGCACCGCATCGGACAGGTCGTCGAGGTGCAGGACAACCCGCAGACGCGCGGCATGATCCATCGCGTGCGCCATCTCGTCCGCATCGTCGAGGAGCAGTCATGACCCCGCCCAAGCCCAACGAGACGGACCCGCAGGACATCGGCCTGCACACGCTCAAGCCCGCCCCCGGCAGCCGCAAGACGCGCAAGCGCGTCGGTCGCGGCCACGGCTCGGGCACCGGCAAGACGTCGGGCCGCGGTCACAAGGGCGCCGGCGCGCGCTCGGGCTCCAAGAGCCGGCCCGGCTTCGAGGGCGGCCAGATGCCGATCCACATGCGGATGCGCAAGCTGCGCGGCCCGCACATGAAGAAGTCGATGCCCTTCGAGCCCTTCCGCACGCACACGCAGGCCGTCAACCTGCAGGACCTCGAGCGCCGCTTCGACAAGGGCGACGACGTCACGATCGAGGCGATGAAGGCCAAGGGCCTGGCCACGCGCAAGGACGTCCAGATCAAGGTCCTCGCCAAGGGCGCGATCTCCAAGCCGCTCACCGTGCACGCCCATCGCTTCAGCGCCAGCGCGCGCGACGCGATCGAGGCCGCCGGCGGGACCTGTCATACCGTCGCTGACTGACGACTAACCTAACCCGTCGTGCTCGCCACGATCCTCACGGCCTTCAAGGTCGCCGAAATTCGCAAGAAGCTTGCGATCACGGCATTCATCCTCGCGCTGTACCGCCTGGGCGCCCACATCCCGGTGCCCGGGATCGACGTCGCGGCCGTCAAGGCGGTCAGCGAGTCGTTCAGCGGCTCGAGCATCCTCGGCTTCCTGAACCTCTTCAGCGGCGGCGCGCTGTCGCGGATCGCCCTGTTCGCGCTGGGGATCATGCCCTACATCACGGCCTCGATCATCCTGCAGCTGCTGACGGTCGTCGTGCCGTCGCTGGAGAAGCTGCAGAAGGAGGGTGAGGTCGGGCAGCAGCGGATCACGCAGTACACGCGCTACCTGACGGTCGGCCTCGCCTTCGGCCAGGCGATCGGCTACGTGTTCCTGTTTCGCTCCTTCACCGCCAGCGCCGGCCAGCCGATCATCGAGGACTTCACCGCCGGGCGCGTGTTCATGATCGTGCTCGCGCTGACGACGGGCTGCGTGCTCGTCATGTGGATGGGCGAGCTGATCACGCAGCGCGGCATCGGCAACGGCATCTCGCTGATGATCTTCGCGTCGATCGTGGCCGGCCTGCCCAACGGCGTCCAGGCCTGGGCGACGAGCTCGGACCCGGTCTTCAAGGTCATGATGCCGTTCATCGCGCTGGCGGTGATCGCGGCCATCGTCTTCGTGCAGGAGGGCCAGCGGCGGATCCCGATCCAGTACGCCAAGCGCGTGATCGGCCGCCGCATGACGCAGGGCGGCCAGACCTACCTGCCGCTGCGCGTCAACATGGCCGGCGTCATCCCGGTCATCTTCGCCGCCTCGATCATGGCCTTCCCGCCGACCGTCGGGCAGCTCATGAACAACGAGTTGGGCCGCGACTTCGCCGCCTTCTTCGGGCCCAACGGCTGGGCCTACATCGTCGGCGAGTCGATCTTCATCATCCTCTTCACGTACTTCTACACGGCGGTGACGTTCAACCCCGTCGACCAGGCCGACAACCTCAAGAAGTACGGCGGCTTCATCCCCGGGGTGAGACCGGGCCGGCCGACGGCCGAGTTCCTCGATCGCGTGCTGGCGCGCCTGACGTTCCCCGGTGCGCTGTATCTCGCCGCGGTCGCGGCGATGCCGACGATCCTCATCAACCAGACGAGCGCCAACTTCTTCTTCGGCGGCACGTCGATCCTCATCGTCGTCGGCGTCGCGCTGGACACGATGAAGCAACTCGAGGCGCAGCTGATGATGCGCAACTACGAGGGCTTCCTCAAGTAACGCCGTCCGCTGCGCCGGCCGGATCCGCTCGTCGGCCAGCGCGCCCCAGTAGTCTCACGACCCGCGATGTCGAGCGAGCTCAACCTCATCCTCCTCGGACCGCCGGGCGCCGGCAAGGGCACCCAGGCCGAGCGTCTCACCGACGACTTCAACCTGCCGTACATCGCGACCGGCAACATCCTGCGCGGGGCGATCCGCGACGAGACGCTGCTCGGCAAGCAGGCCAAGGGCTACATGGACAAGGGCGAGCTCGTGCCCGACGAGGTCATCACCGGCGTGATCCTCGAGGCGCTCGGCAGCGCCGACGCGCGCGACGGCTTCCTGCTCGACGGCTTCCCGCGCACGATCCCGCAGGCCGAGGCGCTCGAGGAGGGCCTGCAGGCCGCCGACCGGCGCCTGACCGCGGTGATCCTCATCGACGTGCCCGACGAGGAGGTCCAGCGACGGCTGTCTGGTCGCCGCGTGAGCGTGAAGACCGGGCGCGTCTACCACGTCGAGTTCGACCCGCCCAAGCACGAGGGGCGCTGCGACATCGACGGCTCGCGGCTCGTCCAGCGCGACGACGACAAGCCCGAGACGATCGCCAACCGCCTGGACGTCTACCACGCCGCCACCGAGCCGCTCGTGGACTTCTACGACAAGCGCGGCCTGCTGCGGCGCTTCGACGGCACGCGCACGCCGACCGAGGTGCACGACCACATCCGCGCCACGATCGCGACGCTGCGCCTCGAGGACGAGCTGTAGGGCCCGCAGGTGGCGATCGTCAAGAAGACCCCTGAGCAGATCGACAAGATGCGCGCCGCGGGCGACATCCTCGTCCGCACCCTGCAGCTCGTCGAGCGCAAGATCCGCCCCGGCGTGACGACGAAGGAGCTCGACACGGCGGCCGAGAAGTTCATCCGCTCGCAGGGCGCCACGCCGGCGTTCAAGGGCTACCGCGGCTTTCCCGGTTCGCTGTGCACCTCGCCCAACTCGATGGTCGTGCACGGCATCCCCGGGCCCTACGCGCTGCGCAAGGGCGACGTGCTGTCGGTCGACTGCGGGGTGATCCTCGACGGCTGGGTCGCCGACGCGGCGCGGACCTTCGCGGTCGGCTCGATCTCGTCGACGGCGCGCAAGCTGCTCGACACGACCGCCGCCTCGCTGCTGCACGCCGCCGAGCAGTGCCGTGTCGGCAACCGCCTGGGCGACGTGTCGCACGCCGTGCAGGAGGTCGTCGAGGCGCAGGGCCTGTCGGTCGTGCGCTCGCTGGTCGGCCACGGCATCGGCCGCGACATGCACGAGGACCCGCAGATCCCCAACTACGGGCCCGCCGGAAAGGGCATCAAGCTCGAGGAGGGGATGGTCTTCGCGATCGAGCCGATGGTCACCACCGGGCGCCACGCCGTGCGCATGGGGGAGGACCACTGGTCGATCTACTCGCAGGACGGATCGCTCGCGGCGCACTTCGAATTCACGATCGCGATCACCGCCGACGGACCCAGCATCCTGACGCCGTGGCACGAAGCCGCCGCCTGAGAATGACCCCGCGGTAGGCCGTTTCGGCTTTGCTACCCTCATTGGTCGCGCTCGCGGCGGGACAGATGTTGTCCTGCGCGCGTTTCCTCACGTCTGCCAGAAGGGGCTCATGAAGGTACGTCCGTCGGTCAAGCCGATGTGTGAAAAGTGCAAGATCATCCGCCGCCACGGTGCGGTCCTGGTGATCTGCTCCAATCCGCGTCACAAGCAGCGTCAGGGGTAGTCGATGGCACGCATCGCCGGCATCAACATCCCCCTCAACAAGCGCGCCGAGATCGGCCTGACCTACATCTACGGCGTCGGGCGCCCGACGGCGAACGAGATCCTCAAGGCGACGAACATCGAGCCCGACCGCAAGGTCCGCGACCTCACCGAGGACGAGGTCGCCCGTCTGCGCGAGGCGATCGACGACCTCACGGTCGAGGGCGACCTGCGGCGCGAGCGCTCGCAGAACATCAAGCGCCGCATGGAGATCGGCTGCTACCGCGGTATGCGCCATCGCCGCAACCTGCCCGTGCGCGGGCAGAACACCAAGACGAATGCCCGCACGCGCAAGGGGCCCAAGCGCATGCAGGTAGCCGGCAAGAAGAAGGCCACGAAGAAGTAAAGGACCCAGTTTGCCTGCTCCCAAGCGACCTCAGCGTGGCCGTCGTAAGCCGAAGAAGAACATCCCGATCGGCCAGGCCCACATCAAGACCTCGTTCAACAACACGATCGTGTCGTTGTGCGACCCGCACGGCAACGTGATCGCGTGGGAATCGGCCGGCGGCGCCGGCTTCAAGGGCTCGCGCAAGTCGACGCCGTTCGCTGCGCAGGTCACGGCCGATGCCGCGGCGCGCAAGGGCATCGACCAGGGCCTGCAGAAGGTCGAGGTCTTCGTCAAGGGTCCCGGCTCGGGCCGCGAGACCGCGATCCGCTCGCTGCAGGCCGCCGGCCTCGAGGTCACCGGCGTCAAGGACGTCACCCCGCAGGCACACAACGGCTGCCGTCCCCGCAAGCGGCGGAGGGTCTGATCCATGGCACGTGACACCGGACCATCCTGCAAGCAGTGCCGGCGTGAGGGCCAGAAGCTCTTTCTCAAGGGCGAGCGCTGCCTGACCGACAAGTGCGGCGTCGAGCGTCGCGCGTACCCGCCGGGCGACCACGGCCGCGGACGCCAGAAGCAGTCCGAGTACCGCGTCCAGCTGCGCGAGAAGCAGAAGGCCCGCCGCTACTACGGCGTGCTCGAAAAGCAGTTTCGCATCTACTACGCCAAGGCCTCTCGCCAGGAGGGCATCACCGGCGAGAACCTGCTGCGGATCCTCGAGTCGCGCTTGGACAACGTCCTCGTGCGCCTCGGCTTCGCCGGCTCGCGCAGCCAGTCGCGCCAGTTCATCCGCCACGGCCACTGGACGGTCAACGGCCGCCGCGTGGACATCCCCAGCTACCAGGTGCGTGAGGGCGACGTCATCGCCGTCAAGGCCGGCACCCCGGTCGAGGCACTCATCCGTGACGCCACCGAGCTGACCGCTCAGGTCCCCGCGTGGCTGCAGGCCGACCATGACTCCCTGACCGCGAAGGTGCTGCGCAAGCCCGAGCGCAGGGAGATCGCTGCTCCGGTTCAGGAGCAGCTCATCGTCGAGCTCTACTCGAAGTAACCCCGCTTTCCCCGCCTTGCCGTGCGCGCACGGATGCACAAGCGCACAGCGGCACCCCCCAGTGACACCCCGACGTTAGGACCCCGATGCTCGACTTCCAAGTTCCCCGAATTACCAGTGAGACGGTCGAGGAGAACCGCGGCTCGTTCACGATCGAGCCACTCGACCGTGGTTTCGGCTACACGTTCGGCAACTCGCTGCGGCGAGTGCTGCTGAGCTCGCTCGCCGGCGCCGCCGTGACCAGCGTGCGCATCGAGGGGGTCGCCCACGAGTTCTCGACGATCAAGGGCGTCAAGGAGGACGTCACCGACATCGTCCTGAACCTCAAGGGCATCGTCTGCCGGATGCACTCCGACGCGACCGAGGTCGAGGCCCCGCTCGTCGTCACGGGCCCGGGCGAGATCACCGCGAAGGACATCGACCTGCCCGCGGGCGTGGAGGTCCTCAACCCCGACGTCCACATCGCGACGCTCGAGAAGAAGACCAAGCTCGAGCTGTACCTCACGGTCGGCCGCGGCCGCGGCTACCGCCAGTCCGAGGACAACAAGTCGCCCGACCAGCCCATCGGCGTCATCCCGATCGACTCGATCTTCTCGCCGGTGCGGCGCGTCGCCTACGGCGTCGAGCCCGCCCGTGTCGGTCAGCGCACGGACTTCGACAAGCTCACGCTCGACATCGAGACCGACGGGTCGATCGACCCGCAGGCCGCGCTGCGCGAGGCGGCGGAGATCCTCATCGCCCAGCTGGCGATCTTCACCGACGCCGACCGCATCGAGGAGCTGCGCGCCGGTCCCGGCGGCCAGCTCGAGGGCACCAACGGCCACGGCACGCTCGCGGGCGCCGCGGGCGGCGGGGCGTCGGCCGGCCCGATGCACGACATCCTCATCGAGGAGCTCGAGCTCGGCGTGCGCTCCTACAACTGCCTCAAGCGGGCCGGGATCCAGACCGTGGGCGACCTCATCTCCAAGTCCGAGGGCGAGCTCAACGCGATCCCGAACTTCGGCAAGAAGTCCATCGACGAGGTGATCGAGACGCTGCACAACCGCGGTCTCGGTCTCCGCGACGACTAGACTCGGCGACCGACCATGCGCCACCAGAAGACCCGCAACAAGCTCAGCCGCTCGTCCTCGCACCGCAAGGCGCTGCTGATGAACCTCTGCAAGGAGGTCATCGAGCACGAGCGCATCAAGACGACCGAGGCGAAGGCCAAGGCCGTCAAGCCGGAGATCGAGAAGCTCATCACGCTGGCCAAGCGCGGCGACCTGCATGCGCGCCGTCAGGCGCTGTCGACGCTCGGACAGGACAAGTTCGTCGTGCACACGCTGTTCGCCGAGGTCGCGCCGCGGTATGCGGAGCGGCCGGGCGGCTACACCCGCATCCTGAAGCTGGGCCCTCGGCGGAGCGATTCCACCGAGATGGTCTACCTCGAGCTCGTCTAGTTCGCGGCGTCCTTCGCGGACTGCGCTGCGCGCCGCGTTGAACGAGGCGCCGGGTGAACTGCATCTCCGAGGGTGTGTGAGTTGACGCGGTACCGGCGGGTGGTCCGGGTCCGGCGGTGCTGTCCGGCGGTGCTGTCCGGCTGCGGCGCTCGCCCCTTCTTGGGCCGCACGCGGCACCCTCTCCGGCGAACTGCTAGCAGGTGCTAGCCCTGTGCTAGCACCTGCTAGCAGTCTGCGGCGGAGGTGTTCGAGTCGCCGGCCCTGGCCGAACGGCCACCGCCACCAACTTCAGGCTCCCTCAAACCAGATGGCG
This sequence comes from Solirubrobacteraceae bacterium, assembly GCA_030681525.1. Classification (GTDB taxonomy): domain Bacteria; phylum Actinomycetota; class Thermoleophilia; order Solirubrobacterales; family Solirubrobacteraceae; genus CADCVQ01. Next base: position 6,842 of record JAUXSD010000034.1, read on the forward strand.
GCGGCCTGACGGTTGTGCCGTGAGGGCCGGCACCCGCGCATGAGACGTGCGCGATGTGCGACAGCACACGCCGCGCCCTTAGGGTGCACGACGTGACGAGCCGGATGGTCCTGGAGTACGACGGAACGGCGTTCGCCGGCTGGGCGCGCCAGCCCGGTCAGCGCACCGTGCAGGACGAGGTCGAGCGGGCGCTGTGCACGGTGCTGCGCGAGGTCGAGGTCCGCGTCGTCGTGGCGGGGCGCACCGACCGCGGCGTGCACGCGTGGGGGCAGGTGTGCTCCTACGAGCATGAGGCGGTCGACCCACAGCGGCTCAACGCGCTGCTGCCGCGCGACGTGGCCGTGCTCGACTGCAACCCGGCGGCCGACGGCTTCGACGCGCGCCACGACGCGATCGCGCGGACGTACTGCTATCGAGTGCTGCACCGCCGCGCGCGGTCGGTGTGGTGGGACGGGCGGGCGCTGTGGCACGGCTGGGACCTCGACCACGCGGCACTCGAAGCGTGTGCCGCGGCGTTGTCCGGCGAGCACGACTTCACGGCCTTCACGCCGACCGACAGCTACCACACGCGCTTCGAGCGCATCATCCGGACGGCCGAGTGGCGGGCCGACGGCGACCTGCTCGAGTTCTGGATCACGGCCGACACGTTCATGCGCTCGATGAACCGCATCCTCGTCGGCACGATGCTGGAGGTGGCCTCCGGCCGGCGCACGCTCGAGGACTTCACGGCGCTGCTGCGCGGAGCGCCGCGCGCGCAGGCCGGGCCGACCGCCGCGCCGCACGGCCTCGCGCTGGCGAGCGTCGGGTATCCACCGGCCCCGTGACTATCCTCGACGCCACGCCATGAGGGTGCTGCTGACCAACGACGACGGGATCGAAGCCGACGGCCTGCAGACGCTGCGCCGCGCCCTGCTACACGTGCCGGACATCGAGCTCGTCGTCATCGCGCCCGACGGAAACCGCTCCGCGATGGCGCGCTCGATCACCACGATGCGCCCGCTCTGGGTCGAGGAGATCGCCTTCGACGACGGCACCACGGGCTACGCGACCGACGGCACGCCGGTGGACTGCGTACGCCTCGCCAACCTCGGCCTTGTCGAGGGCTTCGAGGCCGAGCTCATCGTCTCGGGCATCAACCACGGCGCCAACCTCGGCGACGACATCACGTACTCCGGCACCGTCGCGGCCGCGCTGGAGGGCGTCGTCCTCGGCCTGCCGGCGATCGCCGTCTCCCAGCAATCCTCCGCGCGCGAGATGGACTTCCGCCTCTCCGACAGCTTCGACTTCGACGAGGGCGCCCGCTTCGTGGCGCGCGTCGTCGAGGAGATCCACGACGTCCCGCTGCCCAGGGGGACGCTGCTGAACGTCAACTGCCCGGCCGGCGACGCGGCCGGCGTGCAGGTCACGCGCCTGGGCAAGCGGATCTACCGCGACGAGCTGACGCTGCACGAGTCCGAGAGCGCAGCGGAGCGCCCGCGCCGTCGCTACTGGGTCTACGGGCGCGACCACGGCTTCCACGACGAGCCGGGTACCGACCTCGCCGCCGTCGCGGCCGGCGACATCGCGGTCACCCCGCTGCACTTCGACCTGACCGACGCGGCGGGGATGGACGCGCTCGAGCGCCACGACCTCGGCCGGCTGCTGGCCCCGGCGGCGGAGGAGGTGGAGGAGCACTGAGCATGACGGTCGAGGCACGCGCCGCCGAGCTGCGCGACCAGCTGCACCACCACGGCTATCGCTACTACGTCCTCGACGATCCCGAGCTCGGCGACGACGAGTACGACGCGCTGCTCGACGAGCTGCGCACGATCGAGGCGGCGCACCCCGAGCTCGTCACCCCGGACTCCCCGACGCAGCGGATCGGCGGCGAGCCGGTCTCGTCGCTGCCGAAGGTCCGCCACGAGATCCCGATGCTGTCGCTGGCCAACGCGCGCAGCGAGGAGGAGCTGCGCGCCTGGGTGGCGCGGATGCGCGCGCACCTCGCGCGCGAGGGAATCGACGACCCGGCGTTCGAGTTCGTCTGCGAGCCGAAGATCGACGGCCTGGCGATCTCGCTGCGCTACGAGGACGGCATCTTCGTCCAGGGCGCGACCCGCGGCAACGGCGAGATCGGCGAGGACGTCACGCACAACCTGCGCACGATCCCCACGATCCCGCTGAGGATCGACGACGCGCCGCCCGTGCTCGAGGTGCGCGGCGAGATCTACATGTCGCTGAAGGACTTCGCCGGGCTCAACGAGCGCCGCGCCGAGGCCGGCCTGTCGACGTTCATGAACCCGCGCAACGCCGCCGCGGGCACGATTCGCCAGCTCGACCCCAAGCTCGCCAAGGACCGCCCGCTGTCGATGTGGAGCTACGGGATCGGCCGCGTCGACGGCCTGCGGTTCGCGGGGCACTGGGAGGCCTTGGAGTGGCTGCGCGAGCACGGCTTTCGCGTCAACGCCGACGTGCAGCGCCTGGAGTCCGAGGACGAGGTCGTCGCGCAGTGCCTGGCCTGGCAGGAGCGCCGCGGCAACCTCGACTTCGAGATCGACGGCGTGGTCGTGAAGGTCTCCGACCTCGAGTTGCAGCGGCGCCTCGGCGTCGTGGGGCGCGACCCGCGCTGGGCGATCGCCTGGAAGTTCCCGCCGACGACGAAGGTGACGACCCTCAAGGACGTCATGTGGAACGTCGGCAAGTTCGGCGACCTGCATCCGTTCGCGATCCTCGAGCCCGTCCACGTCGGCGGCGTGACCGTCAAGCTCGCGACGCTGCACAACGAGGAGGATCTCGCGCGCAAGGATCTGCGCGTCGGCGACGAGGTCATCGTGCTGCGCGCCGGCGATGTCATCCCGCAGGTGCTCTCGCCCGCCCCGCACGCGGTGGAGCGCCCCGACCGCGCCGATCCGCCGCGCCCGCCCGAGCACTGCCGCACGTGCGGCACGAAGACCGTCAAGCCGCCCGACTCGGTCTTCACGAAGTGCCCGAACCGCCTGTGCCCCGAGCGCCAGTGGCAACTGCTCAAGCACTTCGTCTCGCGCGGGGCGATGGACATCGACGGCCTCGGCGAGAAGCAGGTCAGCCAGCTTCAGCAGGCGGGCCTGGTGACCACGGCCGCCGACTTCTATCGCCTCACCGCCGAGCAGCTCATGGAGCTCGATCGCTACGGTGAGATCTCGGCCAACCGCACGGTGCAGAACGTCGCCGACTCCCGGGAGCGCCCGTTCGGGCGCGTGCTGTTCGCGCTGGGCCTGGAGGAGGTCGGCTTCGTCACCGGACGCAACCTCGCCCAGCGCTTCCGCTCGATCGACGCGCTGCTGGCCGCGAGCGCCGAGGACATCGAGCAGACGCCCGGCGTCGGCCCGAAGATGGCCGAGAAGATCCACGAGCAGCTCGCCGGCGGGCAGATGCGCGCGCTGATCGAGGACCTGCGCGCGGTCGGCGTGAGCATGGCGCTCGAGGGCCCGCCGCCGGGGGAGGGCCCGCTGGCCGGCAAGACGTTCGTGCTGACCGGCACACTGCCCGACCTCACGCGCGAGGAGGCGACCGAGCGCATCGAGGGAGCCGGGGGCCGTGTGACGTCAGGCGTGTCGCGGAAGACCGACTACGTCGTCGCAGGCGCCTCGCCGGGGTCGAAGCTCGAGAAGGCCGAGCGGCTCGGCGTCCCGGTGCTCGACGAGGCGGGGCTGCTCGCGCTGCTGCCGCACGGGGCCCCGCCGCCGAGCGCGCTGCCGCCTACTCGACCATGACCTCCTCGATCATGCCCTTCTCGACGTGCGACTTGCCGCCCTCGCGGTCGCTGATGAAGCAGATGACGGCGTAGCGTCCGGCGGCGAGCTCGAGCGTGACGTTCTGCTCGATCCCGGCGTCGATGACCTTCGTCCCGGAGATCTTGGAGAAGTCGACCGGCGGCGGCCCGCTGGGCGTCCGGCTCGACGTGAACAGCTGCTCGGCCTGGGCGAGCGTCGCGCCCCTGCGCAGCGGCGCGAACAGCGCATGGTGCAGCTCCGCGCCCGTGTTCTGGAAGTGCACCTGGTTCGTCCCGGCCTTGAGCCCCTCCAACCGGAAGCCGTAGGTCTTCGTGCGGCCCTCGGTGGCGTCCTCGGCGGTGATCGTCGCCGCGACCGCGGGCAGCCGCGCGCGTGAGCGCTCGCCGGTGACCTCGAACTCGCCCGTGGCACCGAGCTCGGCGTGGCTCTTCGCGTCGTCGCCCTCGCCCGCCCCGTCGTCGTCGAGGAGCACGTAGCGACCGGGTGCCAGCACCTGCGACGCGCTCCCGCTCGCTCCCGGCTCGACGGCCGGCACCCCGCCGCCGTCCTGCACCCACGTCGGGATCTCCTCGCCGTCGCCGGTGACGACCTCGACGACCTCGTCGACCGAGTGGTCGCCGACGATGCGCAGCAGCTGCGCCGAGCGCGGGACCGTGTCGGAGTTGGTCAGGGTCATCGTGACGAGACCGGCCTTGACGCTGGACGGAAACGTCATCGCCTTTCGCGTCTTGCCCTCCGCCGTGGCCGTGATCGCAAATCGCGCAGGCTTGCTGGGTTCGGTCTGCGCCGCGTCGGGCTTGTCATCGTCGCCACCGCACCCGGCGGCGAGCGCCGTCAGGGCGACGGCAGCGCACGAGCCGAGCATCGCGCGCCTGCTGGGACGCCTCTTCGTTGCGGTCATCGAGGTCCTTCGGTCGGAGGTCACACCAGTGTCCCCGACGCGATCGCCCGGCGCCAGCCGCCACCGTCGACGTGGCGGGGCTGCCGGTGGCAGCCCCGCGCGCCGAAGCGTCGGCCTACTCGACGGTCAGCTCCTTGAGCATGCCCTTGGCGGCATGCGGCGGGCCGCCCTCGCGGTCGCTGATGAAGCAGACGACCGCGTACTTGCCGGCCTTGAGGTCCAGCGAGATGTTCTGCGCGATGCCGCCGTCGATGACGGTCGTGCCGACGCCCTGCTCGAAGTCGACCGGCGGCGGCCCTTCGGGCTCCTCCTCCGCGGCGAAAGCGTCCTCGACCTCCTTGATCGTGACGCCCTCGCGCATCGGGAAGAAGAGCGCGTGGTGCAGCTCGTCGCCGGTGTTCTCGAAGCGCACCTCGTTCGTCCCGGCCTTGAGGCCCGCGAACTCGAAGTCGTACGTCTTGTCCTCGCCCTCGCCCTCATCGGTGGCGGTGACGGTCGCATCCCGCGCCGGCAGCTCGGCGTCGACCGCCGGGCCGGTGACCGTGAACTCGCCCTTCGCGCCGAGTTCGCTGTTGCTCGGCCCCTCGTCTCCGCCCTCGTCGTCCCAGACGACGTACTTGCCGGGCGCCAGGACCTGCGTCGCCGTCGCGGTCGCGCCGGGCGCGACGGTGCCCAGGCCGCCGCCGTCCTGCATCCAGCTCGGGATCTTCGCGGCCTCCTCGGCGTCGACGATCTTCAGCACGTCGTCGACGGTGTGATCGCCCTCGACGCGGATGATCTGGGCCGAGCGCGGGGCCTCGTCGTCGTTGCGCAGCGTGACGTCCACCAGGCCCGCCTTGATCGAGGACGGGAACTCCAGCGCCTTCTTCTTCGTGCCCTCGGCGGTGGCGGTGATCTGGAAGCTGATCGGCTTGGCGGCCTCGCTGGAGGCCGAGTCCTCGTCGTCGTCGCCGCACCCCGCCACGAAGGCGCCGGTGGCCACGGCCACGATCGCGGAGAGCACCAACCGCCTGCTGCAACGGTCCTTCATTGCGGTCATCGGAGTCCTTTCGGGTCGGAGAAGGGCGCCAGTCTGCCCGACCCGAATCCAAAAAGCCAATCTTTGGTGCGGTCAGCCCAAACGGGCAATCGCGACCGTGATGCGGTCCTCGCGCGCCTTCGCCGCCGGGATGTTGGCCTTGTTGAACATCAGCGCGAAGCCGATGTCACGCCCGTCCGCCGTGCGGCAGTAGCCCGCCAGCGCGCTGACGAGCCGCAGCGTGCCGGTCTTGACGTCGCAGCGTCCCGCGGCCGCGGTGCGGCGCATGCGCGCCTTGACGGTGCCGGTGGCCCCGGTCACCGCGAGCGATCCGCGGAAGCTCTGCGCGATGTCCTGGTTGTGCATGCGCTCGAGCAGGCGAACGACCTGGCGCGGCGTCGCGCGGTTGGAGCGCGACAGGCCGGAGCCGTCGACGATCTTCGGCCTCACCCCGAAGTCGTCGAGCGTGTCGCGCACCACATCGGCGCCGGCGGCGCGCGTCCCGGCGTCGCGGTAGCGCGCGCCGAGCTCGCGGAACAGCATCTCGGAGGCGAAGTTGTTCGAGGGGACGTTGATGTAGCGCGCCATCTCGCCGATCCTCAGCGACTCGACGAACGCGAGCGTGGTCGCGGCGTCCGGGGCCGGGCCGCTGCGGCTTTTGCCCGTCGCCGTGACGCCGGCCGCCTTGAGCTGGGCGGCGAAGCGCTGGGCGGCGAACCTCGCCGCGTCCATCCGGGCCCGTCCGCGGAAGATCCCGCGGTCATACGCCAGCGCGCTCAGGACGCCGCCGAGATCCGGGTCGTAGCCCGCGCAGCAGCTCGCGCGGCGGCGGTCGAAGGCGCTCTCGTCGCCGACGACCGAACCCGCGATACGGCGGACCCCGGCCGCCCGGATCGCCCGCGCGAGCCGCGCGGCGGACGCGTCACCGAAGAAGGGATCGCCGCCGCCGACGAGCACGAGATCGCCGCGCAGCGTGCCGCCGGGCTCGACGATGGCGTCGGGCGCCATGACGGCCCGCGTCGTCAGCGTGGCCGATGGGCCGAGGCGCAGCAGGGCGGTCGACGTTGTGAAGAGCTTCTCGACCGAGGCCGGGATCCGCACGGCGTTCTCGCGCCGGGCGTACAGCTCGGCGCCGGTGTTCATGTCGCGCACGTAGGCGCCCGACGCGACGGGCGCCTTGCGCATCTCACGGGAGATCGCCGACTTCAGCCCGGAGTCGCTGATCGCAGCCGCCGGAGCGGCGCCTGCGAGCATCGCGGCGAGCGCGAGCAGCGTGGCAATGACCCTTCGCATGCCCGGTACACAACAACCCCCGACGGCCGCCGATGCGCTGGACGTCCAGATTCGGGGCCGGTGCCCCGTAGAATGCCTCGATGGGCGACGTCGTCAAGCTCGAGCCCGCGGACCGGACCGACGCCGGCGCCCGCGCGCGACGCAAGCGCTCGAAGACCGCGCTCGTGCTCGGCGGCGGCGGCTTCACGGGCGGCGTCTACGAGATCGGCGCGCTACGGGCGCTCGACCTGCTCACGGTCAACCGGACCGTCAACGACTTCGACGTCTACGTCGGCACGAGCGCCGGCTCGTTCGTCGCCTCGATGGTCGCCAACGGCGTGACGCCCGCGGAGATGATGCGCGTGGTCGACCACCAGCGGCCGACGTCATTTCCCGAGCTCGACCTCGGCAACCTCCTGCGCCCGAACATCGGGGGCTTCGCCCGCAGCGCGCTGACGCTTCCGCTGCGCACCGCCCAGCTGCTGCGCGGCATGGCCGGCAACCTCGGCCAGGTGTCGGCGATGGACCTCGTGCTCGGGCTCGCCGAGGGCCTGCCGTCGGGGGCGTACTCCGGCGCCGGGGTCGAGCGCTACCTGCACAAGGTGCTGACCGGCGACCCGGCGCGCAGCGACGACTTCCGCCTCGTCGGCCCCGAGCTGTACATCACCGCGACCGACCTCGACACCTGCGAGCGGATCGTCTTCGGCGCCGAGGGCTGGGACGACGTCCCGATCTCGACGGCCGTCCGCGCCTCGACCGCGCTGCCGATGGTCTATTCGCCCGTCAAGGTGCGCGACCGCGAGCTGGTCGACGGCGGGATCGTCTCGACGACGAACCTCGACATCGCCGTCGACAACGGTGCGAAGTTCATCGTCGTGGTCAACCCGCTCGTCCCGTACGTCAACGATTTCAAGACGAAGATCCGGACGCTGGGCGGTACCCGCACGCGCCACGTCAGCGACATGGGCTTTCCGCAGATCGGCTATCAGGCGTTCAAGATGGTCGCCTACCAGCGGCTGCACGAGATGGCCCGCCAGTGGGAGCAGCGCTACCCCGGGGTGGACATCATCCTCATCGAGCCCGAGCCCGACGACGAGCTGATGTTCCAGACCTCGATCATGAACTACACCTCACAGGTCGAGATCGCGCGCCACGGCTTCCAGTCGGTCACGTCGCAGCTGGCCTTCGCCTATCCCCGCTTCCGCGAGATCTGCCGGCGCCATGGCATCCAGATCTCGGCCACGCGGGTGCGCAACGTCATGAAGCACTTCGAGGCCGAGCAGGGTCGCACGCGCGCCTGGCGCAAGATCCTCGAGCAGACGACCGGCGCGCTGCTACGCCAGTCCGCCGACGAGAGCCAGCGCGGCTAGGGCCGCCCGAGACTCCCAGGCCCTGAACGCGGTGCGCCCGCGAGGTCCGCGGGCGCATCCGGCAAGAAGTTGGGTGGTGGAGCGCTAGAGCTTGGCCGGCTCGCGCTCACGCTGCTCGACTTCGAGGCTCGTCAGGAAGAGCGACTTGTCGATTCTGCCCTGGAAGATCGGTACCCCCAGCTCCATGCACTTGGAGATCACGTCGCGGCGGTCGAGTCCGGCTTCGCGAGCGAGTTCGGTGGGGGTGAGGTGATTGGGCATCGGCAGAGACCCTCCTGGTGTGGATTAAGGCACCCCCACCTTGTATCACCCCGGGTAGACGGGCTCAACGCGAATTGCTAGATCGGATTCGGAATCTCGACGAATTCATGGCGAATTCCGAACCGTTCGGCCAGAAGATCACCCAGCCGGCGGACGCCGAACGTCTCCGTCGCGTAGTGGCCGGCGGCGATGAAGTGGATGCCCTCCTCGCGCGCGTGGGTCATGACGCGCTCCGCGGGCTCGCCCGTCAGGAACGCGTCGTGGCCCCCCGCAACGGCGTCGCCGAGGTAGTCCGACCCCGATCCCGAGACGATCGCGATCGAGCGCACGCGCTCGGGGCCGGCGAGGAACGTGAGCGGCTCGCGGCCCGTCAGCCGCTGCACGCGATCGACGAGCTCGGCGGCCGGCAGCCCCTCGCCGGCGAAGCGGGCCGCCACGCCGATCGCCGAGCCGCGGTGCAGCGCGAAGGGCTCGTGGGTCTCGCAGCCCAGGCCCGCGGCGATCAGCGCGTTGTTGCCCACGTCGGGGTGGCCGTCGAGCGGCAGGTGGTAGGCCGCCAGCGCCATGCCGTGGTCGAAGAGCAGCTGCAGGCGGCGCTTCGCCGACGCCGACAGCGCCAGCGGAGCGCCGTTCCAGAACAGGCCGTGGTGGACGATCACGAGATCGGCGCCGAGCTCGGCGGCCCGCTCGAAGAGCTCCGCGCCGGCCGAGACGCCGGTCACCACCGTGCGTACCTCGCGCGGACCGGGTACCTGCAAGCCGTTCGGTCCGTAGTCGTGAAACGCTGCGGGTGAGAGCAACTCGTCGAGGTGGGCCAGGATGTTGTCGAGCACCGGGATGAACGCTACAGTTCAGCGGCTGTCGCGGAACCCCCGGCTCGGACGCCGGCCCGCGCAGAAGTCAGTTCCAGCGGAGGGATAGGGAGTCATGTCTGCCTTGGCAGTCGCCGTCGGACCCGCCGATCGAGAGATGGACGATCTCGATCTGGTTGCGGCGGTGCGCGCCGGGGACGACCGCGCCTTCGAGACGCTCTTCCTGCGCTACCAGCCGCGGATCACCGCCTACGTCGGCGGGATGGTCCGCGACCACGGCCGCGCCGAGGACATCACGCAGGAGGTCTTCATGTCGGCGCTGCGGCGCCTGCGCACCGACGACGACCGCGAGATCCTCTTCCGGCCCTGGATCTACGAGATCGCCAAGAACAAGTGCATCGACGCCTACCGCCGCGGGCGCAACATGGCCGAGGTGTCGCTCGACGCGCACGACCAGGCCGGCGTCGCCGAGCACGGCCGCCTGGCCGAGCCGCGCCCCACGCCCGATGCCGCCGTCGAGGGCAAGCTCGCCTTCGACAACCTGCGCGGCGCCTTCGGCGGCCTCTCGCCGGTCCATCACGACATCCTCGTGATGCGCGAGTTCGAGGGGCTCTCCTACCGCGAGATCGGCGAGCGCCTCGGCATGACGCGCCCCGCGGTCGAGAGCACGCTGTTTCGCGCGCGCAAGCGCCTGGGCGAGGAGTACGACGAGCTCGTCAGCGGCAAGCGCTGCCTGCGCGTGCAGGGCATCGTCG
>JAUXSD010000036.1 GCA_030681525.1 Solirubrobacteraceae bacterium
CACGCAGACCGGACAACCCGGCCCATGCACCAGCTCGACGTTCGCCGGCAACAGATCATCGATCCCGTACTTATAGATCGAATGCGTATGACCGCCGCAAACCTCCATGAACTTGTAATGACGGCCAGGCTCCACCAGACCAAGGATCTCGCCCGCCAGCACCTCACCGAGCGCAGGATCGCGAAACTCGTCGACGTACTTCATTCAGGGGCCTCCTCGGTAAGCCGTGCGATCGCAGTGCCGGCGTGAACAAGGACTCGGTCCCCCGGCGCCACCGGGGCGACTAGGTCTATCTCGACCGTTTCCGAGTTCCCCTCGTCATCAGCGCACAGCGCGAGCCCCCTGCCTTCGTCGAGGCGGAGGACGGTAAGCGGAATGGCGACGTCGCCGCACGTGATGCAGCCCGTCGTGTAATCACAGGTTGGTGCCAAGGCGGAGGCCGCGTTGGCGAGCAGGCGGCTCATTCGATGATGCTCGCCTTCAGCTCTTCGAGCTCGTTCTCGTAGTCCTCGCCCATGCTTTCGAGCATCCGGCGCGTCTCGAGGGCTTCCGCCTCGTCGACCTTCGACATCGCGAAGCCGACGTGGATGAGGACCCAGTCGCCGGGACCGACGCCGATGCCGTCGTCGTCGAGCAGGCCGATGTTGACGTTGCGCTGCACGCCCGCCACGTCGACCTTCGCGAGACGGTTGGTCTCGTCGACGACCTCAACAATCTGACCGGGAATCGCCAAGCACATATTCGGTCGTCAAGCCTCCCGTCGGAACTGCGTTGCCACGGCTCTCCTCACAAGCAGGGGGAGTCGTATCACTCGCGCAACCCCGGCGCTAGATGTCTACGTCACCTTGTGCCCGCGCTCGCGCCCGTGGTACCAACGGGCGGTCGGGACCAGCAGCTGTGCCGAAGCCCGGAAAAGGGAGGATGAAACCGCGTGACAACAGGCCGACGATCGGTGACGCAGGATCCCATTGAGCAGGCGCTAGACAAGCTCGGGTCGTACGGAGTGCCCGTGGCGGAGATCGGCGAGAAGGCCGGAGCGATCTTCGGGTCCCTCGGTTCGATCGATCTCTTCGAGATCGTGGACCAGGTCGGTTCGATCGATCCGACCCAGATCGACGTCGGAGAGATCCTCGGCGAGCTGAAGGCCAAGTTCGACGAGCTCGACCCGGCAATGAAGGTGCCCGTGGCGGTCGCCGCCGGCTTCGTCGGTGCTCGGGTGGTGAGGTGGATTGTCCGCTAGGCCCGACCGCCGCTGCACCGCGGTCGGCAGCACAGCCAGCAGACTGAGCCGCCGCGCGCCGGCGTCCTATACCCGCGCGCGCGAGAACATGAGGGTGATGCGATGACGGACGAGCCCATCAAGAGCGAGGGGACCGTGGACGTGCCTCAGGCACCGAACACGCCCGTCGCGCCCCTGGTACCCACCGCGGGCAAGCCCGGTATGGTCACGGTGCGAGAGGATGTACTGGCCTCGGCGGCCGTGGCGGTCGGTTTCGTCGCAGGCGCTGGTGGGGTCGGTGCGGCCGTCGGCATGCCGCTCCGGGCGATCGGCCTCGGACGTCGGACACCAGCGTTGAAAGGGATGCGAATGCGAAACAGGAAGCTCAACGCGCAGCTCGCGCCGGCGATGTACTCGCTTGCCGCGACCAACAGCCAGCTTCTCGGGCTCGTCGGGACTCGTCGTCCGATGTTCGCCCTGGCCAAGCTCGGAATCGCCGCGGCAGGCGTCGCGTACCTGACGGCTGACGAGGACACGCGCAAGCAGATGCTCGATCAGGCAAGCGGGCTGCTCGAGCAGGGGGCCAACGTCCTCACGAGCTCGGGCCTGCTCGACAAGGTCTTCAAGTAGACCGACCGGCTGCGCCCGCGTGCTCCGGAGCCCCGGGGCACGCGGTGCTTCGCCGGGGCGCTGTCCGTTACGCCTTGGCCTTGGCGTCGGCGTGGATGCGGCCCTTGCCCTTGGAGTGACACAGCCGGCCGCCGTCGCGGCCGTGACGCACCGCCGCCAGCTCGGCCATGATCGACAGCGCGGTCTCGCGCGCGTTCGTCGCGCCGAGATCCAGGCCGACCGGGGCGCTGATGCGCGCCTGGTCCTCGTCTGACACGCCGGCGGCGACGAGGCGCTCACGCCGGTCGGCCTGGGCGCGCTTGGAGCCCATCGCCCCGATGTACGGCACGTCGCTGGCCAGCACCGTCAGCAGCGTCGCGTCGTCGAGCTTGGGATCGTGGGTCAGGATCACGATGTACGTCGCCTTGTCGGGCGCGCCGAGCTGCTCGAAGGCCTCCTCCGGCCAAGCTGCCACGACGCCGACCGCGTCGGGGAAGCGCTCCGGGGTGGCGAACCGGGCGCGGGGGTCGACGACGTAGGGCCGCCAGCCGCACACGCGAGCGAGTGCCGAGAGGTGCTGGGCGTACTCGACGGCGCCGAAGATCACGATCCGCGGATCGGGCGCGGTGACGTCGATGAAGAGGTCGCCGCGGATCTCCGAGCTCTCCTTCCACAGCAGCTCCTCGCCGTCGGCCCGGCCCTGGGCGTCGAGTTCGGGATCGCCCAGCGTGCCCTCCGACGTGCCGTCGGCGCGCACGAGCAGCTTCTCGCCGAGATGCTCGCCGCGCACGACGGTCACGAGCGCCGCGCGGCCGTCCTCACGCGCGACCTGCGCAAAGTCCTCGTGGACGCTCACGGCTGAAACTTCTCGACCCAGACGTCGATCTCGCCGCCACACGGCAACCCGACGTCCCAGGCCTCCTCGTCGGCGATGCCGAACGTCAAGAGCTCCGGCTCACCACCGCTGAGGACCTTGTCGGCGACCTCCACGACCGCACCCTCCACACAGCCCCCGGACACCATGCCCGAGACCTCGCCGCGATCGTTGATCGCCATCTTCGCGCCCGGCGGACGCGGCGCCGACCGGCGCGTCGCGGTGATGGTGGCGATCGCGACCTGCGCGCCGTCCGCCACCCAGCGATCGACGTCCTCGATTACATCCTTCACTGGCTTCGCTCCTTCCCGCAAAGACCCGAGTCCCTGATACTACCCCGGGGTACCCGTGCGATTCGTCCGGCCGCGGGTCGACGTGGCGTGCCTGCGTGCGGCGCAGCGCGGCCGGGGCGCCGATGAGCGCACCCCGACCGAGCGAAACGGCTCAGGCCTTGGCGATGTTCGCCGAGAACGACTTGATGAGCTGCGTCAGGACCGCGACGATCGTGCCCTCGCCCATCGAGGCGGCCTTGCCGCTCACGTTGGCCACGGCGTTGATCGTGCCGTTGCTCCCGCTGAGCGAGATCGTGACGTCGCCCGAGGCGTTGCTCTGACCGCCGGCCTCACGTGTGTTGGCCTTGATCTTGACGGTCTTGCTGCCGGCGTCGGCCGACTCGATCGTGACCGGGCCCGTGAACGTCATGCCCATCGAGCCCATCTTGACCTCGATGGCGGCCTTGGCGGCCTGCGGGCTGTCAGCGGACACGACCTTGGCGCCGGGGACGCACGGGATCAGCTTGTTGAGGTCGCTGATGGTGGTCCAGGCGGAGTCGGGGTTCGACACCGAAAACGTCTCGTTCAACGTGGGCATTCTGTGGTCTCTCCTCTGTCGGGTCTGAAAAGCTGGGGTGGTACCACCTTTGGGCCTACCCCCGTGGCGCGCGACGAACCACCGCCACGCGGGTGCTCGGGCGCTGAGCAGCGGCGCAGTATTTCAGTTTCAGGCGCGCGCCGTCCGCGCGCCCGCGAGGGTCCGACCGGACCGCGAAGAAAAGACCATCTTCATAGAATCGGCGCATGGCTATTCAGGCAGGTACATACAAGCTCGGTCCGGACAACGCATCTCTGCACGTCGAGACCGGACGAAACGGGGCGGCCGCGAAGGCGGGCCACGACCTCACCATCGACGTGCAGTCCTGGGAGGCGACGCTCGACGTCGGCGACAACTCGAGCCTCCAGCTCAGCGCCGACCCGACCTCGCTGCACGTGCGCGAGGGCAAGGGCGGCATGCAGGCGCTCAAGGACGACGACAAGGCGGACATCCGCAAGACGATCGACAAGGACGTCCTCAAGAAGAAGAGCATCAGCTTTCAGTCGACGTCGGTCGAGCAGGCCGGCGACGGCCTGAAGGTCAGCGGCGATCTCGAGATGGGCGGCAAGACCAAGCCGGTCACGTTCGATCTCAGCGAGAGCGGCGGCACCCTCTCGGGCAGCGCGGCGGTCAAGCAGTCCGACTGGGGCATCAAGCCCTATTCGGCCCTGTTCGGCGCCCTGAAGGTCAACGACGAGGTCAAGGTCGTCGTCGAGGCCAAGCTCAGCTAGCCGGACGGCCCTGACCGGTAGGATGAGGGCGTGCGCCTGATCGTCGCCCACATCGCCGGCATCCCGCTCGAGGAGACGGTCGCGATGGCCCTGCCCGTGCTCGGCGCGACCTACGTGGCGCTCATGGCCAGCCTGCGCACGCGCAGGCGGTCCTGGAAGCGCGACTAGCCCGAACGCCCGTCAACGACCACCGGCCTGCAGAGCAGGCCGGTGGGTCGACGACGATGTGACCGCGATCAGTCGGTGAACGTGGTCTGCGCGTCGAGCGAGCCCTCGAGCTGACGCCCGTCGGGTCCGGCGGGCAGCTCGATGGCTCCGGCGTGTGCGTACAGCGCGATCTCCTCGATGCGCTTGCCGCCGAAGTTGTCGCCGCTCCAGTTCAGCGACTGCGGCGACGTGCCGAGCATGCCTCCCGCGAGGTAGCGCGACTTGTCCTTGATCTTCGCGCACGTCTTGCGGACGGCGTTCTGCACGCCGCCGCTCGAGCTCGTGATGTAGCCGTGGCCGCCGCCGAAGCGGTCGAGATCCTGCGGGACGACCTTCACGTCGCCGGCGGGCATGCCGAGCTCGTCTCCCACGAGCGCCGCGAGCGCGGCCGACTGGCCGCCATCGTCGCAGCTCAGACTCAACGTGCACTTCCCTGTCGGGTGAACCCGCAGGTAGACACAACGGTACGCACTAGCCATGTACAGCTCCCCTCATATGTGCCGATACCTGCACAGTCTCGCTCCTTCCAGAACATCGGGCGACCCCGCAGGGCCGCCGGTCAAGCGGGCGCCAGTATGACAGCTCCCATGGCGCAGCGCCCGTCCCGATCGCGCCTGTGGGTGTCCTGCGTAAGTCATATTCCGGAGTTCGATCCGGGGGACGTATTGCCCTTGTACGCGCCGTATCCGCTGGGCATGGCGACGTGCTTCTCGGTCGTCCCGGCCACGCCCCACGTGTCCTCCTCGGGCTCGTCGTCGAGCTTGGGGACCTTCCACGTCGCCAGCATCGGATCGTGGTCGCGCTGCGCCGCGATCGCGTCGGCGACCTCCTCGAGCGACTTCAGCGTGTGGCCGCTGACCAGCGCGTCGCAGTACGGCAGCGCGGCGACGAGGCCGCCGGCCTTCGGCGCGAAGCCCTGCGCGGCGACGCGCGGGTTGACCCACACGATCCGGTAGGCCAGGCGCGACAGGCGCTGCATCTCGCGGCCGACGAGGTCGGGGTCGCCGCGCTCCCAGCCGTCGGACAGGATCACGATGACCGAGCCGCGCGCCATCCCGCGCCGCCCGTAGCGGTCGTTGAACTCCTTGAGCGCGTCGCCGATGCGCGTGCCGCTGGACCAGTCGGGCGCCGCCTCGGTGGCGCGGCGGATCGCGCGCTGCGGGTTGCGGCCGGCCAGCTGCTTGGTCAGGCGCGTCAGCCGCGTGGCGAAGACGAACGCCTCCGCGTAGGGGCCCGTCGCGCGGGCGGCGTGCAGGAACTGCAGGTACGCGCGCGCGTAGGGCTCCATCGAGCCCGAGATGTCGCACAGCAGCACGAGCCGGCGCGGGTGCGAGCGCCGGCGCTTGCGCGCGAGCACGATCGGGTCGCCGCCGGTGTGCAGGCTCTTGCGCAGCGTGCGGCGCATGTCCATGTGCTCGCCGTGGCGGCCGCGCTGCTTGCGGCGTGACACCCGCTGGGGAGTGGCGAGCTGGAGGCGGACCATGAGCTTGTAGAGCAGCGCGAGCTCCTCGGCGTTGAGCGCCTGGAAGTTCTTCTGGCTGAGCGCCTCCTCCTCGCTGGCCTCCTGCAGCGGGACGAGCTTCTCCTCCTCGGTGTCCTCCTCGTCCTCGCTCTCGCCCTCGCCGGCGTTCATCTGCATGGCGTCCTGGCCGCCCTCGCGCTCCATGACGTTCTGATCGTCGAAGTCGTCGGGCGTCTCGCTGTCGACCTGCTCGACGGACTCGTCCTCGATCTCGACGTCGTAGTCGTCGGGGTTGACCACCTTCTTGCGCCCGCCGAAGACCTGGCCGAAGACCTTGTCGAACGCCGGCACCTGCGTGAAGCCGGTCACGAAGATCGCCCGCGTCACGCAGTACAGGCGCCGCCGCGAGACCGGCTTGGTCAGCTTGAGCGCGCGCGCGTACTGCTCGGTCGCAGTCGGGGTCACGGGGACCCCCGCCTCGTGCAGGCGCTGGCTGAACGCGCTCGCCAGACCCGGCAGGTCGACGTCGAAGTCGACGACCTTGAAGTCGGGAACCGGGTCCGCCCCGTTGGGGGACTTCTGCGCCACCGGTGCTACCGCTCCTCGATGAGCTGCTCCAGGCCGGCCGCGCGAACGACCTCCTGGTCCTCGCTGTACTTCAGGACGGAGCCCAGCGTGCGGTCGGCGGACGCGACGTCGAGGTGCTCGACGCCGAGCAGGTCCAGCGCCGCGACCCAGTCGATCGCCTCGGCGATGCCCGGCGGCTTCTGGATGTCGGACTCGCGCATGCGCGAGACCGCGTCGGCGACCTGGACGGCCAGCGTGGCCGACGCGCCCTTGACGCGGCGGCGGACGATGTCGACCTCGCGCTGCGCGTCGGGATAGTCGATCCACTGATACAGGCAGCGGCGCTTGACGGCGTCGTGCAGGTCGCGCGTGCGGTTGGAGGTCAGGACCACGATCGGCGGGTGCGTCGCCGTGATCGTCCCGATCTCCGGGATCGTCACGGTCGCCTCGGCGAGCAGCTCGAGCAGGAAGGCCTCGAAGTCGTCGTCGGCGCGGTCGAGCTCGTCGATCAGCAGGACCGCGGGGCGCGGGCCCTTGTGCTCCAGCGCCTCCAGCAGCGGGCGGCGGATGAGGTAGTCGGGGCCGAACAGGCCCTTCTCGTCGAGGTCTTCGCCCTTGGCGTCGGCGATCCGGATGCTGAGCAGCTGGCGCGGATAGTTCCACTCGTACAGCGCCTCCGAGGCGTCGATGCCCTCGTAGCACTGCAGGCGGATCAGCGGGGTCTCCATCACCGCGGCGAGCGCCTTGGCGAGCTCGGTCTTGCCGACCCCCGCCTCACCCTCGAGCAGCAGCGGCTGCGGCAGGCGCAGCGCCAGGTAGGCGGACGTCGCCAGGCCCTCGTCGGCGAGGTAGTCGACCTCTCCCAGCATCTGCCCGAGCTTGTCCACGCTCGGGATGAGGCGACGCATCTCGTCTTCAAGCTCTTCGCTTCGCTTCAGGCGGCTCATGCCGTCACCTCCGTGTAGCCGGCTGCAGCGAGCACGGCCTTGTAGTCCTCGGGCGTATCAACATCCAGCGGAATGTTGCCTGCGATGGGCACGTCAACGACATCGCCGGCGCGCTCATCGAGCAGGCGCCAGACGCCCTTGTCGCCGTGCAGGTCGGCGAGTTGAGGAAAGACCGTTCGCGCGAAGGCGATCGGATGACCGCGGCCGTCGTCGTAGCGGCACACCGCGAGCGGGGCGTCGCCACGGGCCGCCAGCAACGCCCGGACCGTCTCCGGTGTGACGCCGGGCTGGTCTCCGAGCATGAGCACCAGCACGTCGCAGCGCGGGTTCACCGCGTCGAGCGCCGCGGCGATCGACGAGGAGCAGCCCTCGCCGTAGGCCTGATTGACGACGACCTCGGCGCCGGTGAAGTCGACGCGCTCGCGGACCTCCGCGGCGGCGCCGCCGATAGGCACGACGAGCTGCTGAAAGCCACAGTCGCGCGCGGTGCCGAGCGTGTGCTCGAGCAGCGGACGATCGCCGTAGGGCAGCAGCTGCTTCGGGCGCCCGAGGCGCGTCGAGCCGCCGGCCCCGAGCACGAGCCCGGTGACGAAGGTCTCACCCTGCGGCGACGGCATCCAGGTGCTCCTGCTGGTACTTCGTCTTGCAGTCGTCGCAGCAGAAGTACACCGTCTCGCCGTCGTGATCGAGGTGCGGCGTGTCCTCGGTGGCGAGCACGGTCATCCCGCAGACCGGATCGACGGCGGTGGCGGGCGCGGTCTTGGCGGCCGGCGCGGGCTCGCCCGACAGTTGCGCGGCGTACTCGGTCTTGCAGGCCTCGCGACAGAACCAGATCGTCTCGCCGTCGTGCTCGAGATGCGGCGTGTCCTCGGCCATCGTCACGGTCATGCCGCAGATCGGGTCCACGGCGAAGGTCGGGGGCGCCTGCTCGCTGGGCGCGCGAAGCGGCGGGCTGTAGGCGTCGCCGTGGCGGACCTCGATGAGACGAGCGAGGATCGACAGCGCCACCTCGGGCGGTGTGCGGGCGCCGATGTCGAGGCCGGCGGGGTAGTCGACCCGCTCGAGCCGCTCGGCGGACACGCCGGCCTGGCGCAGCTCCTCGAGCAGGGCGGCGCCGCGCTTGGGGCTGGCGACGAGCCCGACGTAGGGCAGCTCGGCGTCGAGCGCGGCGCGCAGCGCCTCGAGCTCGCCCTTGCCGTGGGCGGCGACGACGATGCCGAGGTCGCCGTCGCGCAGGTCGGCGGGGTTGTCGCCGACGGCGGCGATGTCCAGGTCGAACTCGGGCCCGAGCTGTTCGAGCGCCGCGGCGATCGGCTTGGAGCCCACGACGTTCACGCGTGGGGTGGGCAGCGTCGGTTCCAGGAAGATTTCGATTGCGCCACCGGAGAGGCAGCTGTTGAGCACCGTGACGGCGCCGTCCTCTTGCGCGTCCTGATGGGCCGCGACCTCGTCCTCGGTGGGCAGGATGCGCAGCAGAACGGGCTCGCCGGACTTCATCGCGGTCCAGGCGAACAGCCGGACGCTGTGCTCGGCGCAGATGCCGCCGACGAAGCCCTCGATGTTGCCGTCACTCGTGATCAGCGCGACGTCGCCTGCGTGCGCGCTCGTCGGACGCTGAGCGCGGACGACGGTCGCGGTCGCAAACGCCGCGCCCTGCGCGGCGAGCTCTTCAGCTCGCCGCGCCAGCGCGTCGTCTCTCACTGGATGGGCTGCGCGTTCCCGTTCATCGCCGCCCACACGCGGGCGGGGAAGCACGGGATGTCCATGTGCTTGATGCCCTTGGCGTGGTACAGCGCGTCGACCACGGCGTTGGCAATGCACGGCGGCGACCCCACGCAGGGGGACTCGCCGACGCCCTTGGCGCCAATCGGGTGGTGCGGACACGGCGTGACCGTCTCGCCGAGCTCGAAGCCGTGCTCCGGGCACTCGAGCGCCGTCGGCAGCAGGTAGTCCATGAAGGACGCGTTCAGGCAGTTGCCCTGGTCGTCGAAGGAGATGACCTCCATCAACGCCTGGCCGATGCCCTCGACGAGTCCGCCGTGGATCTGCCCCTCGACGACCATCGGGTTGATCCGCACGCCGCAGTCATCGACTGCGATGAAGCGACGCATGTGGACCTTGCCGGTGCCGGGATCGACGTCGACCACCGCGATGTACGCCCCGAAGGGGTACGTCAGGTTGGGCGGGTCGTACACGGCGTTGGCGTCCAGGCCGCCCTCGAGCCCCTCGGGGAGGTTCGTGGCGCTGTACGCGTACTCCGCAATGGACTCGATCGTGGCACCGCGCTCCGGATCGCCTCGCACGAACCAGCGGCCCTTCTCCCAGGCCAGGTCCTCTGCGCGGGTCTCGAGCATGAGCGCCGCGAACTGGCGAGCCTTGTCGCGCACCTTGCGCGACACGACGGCGACGGCGCCGCCGGAGACCGGGGTCGACCGGCTTCCGTAGGTGCCCAGGCCGTACGGCGTCTTGTCCGTATCGCCATGGCGGACCATGATGTCGTTGGGGGAGATGCCGAGCTCCTCGGCGACGATCTGGGCGAACGTCGTCTCGTGGCCCTGCCCCTGCGTCTGGGCGGAGAGCGACACGACGGCCCGGCCGGACGGATGGACGCGCAGCTCGGCGCCATCGTTCATGGCCAGGCCGAGGATGTCCATGTGGCGACGCGGACCCGCGCCGACGCCCTCGGTGAAGAAGGCGACGCCGATGCCCATCATCTCGCCGCGCTGGAGCTTCTCCTGCTGCTCCTTGCGCAGGCCGTCGTAGTCGGCGATCTCCATCGCCAGCTTCATGGCCTTGTGGTAGTCGCCCGAGTCGTAGACCCAGCCCGTGGCCGTCTCGTACGGGAACTGGTCGGCCCGGATGAAGCTCTTCATCCGTAGCTCGATCGGATCGACCTTCATCTCCATCGCGAGCTGATCGACCATCCGCTCGACGAGGTAGACCGCCTCGGTGATGCGGAAGGAGCACCGGTAGGCGACGCCGCCCGGAGCCTTGTTCGTGTACACGGCCTTGACCTGGCAGTGCGCGCCCTGGAGGTCGTAGGACCCCGTGACGATGTGGAAGAACCCGGCCGGGAACTTCGTGGCCTGAGCGGTCGAGTCGAATGCGCCGTGGTCGGCGATCGTGTCGACGCGCAGCCCGGTGATCTTGCCGCCCTTGGAGCACATCTCGCTGTACATGAGGTAGTCGCGAGCGAACCCGGTCGACGCGAGGTTCTCCGAGCGGTCCTCCATCCACTTCACCGGCGCGCCGGCGACGATCGAACCGGCGATCGCGCAGACGTAGCCCGGGTAGACCGGCACCTTGTTGCCGAAGCCGCCGCCGATGTCGTTGCACATGATGCGGATGTTCTGCTCGGGCAGACCCGCGACCTGTGCGTACACCGTGCGATGGGCGTGCGGTGCCTGGTTGGCGTTGAAGATGTTCAGCTGACCCGTGTTCGGGTTCATGTCGGCGACCATGCCGCATGTCTCCATCGGACACGGATGCGAGCGAGGATCGAAGACCGTCTGCTTGGCGATCACATCGGCCTCGGCGAAGACGCGGTCACACGTGGCCTTGTCTCCGGCCTCCCACATCGGGCTCGCGAGGTTGTCGGTCTGCCCGACCTTGTCGTCGCGGATCAGCGGGGCGTCGGGATCGAGCGCCTTGCGGCAGTTGACGATCGCCGGCAGCACCTCGTAGTCGACCTCGATGAGCTGCAGCGCATCCTGCGCGCTGTAGGCGTCGAGCGCGATGACGAACGCGACCTCCTGGAGGTGAAAGCGGACCTTGTCGCCCGCGAGCACGGCCTGCGTGTCGTAGGAGATGGTCGGCATCCAGGCCAGACCCAGCGTCTCGAGGTCCTTGGCGATGACGACCGCCGCGACCTTCGGGTGCGCCAGCGCGGCCGAGGTGTCGATGGAGTTGATCCGCGCGTGGGCGTACGGGGAGCGAAGAATCGCGCCGTGGACCATGCCCGGCAGGCGCACGTCGTCGGTGTAGTCGCCGAGGCCGCGGATGAAGCGCGCGTCTTCCTTGCGCTTCATGTGCCCGAAGCCGATCGGCGCGTCCTTCACCTGTCCGAACGTGTCGCCGTTCGCGTATCCGAACCAGCCGGGATGACGTCCCGGTCCTGTCTCAACAGTGGCCATATCTTTACCTCGCTGTCCTAGCGGACTCGGGATGCTCCTCGATGTAGGCGGCTGCCCACCGAATCGCCTTGACGATGTTGTCGTAGCCCGTGCAGCGGCACAGGTTGCCGGAGATGCCGTCCCGGATCTCGTGGTCTGTCATTTGCGTCGGGTTAGGGTGCCTCTCGATGAGCCAGCGACCCGTGGACATCATGCCCGGGGTGCAGAAGCCGCACTGGAGTGCGTGCATCTCGTGAAAGCCCATCTGGATGGGATCGAGCGTGCCGTCCGGCTTGGCCATGCCCTCGACCGTGACGATCTCGTAGCCCTCGGCCATCGCCGCGAGCATCGTGCAGGACTTGACCGGATACGGCGGCTGATCTGAGTTCGGATCATCCATGAGCACGATGCAGATGCCGCAGTTGGAGGTGTCACAGCCCCAGTGGGTGCCGTGCAGCTCCGCGTACTCGCGGATGTAGTGGACCAACAGCAGACGCGGCTCGACGTCATGCGAGTGCATCTGGCCGTTGATGTTGATGTTGACGATCATGTATCTCCTCCTAGCGCAGGGCCGTGGCGGCCGCGCGGCTGAGAGCGCGTGTGGTCAGGACGCCCGCGACGTGGCGCTTGTAGTCGGCCGGCCCGCGGCCGTCGCTGTTGGGCGAGCAGTCCGCAGCGGCCATCTGGCCGCACTGCGCGAACAGGTCCTCCGAGGGCGCCTGCCCGACGAGCGCCTGCTCGGCGCGCTCGATGTGCAGGGTGGTCGGTCCGACCGCGCTGCAGGCGACGCCGGCCCACGTGATCTTGCCGCCCTCGATCGCCATCGCGGAGGATGCCGCGACGATCGCGAAGTCTCCGGCGCGACGCTCGACCTTCTCGTGCGCTCCGCCGAAGCCCTTGCGCTTGGGGATGCGGACCTCGACGAGCATCTCGGTCGGCTGGATGCAGGTCATGTACGGACCGATGTGGAACTCGTCCATCTCGACGACGCGCTCCGAGCCACCGGGACCGCGCAGGACGGCCTGGCCTTTGAGCGCCACGATGACGCCCGAGAGGTCCTCGGCCGGATCGGACTGGCACAGCGAGCCACCCATCGAGCCGCGGTTGCGGACCACCGGATCGGCGAGGACTGCCTCGGCCTCGCGGAAGATGTGCGGGAACTGCTGGTCGAGGAGATCGGACTCGAGCATGTTGACGTGGCGCGTCAGCGGCCCCACGGCGATGTGGTCGCCCTCATCGCGGATGTAGTTGAGCTCGCGCTCAAGCGGGTTGATGTCGATGACGTGGCCCGGGTTGGCGAGGCGCAGCTTCATCATTGGGATGAGGCTGTACCCGCCCGCCAGGATGCGTGCGTTGCCGCCCAGCGCCTGAAGCTGCGCTATGGCGTCGTCGACGCTCGTGGCCCGCGAGTACTCGCAGGGCGCGGGGGTCTGCATTGCCAAGGTGTGACGCTCCTCTCCTCCGAAAGTGGTCCGACGGCGACCCTATCCACGCTACGATCGCTCCGCAACCCATATGAAGCGATCACTTAATTGACTCTCTCCCAGCTCCGAACGTTCCTGATGGTCGCTCGGCTGGGCACCGTCAAGGCCGCCGCGCGGGCGCTGGGGGTCACCGAGCCGGCGGTCTCCGGAGCCGTCGGAGCCCTGCGGCGCGAGCTCGGCGACCCGCTGTACGTGCGGGCCGGCGGCGTCATCGAGCTGACCCCGGGCGGTCGTCGCCTGGCCAGCGCGGCCGGCGCGATCCTCGACCTCGAGGAGGAGGCGCGGCGCGCGATCAACGCGGCTGAGACCGAGAAGACGACGCTGCGCGTGGCGGCCACACCGCCGTTCGCCGAGTTCGCCGCCGGACCGCTGCTGAGCGTGTTCAGCCGCCACCATCAGGACATCGAGGTCGAGCTGCAGGTCGCGCGCCGCGAGGAGTTCGCGGCGCTGCTGGCCAACCGCAGCGTGGACATCACGCTCGGCCCGCCGGTCACCGACCGCGAGGACGTGCCAGCGATGGTGTCCGAGCCATTTCTGCGCTACGGGCTGATCGTGGTCGCCGCGCCGGGCCACACGCTGGCGACGTCGAAGGGCCTTGCGCCGGCCGCGCTGGTCAGCACGCCGTGGCTCATGGGCCCGTTCGAGGACGAGCGCTCGGCCGACACCGGCGCGTTCCTGGCGCGCCAGTCGATCGCGCCGCGGCGCACCCGCGCCTACCCGAACAACGCCGCGGCGCTGGCGCAGGTGGCCTCGGGGCGAGGCGTGACGCTGGCGATCGCGCACACCGTGCGCGACGAGCTCGAGCGCGGCTCGCTCGTGGAGCTCAACGTCCGCGGCACGCCGATCTCGGCGCTGTGGTTCGTCAGCACGCTGCGCCAGGAGCTGCGCACCCCGTCAGCCGAGGAACTGCGTCGCTTCGTGTCCACGCCCGAGGCGACGCGCGCCATGCTCGCCCGCGGCGGCGGTGTCCCCGCGGAGCGCTTCGTTCACATGGGCACACGGTGGAGCTAGGACCGGCGATGCGCTCAGCTCGCGGCGCCTTCCTTCTCGAGGCGCTTGAGCTCGTGGTACGCCGAGGCCGCGTTGTGGTTCTCGTCCTCGCAGTAGCGCGGGGGCGGACCCTGCCGGGTGGGAGCGTTGTCCTTGTGCTTGGGCTCGACGGCCTCCTTCTCGCATCCCGGGAACAGGCAGATGACCTTCTCGTCCGGTGCCTTCTCGCTCCTCGCTGTCTCCATTGCCTTCTCCTCGTTGCCTTTGCCCGTGGTTATCGCCGCATTCGTAACGTAGCAATCGCTTCATCGGCCGTAAGATCGGCCCGCGCGCGGTCACCGACAGGGCACGTGGCCGCTGGGCGGCCGGACCGGCGATCGCGCCCAAACGCGGCCTTCCGCTACGGTGAAGCGTGCTGGGGAGCTCGAAATGCAGGTTTGACGGGGACTCTATGAGCAGTGAACTTCTGACGCATCTCGACGAGGACGGGCGAGCCCGGATGGTCGACGTGGGCGCCAAGCCGCAGACCGATCGGGTGGCCAGCGCGCGCGCCGTCGTCCGCATGACCCCGCGCACGGCAGCCGCCGTCGCGGCCGGCGATGCGCCCAAGGGCGACGTCATCGGTACGGCCCGGCTGGCCGCGATCCAGGCCGCCAAGCGCACCGACGAGTGGATCCCGCTGTGCCACACGCTGCCGCTCGACGGCGTCGACGTCGACATCGACGTGGACGCGGCAGCCGGCACGGTGATCGTGACGGTCACCACGCGCGTACACGCCCGTACGGGCGTCGAGATGGAGGCGATGGTCGGATGCGCCGCGGGCGCGCTCACGATCTACGACATGGTCAAGGGCATCGAGCGCGGGGTAGTGGTGCAACGAGTGGAGTTGCTGAGCAAGAGCGGCGGACGATCGGGGACGTGGAGACGTGATGAGCAAGATTGATCTATTGCGCGACGGACACAACCGGCGCATCCGCGACGTGCGGGTGTCGGTGACCGACCGCTGCAACTTCCGCTGCCAGTACTGCATGCCGGCCGAGGGCCTGCCGTGGCTCGAGCGCGACGCGGTCCTGAGCTTCGAGGAGATCGAGCGCCTCGTAGCGGTCCTGGCCACGATGGGCGTCCACGACATCCGCCTCACCGGTGGCGAGCCGCTCGTGCGCCGCGACTTCCCGCGCCTGGCCGCGATGCTGGCCGCCGTCCCGGGCGTCCAGGACCTCAGCGTCACGACCAACGGCTTCCTGCTCGAGCGCGACGCCGAGGCGCTCGTCGCCGCCGGCATCAACCGCTTCAACGTCTCGGTCGACTCGCTGCAGCGCGACCGCTTCTTCGAGATGACCCGCCGCGACGCGCTGCCGCGCGTCCTGCGCGGGCTGGAGAAGCTCGCGACGTTCCCCGACGCGCACCCGATCAAGATCAACGCCGTCGGCATGAAGGGCTTCACCGAGACCGAGATCCTGCCGATGGCCGAGTTCGCGCGCACGCACCCCTACGAGGTGCGCTTCATCGAGTTCATGCCGCTGGACGCCGACCACTCGTGGGACCGCAGCAAGGTGCTCAGCGGCGAGGAGATCCGCGCCGCGATCGACGCCGTCTATCCGCTCGAGGCCGAGCCGCGGGAGCCCAGCGCCACCGCGCGCGTGTACCGCTTCGCCGACGGCCACGGCAAGATCGGCTTCATCAACCCCGTGTCCGAGCCGTTCTGCGGCGACTGCGACCGCATCCGGATCACCGCCGAGGGCAAGCTGCGCACCTGCCTGTTCAGCCTGCACGAGTACGACCTGCGCGTGCCGTTGCGCGACGGGGCGTCCGACGAGCAGCTGCGCGAGACGATCCGCAACGCGGTCTGGAAGAAGGAGCTCAAGCACCACGTCAACGATCCGGGCTTCGTTCAGCCGTCGCGGACAATGTCGCAGATCGGTGGTTGAACCGTTTCGCCTCCCGCTTCGTAGGGGCTAGCACGGGGGGTCCGCGGGGGCGCGTTGCTGCGCCCGGCCGGACCGTCCCTGGACGTCATCGCTAGTCATCCAAGGGAGGTGCAGGGACACATGCCAAACAAGAGCCTCGCGGCCGGGGCTTCGCTGCTGATCGGCGCGTCGTACGTCGCCATCGGCATCCTCGGGTTCTTCATCACCGGCTTCGGGAGCTTCCTCTCGGACACGGGGGACACGCTGCTGTTCGGGTTCGCGAGCATCAACCCGATGCACAACCTCGTCCACGTGCTCATCGGCGCGTTCCTGATCGCCATGACGCGGTTCTCGACGCCGTCGACGGAGGGCGCGCTCATGGGCGTCGGCCTCTTCTACATCACCGCGTTCGTGATCGGCGTCGTGGCGCCGGACAACCTCACGATCATCGCGATGAACGGCGCCGGAGACGGCGAGAACCTCGTCCACATCGTGACGGGCATCACCGCGCTGAGCGCCGGGCTGCTGTCGGTCGCGCAGTCCGAGTCCGCCGCGAAGCGCCGCGGGCTCGCCGCCTAGGGAGGCCGGCCGCGTCACGGCACGCGAGGTCTAGACCCTCGCGTGCCGTTCGCGTTCTCGGGTCGGTGCGGGCGCCCGCGCGGCGGGCGGGAGCGGCCTCAGGCCGTGACGACCTGGCCGCGGCCGCCCTCCACGAAGCCGTTGATGATCATGATCAGCGGCCGGTCGACGTCGAGCTCCTCGAGCGTCACCCGCAGGTACCACTGCACCTTGCTGAACGCCTCGTTGGTGATCTTGAGGTTCGCGTGCGAGTCGCCGAGGGCGCGGCCCTCGTAGGCCAGCGTCCCGCCGCCGAGTGCGAAGGTGAGAAACTGCCGCTGGTGGTGCTTGAGCCGCTCGCGATCGATCCCGGCGAAGTACGGCTGCAGCTCGGGGTCCGCCCACAGCTTCTCGTAGAAGAGATCGACGATCCGGTTGATCCCTTCGGCTCCTCCGACCGTCTGGTACATCGCATCGTGGGTCTCTGTCGCCATTGGACGTGGCTTCCTTTCGCTGGACGATCCTCCCGCCCGGAAAGCTAGATCGACGGCGTGTCAACGACGCTTCGCCTGGATGAACGCCGCGTGAACTACGCGCGCGGGCCGAGGGCCCGGAGTTCAGCGGCGGCGGCCCTCGAACGTGTCGGCGATCTGTTCGAACGTCGGCGCCAGCGCCGGCAGCTGCGTCGCCGGGACCGCCTGCAGCACGAGCTGGACGAGGCGGTCGTCCTTGAAGAGGTAGTAGTGCACGTGCGCGCCCTCGGTCCCGTTCGCCGTGCGGTACGTGTACCGGTAGCGATAGCCGGGCAGGCCGCCGAGGGTGACCGCCTCGCCCTGCGTGAGCTCGGTGATCCGCGTGTCCGCCCTGAGAAGATCGTCGGTCAGCGGCCGCACGACGGGCAGCGTCTCCGGCGTGACGGGCTCCTCGATGCCGGACTTGCGCACGCTGACGCTCACGGCCGCGACGTTGTCGGGCGAGGAGACGAGGATGCGGACGCGCTGGTCGCGCGATCTGCGCCGGGCCCAGGTGGCCGGGTGGTGGATCGCGACGTCGGTCAGCGTGTCGCCGTAGCGCACGGTCGCCGGTCGCGCGGGCGCGTCGGGCTCGGGCACGATGCTGCGGCCCACCTCGCCCCCGACGACAAGCGCGAGCACTGCGACCACGGCCAGGACGCCCACGACGGCCGCCACGAGCCACTTGCGTTCCACGGCACGCCAGCCTGAAAAAAGAGTCCGGCCGGAGCCGGACTCTTTCTCAGTATTCAGCGCTCCCAGGGCCTGAGGCCCTTGCCCGACAGGCGGCCGAGCTGGCCTTCCGCACCGGAGGGCGGCGGGGGTGACGGCGTCGAGCCGCCTCCGCCGCCGCCGGTCGGCGCCGGCGCCCTCGGCGCCTCGGCCGGCGCGGGCGGGGGTGCCTCGATCTTCTTACCCGTCGCGTCGCGCGTACGGGCGCCCGGCGTCTGCGCGGGCTCGTACGGGCTGTGCACCGGATCCTTGCCGATCGTCGGCGACTTCGGGATGTTCTTGGTCGGGTCACGCCGGGAGGGCGGAGCCGGGTACAGCTTCGCGACCTCGGTCGTGGAGTACTGCGGGTCACGAACGGCAGCGCCCTTGGCGTGCGCCGCGCCGATCGGAGCCCCGCGGCCGAGGCCGGCGAGGATTCCGACGCCACGGGTGTACACCGTGCCGACGTTCACGACCTTGCCCGTACGACCGACCCGCTTGAGGAACTTCGCGCCCTCGCCCGGGAAGAGCGACTCGACGAGGCCCGCAGAGTCCGGACCCGCCTTCTTGAGCATGAGGTTCTCCAGCGCGTCGCGCGTGATGACCAGGTTGTGGTTGATGTCGTCGACGACGGGGTTGACGGGTCCTGTCTTGGCCACGATCTGGCCAACCAGCGGCAGGACGACGGCAAGCCCGGCGTTGATCTTGAACAGCTGCATGATCGTGGCGATGAGGTAGACCGCCGCCGCGGCGATGATCACCGTCGCCAACAGGATGATCAGGGCTACTTGAATCTGCATCGAATTCCCCTAGTAGTCCGGTAGGGCGGCGTTCAGGGAGCCGCCGTAGTCGAGGACCGAGTTCTTGATCGAGCCGATGTAGCCCTGCGTGGTGAGCAGGACCGCAACGGCGTCGAGGTCCCTCGACGCGGCCGCGGCGACGCCGGCGATCGCGTCCACCTTCGGCGGGATGCTCGTGGCGACCTGAAGGACCGCCTTGAGCCGGTTGACAAGGACCACCGCCGACAGGATCAACACGATCACCGTGACCCAGAGTGCGAGGTCAGCCAGGGTTTGATCCATGGATCAGCCCCCCTGTGCCTTGCGCACGACGAGGCGGGCCTTGCCCGCGATCACCGGCAGCGTGTCGACGATGATCTTGAGCGGCCCGTTGACGTCTGCGACGAGCCCGAACAGGGGCCGCAGATGCTGGGACTCCACCGTCGCCAGCGCGCCACCGAGCGTCCCGAGGCCGTCGGAGATGATCGTCAACCGCTTGGCGACCATCGTCAGCGCCCAGGTGAGGATGACCACCAGCAGCACCGCCTCGAGCATGCTCAGGATGGTCATGAGTTCAGTGCTCATACCTTCTCCCCTGCTGCGGTGTAGCCGTCGGTGAGTGCGTTCATGTAGCCGTCCTGGATGATCGCCTCTTCGATGATCAGGTTCAGGACGGGCGGCGTCGCGCCGAGCTTCGGGATGTTTGCCGTCTGCGACGCGATGATCCCTGCCGTCTCGAGCAGGTTGGCGACGCTCGCCTGGATGTCCTTCACGAGGCTCAGGAGGAGCATCATGAGGATGATCACCACGACGAGGACGACCGCACCCATGCCGAGCGTGACCTGCCACGCGGCATGGGTGTCGTTAGCGGCAATGACGAGGTTGCTCATTTGCCTACCGCCACCTTCCGCAGCGCCCGGGCCATGTGCAGGATCCGGACGGCTGAGTCGTTGACCCGGTCGACACCGTCCGACAGGCTCGTGGACTGAGCCCTGACGGTGTCGACGCCTGCTTCCGCCTCCGCGGCCTGGTCAGCGATCCGGGCCGCCATCGTGAGGATGACGGCCACGATGATGACCACCACCACGATCACGAAGAACGCCAATCCCAGACCGATGTACCAGTCCGTGTACGTAGCGCCGATCATTGCACGCACCCCGTTCCGCCGAACGTGACCGGATCCGTGATTCCACCAAGCAGCGGGGCGAGCGTGTCGTCCAGCCCGAGGAGGTCAAACGGAGCCGAGCAGTCGATGCTGTTCGCATGACCGTTGATGTGTGAGGCGAAGTTGCCATTGCGGCCCTGACGGGCGACGTTGGCGTCGATGCCGATGAAGTCCTGCTTGATCGGCAACGCGGTGTTTCGGATGTCAGTCGCCTGACCGACGATGGTCGCGACCGCCTTGTCGATGCTGTTGACGCGTGTGAGGATCGAGCCGCCGCTGGACAGAATGGTCCGCACGCTGCGGTTGATCGTTCGCACGTCCCGCAGGATCGAGTTACCGGAGCTCCCGATCGACAACACGCTGGTGTTGATCGAGCTCGCGCTGCCGAAGATCTGATCGACGGTGGTGCCGATCTCCAGCACCGTCCCGTTGATCTCGTCCGCGACCGAGTTGATCCGGTGGACCTTGCCGAGAATGGACTTCAGCTTGGGGTCGATCCCCTTCTGAGCCACGTTCAACGTCGAGGCGAGGAGCGGGGAGAGCGGGTCAGCCGCCTCCCTGATCTTCGTCGACGTGTCCCGGATGGTCCGAGCCTGGTCGATGAAGCCGGCATCCGTGCCGATCTCATCCACGTTTGGCTTGATGACTGCCACTGAGCGATCGATTGACCGTGCGGCCAGCAGCGTCCCGGTGAGGAACATCACCGAGAGCAGCGCCCACGCGATCAGGATCACGAGCACGACGGGCGACATGCCCCGTGCTCCGCTGAGAATGTCACGCAACATGGTCAGCTAGCACTTGTTGTTGCCGGCGACGACACCCAGTGCCTTGACAGCCGTCGAGTTGCAGATGCTCGTGAGGTGAGCCTCGGCGTCCGACAGGCCGGCGTTGATCTTGTTCGTGTCGGAGAGGATGCCGCTGAGGCCCTCGCCGCCATTGATGGTGGTGACCAGACCGGGGACGGCACCGACGCCCTGGCTCTCGGGAGAGCGAGCCGCCCGCAGCACCTGGTTGATCGTCCGCACACGGCCGTTGACCGTGACGAGGGTGCCCGACGTGTCGCGCAGGGAAGCCAGGATCGTCCGCAGGACACCGGTGGTGCCTGTCAGCGAGCCTGACGTGTCGACCAGCGATCCGGAGATCGTCGTCAACGTGCCCGACGTGTCGACCAGCGAACTCGACGTGCTCAGCAGCGAGCTCGACGTGTTCTTCAGCGCCGCGTCGACGCGTCCGGTCGAACCGTTGATCGACGTCAAGCTGTTCAGGATCGAGACGCCCTGGCCCGGGATGGGCTTGAGGGACTTGTCGATCGCGGTCAGGTTGCCGTTGATCGTCTGGATGTAACCCGGGAGCGGGTCGGCGTCGCCGCCGACATCCGTCAGGGTGGCATCGGTCGTGCCGAGTGCCTTGTCGATCGAGTTCAGCGCGCTCGTGATGCCGGACAAGAATCCGATCACCACGACGACGACCAGGATCAGGATCGTTCCGAAGATCCAGGTCCAGCGGAGATCTGTTGCTATGCCACGCTGCACGGGGTCCTCCTCGACACGTCGATGTTGCTCATACGGCGGCTCATGGGGTCTTCCCGACGCAGTCGGTCTTGGGTGCCTTGGGGCTGCCGAGGTTCGCGTTGACGTCGATGCACGCCGCGGTGTCCTTGATCGCGTCCGAGTCGCCGAGGATGTCGCCGGAGTCCGACTTGATGCCCCGGGCGATGCTCAGCGTCTCTGTCAGGCCGCGAACGATGGTCGCCGCGTCGTTGTCGATGATCCGCGCGATGCCGAGGATGCCGGCACCGGGGCCGGCGATCGAGTTGATGCTCGTCGCGGTGCGGTTGATCGTGCCTGCGATCGAGCGGATGCCACCGGCGATCTCGTCAATCGACCCTGCGGTCGTGTTGATCGTGCCCGCCGTGTTGTTGATGTCGGTGGCGGTGCCGCCGATCGTCGTGGCGCTCGTGTTGATCGTGCCAGCGGTCGACAGAATCGTGCTGGCGAGGCTGTCGATCGACGTCGCGTCGCGGTTGATGGACTTCGCGCGGTTGTCGATCTTCGTCAGGACGCCCTCGAGCGGCGTGGCGGTCTTCAGGATCGACGTGGCGATCCGGTTGGTCCGCTGCAGCTGCGAGATCGAGTCGGTAGCGGTGTTGATGCCGATACCCGTGTCGCGAATGCTCTTCGCCTTCTTGTCAATCGCACGCGCGGTGTTGACGGTCTCCGCAAGGAGGCCGGCCGCGATCACGACGGACGCTGCGACGAGCACCAAGATGATGACGTTGACGCCCTGCACGCCGCCTGAAGCGCCGCTGGGACGCGTTGTCCCGCTGCCGCTGGCGACTCCACCCATCTGCTGGGGGGTTGCGGACTTCTTCCTTTTTAGCGCTGGCACGGAACGCTCCACCGATGCGGCGCCAATGCGCCTGGCCGTATAAGCACTGTGGCTCCCCTCTGTTGTTCGCTCCTGAAGCCACCGCGACGTCTGCCGCGCGCGCCTTCAGT
This sequence comes from Solirubrobacteraceae bacterium, assembly GCA_030681525.1. Lineage (GTDB taxonomy): Bacteria > Actinomycetota > Thermoleophilia > Solirubrobacterales > Solirubrobacteraceae > CADCVQ01. The sequence continues at coordinate 22,203 of JAUXSD010000036.1, forward strand.
TGCTCGCTCCCAATAACTCCGATTCCGGGTCCCGGTACGTCTCCCTCTGCCCCGACCCAGCCGGTTCTTTTCGCGACACTAGTACACAGCGGCCCGGAATGTCCAGTCGCCGTAGGCCCTGGGGACCCCAGGGGGCGCTGCGGCGCGTCGAAAGTAGGTGGTGTGCAGGCGTTCTTAGCTTCTGTTAAGCGTTTTGAAGGGTTTTCCGGCCGAGCTGTGTGCTTGTGCGCGCGGCGAGGTGCTCCGGCCGCGTCCGAAGGGGCCGCGCCCGGCGACGCGGCACTGCCGTCGGCCGCGCTGTCAGGCTTGTGGCCTATGCGCGGCTGCCGCCACGAGATCGACCGACGTCTCCGGCGCCGCTGATGCGCACCGACCGCAGGCGCATGCGCGGGCTGCTGCTGGCCGTCTTCGTCCCGGTGCTGATCGTCATCGGCGTGCTGGCCTCCGCGGTGCTCGGGCAGACCGGCGCCGCCGGCGACGCGCCGACGCCGCTTCCCAGCCCGGTGACACCCTCGCCGTCGCCGTCGCCGCCGCCACCACCGCCACCGCCACCAGCTCCACCTGCGCCGCCGACCCTTCCCGAGCCGGAGGTCGAGCCCGTGCCCGAGCCGGGCGCCGAGCCCGAGTTCGCGCCCGGCACCCGCTTCGTGCCCGACGGGGCCGAGCGCACCGACGTCGGCGCCGGCGCCCAGGCGGCCGCGATCTTCCGGCCCGCGGGATCGGCCGGCGCACCGGGCCCGGTCGTGATCTTCCTGCATGGCTGGGTGGCGATCGATCCCGCCCGCTACGGGCGCTGGATCGGCCATCTCGTGGACCAGGGCGCCACGGTGATCTTTCCCGCCTACCAGACCAAGCCCGCCTACGACACGACGACGCCGCTGGGCAACGTCCTCGCGGGCGTGCGCGCGGCACTGGCCCGGGTCGCGCTCGAGCCGGGGCGGCTCGTGATCGCCGGGCACTCGGTGGGCGGCGCGCTGGCGGCCGACTACGCGGCGGTCGCCGCCGACCATGGGCTGCCCGCGCCGGCGGCCGTGTTCAGCGTCTATCCCGGGCGCAAGCTGCGCCATCTCAAGGTACCGATCCCGGCGGTCGACCTCATGCAGATCGCACCCGGCACGCGTGTGATCGCCGTGGCCGGCGAGCGCGACACGTCGGTCGGCAGCGGAACCGCGCGGCGGATCGCGAGGGGCGCGGCGCGCGCCGACGCCAGGCTGGTGATCGTCCGCGACGACGCGGTCGACCTGCACCGGGCGCCGCGCACGTTCAGCGGCGCGGCGCAGCGCACGTTCTGGGCGCCGCTGGACGCGCTGATCGCGGACACGCCCGCGGCGAGGCGCAACGTGGCCGTGCCGTAGCCCGTATCGTCCGCCTCGACTGGCCGGTCAGCCAGCGCAACGGTTTCGGATGCCGATCCGGAAGGAGCGACCTCTCCCGTGGACCTCAACGACACGCCCGAGCAGGCGCAGTACCGCGCGAAGGTGCGTGCGTGGCTGCAAGAGCACAAGCACGAGGCGCCGCCCGAGCAGGATCAGGACGACGCGGCGCACGTCGCGGCGCGGCGCGCGTGGCAGGGCAAGCTCGCCGCCGCCGGGCTGGCCGGCGTGACCTGGCCGGCGGAGCTCGGCGGGCAGGGTCTCGGGCCGGTCGAGCACGTGATCGTCGGGCAGGAGATCGCCCGCGCCGGCGTGCCCGGGGTGCTCGACGTCATCGGCGTCGGGATGCTCGGCCCGACGATCATCGCCCACGGCAGCGAGGAGCAGAAGAGCCGCTACCTGGGGCCGATGCTGCACGGTGACGAGGTGTGGTGCCAGCTCTTCTCCGAGCCGGCGGCGGGCTCGGACCTGGCGGCGGTGCAGGCGCGCGCCGTGGCGCAGGACGACGGCGGCTGGCGCCTGTCGGGCCAGAAGGTCTGGACGACGAACGCGCACTTCGCGGCGTTCGGGCTGCTGCTCGCCCGGACCGATGCCGACGTGCCCAAGCACAAGGGCCTGACGATGTTCGTCGTGCCGATGGACGCCGAGGGCGTGACGATCCGCGGCCTGCGCCAGATCTCCGGCGAGGCGGAGTTCAACGAGGTCTTCTTCGACGACGTGCGCTTGGAGGCCGACGCGGTCGTCGGCGGCGTCGGCAACGGCTGGGGCACCGCGCTGACGACGCTCATGTTCGAGCGCCTGACGATCGGCCTGGGCTCCGAGGGCCTGGGCTACAAGCCCGAGCGCTACGCGGCGGCGATCGCCACCGACCCGCACGCGCGCCGCGATCCCGAGGTGCGCCGGCGCCTCGGCGAGCTGTGCACCGAGCTGCTGGCCGTGAAGTTCACGGGCTACCGGATGCTCAGCGCGCTGCAGCAGGGCCAGATCCCGGGCCCCGAGGCGGGGCTGGCCAAGGTCACGACCGTCCGCTCGGCGATCGAGGCCGGCGACCTGATCGCCGACGTGCTCGGACCCGACGCGCTGGATGCCGACAGCGAGTGGGCCTACATGATCTCGTTTTTGCCGGGCCTGAAGTCGGCCGGCGGGACCGAGGAGATCCTGCGCAACACGATCGGCGAGCGCGTGCTGGGGCTGCCGCCCGAGCCGCGGCTGGACAAGGGGATCCCCTTCAGCGAGCTGCGCGCGGCGGAGCGAGCGGCGGCGGGCGCCGGGGGGACGCGATGAACCTCGAGTTGACCGACGAGCAGACGTTCCTGCGCGACGCGGCGCGCGACGCGCTCTCGCGCGTGAAGACCATCGCGCTCGCGCGCGAGGCGCTGGAGGACCCGGCGGTGCTGCCGGACCTCTGGCCGACCGCCTGCGAGGCGGGGTGGGCGGGGCTGCTCGTGAGCGAGGAGCGCGGCGGCGCCGGGCTGAGCGCGTTCGACGCGATGCTCGTCATGACCGAGGCCGGTCGCGTGCTGGCGGGGGTCGCGCTGCTCGCCCACCTGCCGGCGTCGGCGCTGCTCGACGCGGCCGCATGGGAGCGCGTCGAGGCCGTCGCGGAGGGCGATCTGCGAGCGTGCTTCGTCGCGGCGCGACCGCCGACCGATCTGGACGAGCGCTGGTCGGTCGAGCCGGCGGCCGGCTCCGTGCGGCTCGACGCGCCGCTGCTGGCGGCCGACGGGACGCTGCGCGGCAGCGTCGCCTGGGTGCCCGACGCGCCGGGCGCCGGCGTGTACGTCGTGGTGGCGGTCTCCGAGGTCGACGGCGCCGCGGTGGCCGTGGCGGTCGACGCGGGCGCCGACGGCGTGAGCGTCAAGCCGGCGACGCGCTACGACGCCACCCGCTCGCTGGGCCACGTGACGTTCGACGGCGCCGCGGGCACCGTCTTGGACGGCGTCCGCGAGGAACAGATCGAGCGGGCGTGGTACCTCGCGCAGACCCTGATCGCGGCCGAGTCGCTGGGCGCGGTCGAGACGGCGCTGGCCGTGTCGGTGGCCTACGCGAAGGAGCGCTTCACCTTCGGCCGCGCGATCGGCTCCTACCAGGCGGTCAAGCACAGCCTCACCGAGGTGCTGCGCCTGCGCGAGAACACGTACGCGCTGATGCTCTACGCCGGCTGGGCCTACGAGGACGGGCCGGACGAGTTCGCGCTGGCGGCCAGCGCCGCGCGCACCGCCGGCGGCCACGCGCTGGACTACGCAAGCCGGACGATGATCTCCGTGCATGGCGGGATCGGCGCGACGTGGGAGCACGACGCGCCGCTGTTCTTTCGCCGGGCGCAGCTCTCGCGGCGGCTGCTGGGCGGGGTCGGCGATGCCGCCGACCGGGTCGCCGGCGAGCTGTTGCGGGCGGCGTAGCGGCCTCGTCGCGCGGGGCGGGCGCCGCGCGATCGGCCTTCTACACTCCGAACGGCACGGGGCCATAGCTCAGCTGGGAGAGCGCCTGCTTTGCAAGCAGGAGGTCACCGGTTCGATCCCGGTTGGCTCCATCGATGTCAGGCTGACCGCCAGCTCGCGATCTCGGCGAGGAGCTCACGCCGGAGGCGCCGAGTATCCCCGAGGAGTTGGCTCGCGAGATCCGCGCGCGACTCCTGCGTCAGCGCGAGAAGCACGTGCTCGGTGCCGACGTGGTGGTCCTCCAGCAGCTTCGCCTCCGTCCACGCCAAGTGCAGCAGATCGGCCCGCGACTGCGCGGTCGGTGGATCGTCCTGCTCGACGATGCGCCGGCGGAGGCTCTGCGCCAGATGCGACGGGTCGAGGCCCATCCGCTCCAGGACGTGGACGCCGGCACCTTGACCCTCCCACAGCAGGGCGAGGGTCAGGTGCTCAGCGCCGACCTCCGGATGTCCCAGCAACTCGGCTTCGCGGCGGGCCAGATGGGTGATCGTCGTGAGGCGGGGCGTGTGGAGCATGGTCTCCGCCGACCTCCCGCCTCACGCGAAGCGCCGCAGGCCGGCCCAGGCGGCGGCGCCGAAGACCAGCGTGAGGCCGCCCAGGTGGGCGAGCGCGACGGCGAGGTTCCCGCCGGTGTCGTTGATCGCGGCGTCGATCGCGTCCAGCGCGGGCTTGAACGGGAAG
>JAUXSD010000043.1 GCA_030681525.1 Solirubrobacteraceae bacterium
CACGGCCCGAGCGCCTCGACGGGCTGGGCGACGACCTCGGCGACCTGCTCAGCGACCACTGCGCCGACGACGAGGACGCGATCGCCGAAGCGCTCACTCTGGGCATGCTCGCCGGCACCACGCAGCAGCGTTGCGTGCGGATCGCCGGCGACGCCAGCTCCTTCTTGATGGACCCCGAGCTCGTCGTGCAGAACGCCGCCGGCGAGTCGATCCTGCGCCTGCCGTGGTTCGAGAAGGGGCTGTTCGTCGGCCGCCAGCTGCCCGACATCACAGAGATGCCGGCGCCTGTCCGGCTGAAGTGCGTCGAGTACTACTCCGCGGCGCTGGCGGGCACGCGCGGGCAGTTCGCCTTCCACAGCTACGGCCACGCGTACACAGTCGACGCGGTTCCGGTGCGCGCCGCCGACGGCGCGATCGAGGCGGTGCTGGCGGTCGCCTTGCCGATCGCGTCCCACATCTCGGCAGCGAAAGCCTACGAGCGCACCGCGACGAACAGCGAGCATTCGGCCGCCCGCGCCGAGCGTCGAGCCGAACTGCACGGGCTCGCCGGCCGCCACTCTGCCGAGCTCGCCGATCGCCGTCTCGCCGGCCGGGCGCGTCAGACCGCCGAGCGCGCGGGGGAGAACGCGCGGCGCCTGCGCGCGCGAACCCACCCGGACGGCTACGTCGAAGCGCCGACGGTCACGCCGCGCGAGCTCGAGGTTCTCGAGCTCGTCTCCCACGGCCTCACCGCGACCGAGATCGCCGAGCACCTCGCGCTCAGCATCGGCACGGTCAAGACACACCTGCAGAACGTGTACCCCAAGCTCGGCGCCAACGACAAAGCCGCGGCAGTGGCGACCGCGCTACGCCACGGGCTCATCAACTAGCTCGAGGAAGCGCCCGCCGCCACAGGCGACGCGCCGCCGCGCGCTCGACGAGGGCTGGGAGCTCGCCATCGGCCTCACCGACCTCCCGCTCAGCGTCCGCCGTCGTCCGGTGCGAGCCCACGTGAGCGTGCAGCACGGCATCGGGCTCGTGTCGGTGCCGGCATTCGGGGACGTTCGAGTTCACCGGCTCGGTGCTGCCCGCGGACTTCTGGCTTCTACTGGGCATGGAGCGCGCCAACCCGCCCGGGCGCGCCGCCGCGGGGTTGACCGCGGCGTCGTTGCCCGTCTCGTTTGACCCGTCCGAATTTGGAAATCCCGCAGAGGGATGCCATGCGGGACCTGGCGCCGCCCCCGCAGTTCCGAACGCGTGACGGGTTTCGGACGAACCGGCCGCACCTCGGGATTCGGCTGACGGACGCCGCGTGAGCTCGGGCCGTGTTCGCGGACGCTCACGCGTGACGGTCGGCCATCGGGCGTTAGGCCCCGCGCGCGAGCGGGAACCGGGGCTCCCATGGAAGGCGGCGTCACGGTGATCCTCGCGCTGTTCGTGCTCGTCGGCGGAATCGCCGGCGCGGTTGCGCTGTTCGGCGCCGGCGGCTACGTCCAGCGCCGCAGGGAGAAGGGCGAGCTGAGCGGCGCGAGCGCCGAGCCGCGCCCGCGGCACACCGTCGTCGAGGACGACTCGGACGACGTGCTCGTGCCGCAGCGCACGACGAAGGACACGCAGGGCCCCGAGTAGCCGGGGGCGCGGCGCGGAGCCGCTCGCCTCGCGCGGCCGGCGCGGCTCGCGGTCCGCCCTGAGCGAGCCGTGTCCCGCGACTACAGTCCCGCCGTATGCGGCTGGGCGTCGCGCATCATTTCGGCTGGGCGGTGGCGGTCACGGCGTCGGCCGAACACCGGGTCGTCGACCGCCGGCGGATCGCGCTGGTCGAACCCGGCCTGCCGGCCGCGCCCGTGCACCACCGCGACGGCCGGCGGCTCGACGACGCCGCCATCGCGGCGCTGGTCGCGCGGGTGCGGACGTCCGCGGTCCGGACGGCCTCGGCTTCGCTGGACGAGCTCGCCGCCACGGTGCCCGAGCCGATCGTGTCGATGTCGCTGCGGGCCTGGCCGCCCGATTTCCCGACGGACGTCGCCCTCCAACGCCGTGCGCCCCACGAGAGCCGCGCCGACTCGGTCATGTACCGCCAGGTGCTGGCCGAGCTCGCCCGCGCCCGCGGCTGGGCCGTCCACCTCTACGACGCCGCGGCGGTGGAGGGCCAGGCCGCCGGCGTTCTCGGTGAGCGGGCCGACGAGGTGCTCCGCGGCCCGCGGGCCAGGCTCGGGCCGCCGTGGACCAAGGACCACCGGATGGCGCTCGCGGCGGCGATCATGGCGGGCCAGGGGACTCCTGGACGCTGACCGGCCGCCGCACACGCACGCTCAGCTCAGCCAGTCCGAGAGCTCCGTCAGCGCCTCGGGGCGGACGTAGTAGTAGGCCCACAGCCCGCGGCGCTCGGAATCCACGATGCCGGCGTCGCGCAGCTTGGCCAGGTGGTGCGAGAGCGTGGACTGCGAGATGTCAAACAGCGGCACGAGCTCGCAGACGCAGACCTCGCCGGCGTGACGGCGCAGGACGTCGACGAGCTGCAGGCGGATCGGATCGCCGATCGCCTTGGCGACCTCGGCCATCCGCAGCGCCTGCGCGCGCTCGACGTCGGGATAGACCACGGGCTCGCAGCAGCGCTCGCCGGCGGCGCGCTTCTTCTTCGGCGTGAGCTCCAGATCGGTCGTCATCGATCTACATCTATCGATTGAACCGACGGCTGTCAATGGATAGCGTTTCGTCCGCTCGACCCCGTCCTGCCTTCGAGGAGCCATGAGCCCTACCCGCATCGCCATCAACGGCTTCGGCCGCATGGGCCGCCTCGCCCTGCGCGCCGCGTGGAGCCGTGACGATCTCGAGTTCGTGCACGTCAACGAGACGGCGGGGGACGCGGCGACCGCCGCGCACCTGCTGTGCTTCGACTCCGTCCACGGCCGCTGGGACCGCGCCGCGTCCGGTGACGGTGATGCCCTGACGGTCGACGGACGCCGGATCGGCTACAGCGCGGCGGCCACGCCGGGCGAGGTGCCCTGGGGCGACCGCGGAGCCGAGATCGTGCTCGAGTGCAGCGGACGGTTTCGCACGATCGATTCGCTGGCGGCCTACTTCGATCGCGGCGTGCGCAAGGTGATCGTCGCCGCGCCGGTGAAGGACGGCCGCGCGGTGAACGTCGTCGTCGGCGTCAACGACGACCGCTACGACCCCTCCGCGCACGACGTCGTCACCGCGGCGTCCTGCACGACGAACTGCCTTGCGCCGCTCGTCAAGGTCCTGCACGAGGCGATCGGCATCCGGCGCGGATCGATCACCACGCTGCACGACATGACGAACACGCAGACGCTCGTCGATGCCCCGCACCGGGATCTGCGCCGCGCCCGCGCCGCCTCGCTGTCGCTGATCCCGACGACGACCGGCTCGGCGACGGCGATCGGGTTGATCTTCCCCGAGCTCGAGGGCAAGCTCGACGGCCTGGCGGTGCGCGTGCCGCTGCTCAACGCGTCGCTCACCGACGCGGTCTTCGAGGTCAGGCGACCGACGACGATCGGGGAGGTCAACGCGCTCATGCAGGCGGCGGCCGCCGGCCCGCTGGCCGGGATCCTCGGCTACGAGGAGCGCCCGCTGGTGTCCGTCGACTTCAAGGACGACCCGCGCTCGGGCATCGTCGATGCGCTCTCGACGATGGTCACCGACTCCACGCAGGTCAAGCTGCTCGCCTGGTATGACAACGAGTGGGGCTACGCCAACCGGCTCGTCGAGCTCGCCGCCGCGGTCGGCGCGCGCCTGGCCCGGTAGCGATGGGAGCCGGCGCCGACCAGCACCGCGCCGACCTGCGCAACTACGTCGTCGTCACCGGCGCCTACTGGGCCGACACGATCACCGACGGGGCGATCCGGCTCATCGTGCTCTTCTACTTCTACGAGCGCGGCTACAGCCCGCTCGAGGTCGCGTCGCTGTTTTTGTTCTACGAGCTCTTCGGCATCATCACGAACCTCGTCGGCGGCTGGCTGGCCGCCCGCATGGGCCTGCGCTTCACGCTGCTCGGCGGCCTCGGCACCCAGCTCGTCGCGCTCGGGATGCTCGTCGTCGCGCCCGCCTCGCTGCTCGTCGTGCCCTACGTGATGGCCGCGCAGGCGCTGTCGGGGATCGCCAAGGACCTCACGAAGATGAGCTCCAAGAGCGCGGTCAAGCTCGTCGTGGCGCAGGATGCCGAGGGCCAGCTCTACCGCTGGGTCGCGCTGCTCACCGGCTCGAAGAACGCGATCAAGGGCGTCGGCTTCTTTGTCGGCGGCCTGCTGCTGACGACCGTCGGCTTCCACGCCGCCCTGGCCGTGCTCATGGGCATCGTCGCCGCGGCCCTGCTCGTCGTCCTCACCGCGATGCGCGGCCGGCTCGGGCAGCCCGACCGCACGGCGAGGTTTCGCGGGATGTTCTCCAACAGCCGCGCCGTCAACGTGCTCGCCGGCGCGCGGATCTTCCTGTTCGCCTCACGCGACGTGTGGTTCGTCGTCGGCGTGCCCGTCTTCCTGCGCTCCGAGCAGGGCTGGTCGTTCTGGCAGGTCGGCGCGTTCCTGGCGGTGTGGGTGATCGGCTACGGCGCGGTGCAGGCGACCGCGCCGCGCTACGTCCGCGACCCCGACGGGCGCACCGCCACCTGGCTGGCCCTCGCGCTCGCCGCGTTTCCCGCCGCGATCGCGGTCGCGCTGGCCGCCGGCGTCGACGGCTCGGTCGCGGTGGTCGGCGGGCTGATCGCGTTCGGCCTGGTGTTCGCGCTGAACTCGGCGGTGCACAGCTACCTCATCCTGGCCTACGCCGACGGCGACAAGGTCGCGATGAACGTCGGCTTCTACTACATGGCCAACGCCGCGGGACGCCTCACCGGCACGGTCCTGTCGGGCCTGCTCTACCAGTGGCAGGGGCTCGAGGCGTGCCTGTGGGGATCGGCGATCTTCGTCGTCATCACCGGCCTGCTGTCGACCGCATTGCCCGGCGTGCGCCGCGCCGGGCGCAGCACCGCCGGCGCAGCCGGCGCGGGCTGACGGCTCCCGCCTGGCCACCCCGCCGGCAGGGCAAGAATGTCACGGTCGACGGTACGCCATGGGATGCTCTGGAAAGGAGCATGGCGCTCGACACCGCACAACCGTCGGCCGCGACCGGCTCGCCCCCGGCCCGCGGACCGCGTGGATTCTCGATCCGTGGCCGCACCGGCCGCTGGCGCGACGCGCTGCGGCGCCGCCTCCTCGCCGCCGCCGACATCGCCGCGGTGCTCACGGCCGCCGCGGTGACCGGGGTGCTCGCCGACCACGCCGAGATCGTCGTCGCGGCGCTCCCGGCGCAGGTGCTGCTCGCCAAGCTCTACGGGCTCTACGACCGCGACCATCGCCGCATGCGCCACCTGACGAGCGACGAGCTCGCCGACATCATCGCCTGGGCAGCCACCGGCACGCTCATGGTCGTGGCGCTCGTGGCGGTCTTCGACAACCACGACGATGCGGCCGCCGCCGCGGTGGCGCTCGCGGTGGCCACCGCGCTGCTCTGCGCTCCTCTGCGCGCGCTCGCTCGCGCGATCTGGCGCGCGAGCGTCCCGCCCGAGCGCGTGCTCATCGTCGGCAGCGGTGCGGCGGCCCAGGCGACGAGGCGCAAGCTCGAGCTCTTCGGCGATATGCACATGCAGCTCGTCGGCGTCGCCGACCCCGCGCCGTTCGCCGGCTCGGTCGACGCCGCCCGGGACGAGCTTCGCGCCGTCCGGGCCCGGACGGGACTGGAGCGCCTCGTGCTCGCCTCGGACGTACTGGACGACCGGATCGTGTCGACGCTTGCCGCGGCGTGCCGCAGCGAGGTGGTCAAGCTCGGCTTCGTGCCGCCCGCCCCCGCGGCGTTCGCGAGCACGGTGCAGCTGGCCCACGTCGCCGAGCTGCCGGTGGTCGACTGCGTCACCTGGGACCCCTCGCGCTCGACGCTCCTGCTCAAGCGCGCGCTCGACGTGGCGGCCGCGCTCGTCGTGCTCGTCCTCCTCGCCCCGGCCATGGCGCTCATCGCGATCGCGATCGCCCTCGATTCCGGCCGGCCGGTCCTGTTCGCACAATGGCGCGGCGGGGTCGACGGAGGGGCGTTTCGCATGCTGAAGTTCCGCACGATGCACGTCGGCGCCGAGACGCGGCTGGCGGACATCGTCGCCTTCGACGAGCTCGACGGGCCCTCGTTCAAGCTGCGCGACGACCCGCGCGTGACCCGCGTCGGGCGCTGGCTGCGCCGCACGAGCCTCGACGAGCTACCGCAGTTCCTCAACGTGCTGCGCGGCGACATGAGCCTCGTGGGTCCACGTCCCGAGCAGCTCGATCTCGTCGACCGCTACGCCGACGAGCACCGCTTCCGGCTGTCGATCAAGCCCGGCCTCACGGGGCCGATGCAGATCTCGGGCCGCGGCGACCTCGCGTTCGCCGAGCGGCTGGCGGTCGAGCGCGACTACATCGAGAACCTCTCGGTGACGCGCGACCTGCGCATCCTCATCGTGACGGTGGGGGTCGTCATCAGCGGCCGGGGCGCGTATTGAGCGAGGGCGCCGCCGAGCCATCGTTCGCCGGGGCGCGGGTGGCCGTCGTGCACGACTGGCTGCAGGGCATGCACGGATCAGAGCAGACCGTCGAGGCGATGGTCAGCGGCGTGTTCGCCGACGCCGAGGCGTGCGACGTGTTCACGTTCCACGCCGCGCACGACGTCCTGAGCCCGGTGCTGTCGGCCGCCGTCGCGCGCGATGCCAGGATCACGCATCTGCCCGGCCTGCGCCAGCGGGGGCACGACCCGGGCCACTGGCGCATGCTGCTGGCGTACATGCCGCGCTGGTTTGCGGCGCTCGACCTCGACGGCTACGACATCGTCGTGTCCTCGTCGCACGCGTTCGCCGTCGGCGCGCGGCCGCGCCGGGCCGGCGCCGTGCACCTCTGCTACTGCTACACGCCGATCCGCTACGTCTGGCAGCGCGGCGTCGACGGGGAGCGACTGGACGGACTCCAGGCGCGTGTCATGGGCGCGCTCGTCGGGCACCTGCGCCGGGCCGACCTGCGCGCGGCGGCGGCGGCGGGCGACTTCGTCGCGATCTCCAGCGCCGTCGCCGAGCGCATCCACGCGGCCTACGGGCGGCCGGCCGCGGTCATCGCGCCGCCGGTCCAGACCGACGCGTTCGCCCCCGGTCCCGAACGCGATCTGGACCACTTCACGTGGGTGCATCGCCTGACGCCGTACAAGCGCCCGCAGGAGGTCGTCGAGGCGTTCCGCGGGCTGCCCCAGCGGCTGACGATGGTCGGCATCGGCCCGCTCGAGGCCGAGCTGCGCCGGGGACTGCCCCCCAACGTCGAGCTGCGCGGCTGGCTGGAGCGGGCCGAGCTCGCGCGGCTGCTCGGCCGGTCCGGCGGGTTTCTGCACGTCGGTGAGGAGGACTTCGGGATCTCGATGGTCGAGGCGCTCGCCTCGGGCACGCCGGTCATCGCGCTGGACCGCGGCGGCGCCACCGACATCGTCCGCGACGGCGCGAACGGGGTCACGCTGTCGGCCGCCGAGCCCGACCTGATCCGCGCCGCCGTACGCCGCGTAGCGTCGTCCTCGTGGGATCGCGCCGCGCTCGTCGCGTCCGCCGAGCGGTTCTCGCGACCACGCTTCGTCCGGCGCATGCGCGAGCACGTCGCCGCCCTGTGCTGATGCGCGACTGCGTCGTGGTCATCCCGTCGCTGCGGGGCGGGCCGGCGCTGACCGCCCTCGTCGCCGGGCTCGTCGCCGACGCCGAGGTCGTCGTCGCCGACAACGGGATGTCGCCCGCGGCGCGGGCGGCCGCCGGAGCGGCGGGCGCCCGGGTGCTCGAGCTCGGCGCCAACGTCGGCTTCGCGACCGCCGTCAACCGCGCGGCGGCGGCCGATCGCGGCGACGCGCTCGTGGTGCTCAACGACGACATCGCACCCGAGCCCGGCTTCCTCGCCGCGCTCGTCGCGCGGCTGGAGGACGCGGAGATGGCCAGCGGCGTCCTGCTCAAGGCCGAGCAGCCGTCGCTCATCGACACCGCGGGCATCGTGATCGATCGCTGTCTGGGCGCGTACGACCATCTGCAGGACCTCCCGCTGACCGCGCTGGGCGGGGCGCGGGCCCCGTTCGGCCCCGGCGGCGGGGCGGCGGCGTTTCGCCGCGAGGCGTTCGAGCGCGTGGGCGGCTACGACCCCGGGTTCTTCGCGTACTTCGAGGACGTCGACCTCGCGATCCGCCTGCGGCTGGCGGGCGCCCGCTGCGCGCTGGCGACCGACGCCCGCGCCGTGCACGTCGGATCGGCCACGCTCGGCTACGGGTCGGTGCAGAAGGCCGTGCTCGTCGGCGCCAGCCGCGGGCGGATCGTCCGCAAGTACGGCCTGCTGCGCCATCCGAGCTCGGCCGCGTGGGTGCTCGCGACCGAGGCGCTCACCTCGGCCGAGCTGCTGCGCCGCCACCGGTCGCTGCGCCCGCTGCGCGCGCGGGTGGCGGGTTTCGCGGCGTGCCGCGAGCGCGCGCCGCGCCCGCCGGCCGAGGTCGCCACAGTCGCGCTCCGTGACGGCGTGAGCCGTCGCCTGCGGCGCAGCCGCCGGGTCACGGTCGCGCCGTGAGCTGCCCGGTCTGCGGCGCCGAGCTCGAGCCGGCGCGGGCGTTCGCCGCGGCCGGCCTCGAATGCTGCACGGCGTGTGGGCTGCACGTGTCCGCCGTCGAGGACGATGCCGGGGCCGGGCGGGCGACGTACGCCGACGATCGATACCTCGCGGCGCGTAGCGCCGTCCAGTGGCACGAGGTCCAGCGACGGCACGAGGCGCGGGTGCGTCTGCGCTGGATGCGCCGGTGGTTGGCGCAGGGCGAGCTGTTCGAGGTCGGAGCGGCGGCCGGATGGTTCCTCGACGAGGCCGCCCGCAGCGGGTATCGCGTGCGCGGCGTCGAGCCCTCGCCCCGGCTCAGCGACCACGCCCGGCGCGTCGCCGGTCGCGACGTCGCGACCGGCTACGCCGAGGACATCGCCACCGTCCCGTCGGCCGACGCCGCGTGCCTGTGGCATGTCCTCGAGCACGGCGCGCAGCCGGTCACGCTGCTGCGCGCGGCCGCTGCCCAGCTGCGGCCCGGCGGCCTGGTCTTCGTCGAGGTGCCGAACATCGCGTCGCCCGCCGCGCAGCGGATGGGCTCGCGCTGGTCGAGCCTCGAGGCGGGCTTTCACCTCGTCCACTTCACGCCCGGCGCGCTGCGCGCCGGGCTCGAGCGCGCCGGCCTGGTCGTGCTGCGCATCGAGTCCGTGCCGGCAGCGACCTACCTGCGGCCGGTGGCCTGGGCCGATCCGCGCCGCGTGCTCGGCGCCCTGCGCGCGGCGTGGCGGGCGCGCGCCGCGTTCCGGACCCACCCGTGGCGCGGCGAGCTGCTGCGCGCCGTCGCTCAGCGACCGGCGCCGGTCGCCGGCAAACCGGCCGCCGGCTGATCCGGCGCGGCGGTGGTGGTCGTCGGCCGGGGCGTCGTCCGCACGCCGGCCCGCGCGTCGGCGGCCGCCTCCTCACGCAACTGAGGACGTGCGGCCGCCTCGACGTAGATGTCGTCGGCGATGCGCCAGCGGCCGTCCTCGCGGACCATCGCGAACGCCTGCGGGATCTGGGTCGAGGAATAGCGGTCGGCGCCGACGAGCGTGCGATGCTCGACGTTGACGTACAGCGTCGCGCGGTTGCCCGCGAGCTCGACGCGCTTGACGTGCGGATAGGTCTTGTTGACCTGCTGGCTGATGATCGGCAGCTGCACCCGAGCCATGCCGTCGGCCCGTCGCGCGTCGCGCAGCGGCTGGCTGAGCAGGCTCAGGTAGCCGCGCAGGTCGGTGTACTGCAGCGTGCGCCACCAGGCGAGAAACGCGCGCTCGGGGCTGTGCGGCTTTTCCCGCACGATGTCCGCCGGCGAGACGAGCGCGATGGATGCCGCCAGGCCGCGCTTCGCGGGCAGCTCGCCATCTCCCCCGCAGCCGGCGACGGCGCCCGCGAAGGCGACCGCCGCGATCACGACTGCACGCCGCCCCCTCATGCCGGCGACTGTACCGGCGGCGCTGGCGTGAGCGGCGCATTCGGCGCGCGGCGGCCGCGGCGTCTGGCGACGTAGCGGATCGCCGGGCGCTCGATGAGATACCAGCTCGCGGCGGCGACGACGAGCGAGAGGAACACGCCCACCCCGCCGTAGACGAGCAGGCGCTGCCCGGTGGAGCCCTGGTGCAGGGGCGTGTCGACGAGGTACATCAGGATCGGCAGGTGGGCGAGGTAGAGCCCGTAGGACACCGTCCCGAGCCAGAGCATCACGCGCGATTGCAGGAAACGCTGCGGCAGGCTGCGCAGGTCGGCGCCGAGCATCGCCGGCGCGACGAGCGCCGCCGCGGCGACGACCCCGGCCAGGGAGTACACGGAGTACATGATCGGCTCGGCGTCGATGACGGGATCGGCCGCCGTGGGACTCAGCCCCATCCGGCTGATCAGCACGAGCATCAGCGCCGCCACGAGCCACGCGATCCCGGGGTGGTCGCGCACCGCTCGCAGCCCGCGCGGCAGCGGCGCGCCGCGCTGCACGCGCACGCTGACCACGGCGAGCGCCATGCCGACCACGAACCAGTGCAGGGTGAACGGCAGGGTCGGCACCGACGTGACCGGGGCGCCGATCCCGAGGGCCCCGAGCGTCTCCCACGTCACGCCGATCAGCGCCAGGACGCCGATGGCGCAGTACTCCGAGCGCGCGCGCCAGCGCCGCGCCGCAGCGCGACCGCGACGCGACCACCACGTCATGGAGGCGGCGAGAACGAGCAACAGCACGTAGAAGGTCACCTCCACCGCCAGCGACCACGTCTGCGGCAGCCCGCCTATCGGGATCTCGCTCGCCGGATCGACATAGATCTGCGCCAGGAGGTAGTAGCGCCACCAGTCGCCGGAGAACACGCCCTGCGCCGCGCCGGCCAGCGCCGCAGCCGTGAGGATCACCCAGTAGGCCGGCACGACGCGCGCGAAGCGACGCAGCGCAAAGACGCGGGATGGCTGCGGGGCGCGCCCGTCGGCCCGGGCGGCGACGTACGGCCTGAACAGGACGAACGCGGAGACCATGAAGAACACGATGACCGCGGGCTGACCCAGGACGACCGGGAGCTGCCCGAGCGTCGTCGGATGGGGGGCGTTGATGAACACGGCGACATGACAGAGCACGATCGCGAGCGCGGACAGGCCGCGCAGCCCGTCGAGCGATCGCACGCGGAAGCGGGCGCTCGGCTCCGTCGCCGGCGCCGGCTCGGACACCCACGCGCCGACGCGCCGCCGGACCCGCGCGCTGCATGCGGCCACCCGCGGATCGGCGATCCCGGCGACGAGCGCGATCGCCGCCAGCGCCAGCGCGGTGTTCGTCGTCATCGGGGCCAGCGCCCGGGTGAGCGGCGCCACGACGCTCGCCGTCGCGACGGCGTACAGCAGCAGCGCGAGCGGCGACCGGGCGGTGAACGCCAGCCGGGCGAGCAGGCCCATGAGCAGGCCCATCGCGACCGCGCCGAGCGCCACTCCGGCGACGCCGAAGTTCCACCACAGCTCGCCCTGCAGCGCCACCGGCGTCCCGGCCGTCAGTCCCGGATACACCAGCGCGCTCATCTGCTGGTCGACCGGCTGCGGCTTGCCCGGCCAGAGGCCGCGCGGGACGAACGCCGTCGGGATCGCGACGAGCGAGGCGCCGTCGAGACGCTCGGCCGAGTCCGGGACGAGCTGCTGCAGCGCCACGAGGTTGTCGAAGACGCCGAGATCGGAGATCTGCTGCGTGGCGGGCGGCGTCTGCAACGCCAGGCGGACGGCCTCGGCCGGCGAGCTCTGCTGCGAGTAGCTGCGGACCTGCTGCAGGAAGACGAGCGCCGGCACGGCGATGGCGGCGGCGACCACGGCGACCGCGACCGTCCGCGGCCGCGGGACCCGCGCGCGCAGGACGATGATCAGGCCCGCGACCACCCCGAGCACGAGCAGGCCGCGCGCCTGCAGGGCCATCGCGGCAGCCACGGAGACGGCCGTTGCGAGCGCGCACAGCCGCGTGGCGCTGCGTCCCGCGCCGTGCAGCCGCGCGAGCAGGGCGTACAGCGCGACCCCCTGCGCCAGCCAGATGCCGAGGATCGCGTAGCCACCCGACTGGCCGTCGTTGTGCAGCTCCCCGGGGTTCTCGACGAGCGTCGCGAGGCCGCCCTGGCGCATGAACAGCGCGCCCCACAGCAGGCAGGACAGCGCGAGCAGCCCGAGCAGGGGTCCCGCCGGCAGCGCGAGCGCCGGGGACGCGGCGAGCGGCTGCGGGCGCGGCGGCCGTCCCAGCGTGGCGAGGTAGCCGAGCGCCCAGGCGGCGCACCCCAGCGCACCGATCGCGGCGGCATGGACGAGGTCGGTGGGGGAGAACCCGAGGGCGGTGAGCGCGAGCGTCGTGTCGCGCGGGGACAGCCACAGCTCCAGCGGCCGCAGGCCGAAGATGAGCCCCCAGGCGGCGACCGCCGCCGCGAGCGGGGAGATCACGACGAAGCGCCACGACCCGTGCGCCCGCCGGCGCGCCTCGCGCAGCGCGACCGCGAACGTCAGTGCGACGGTTCCCACGACGACGAGCAGCCCGCCGATGCCGGGGACGCCGTCGAGGGCGCCGAACGTGGCGGCGAGGTCGACCGCGGCGCACGTGGCGATGACGAGCGGCGCCGTGGCGCGGCGACGGCCGGCCGGCGCGACCCGCAGCGTGCCGTCGCCCCACGGCCCGCGCAGCAGGGCCACGACCTCGATGAGCCGCGGGACGTTGCACGCCGCCGTGCCGAGGGCGACGGCGAGCGCCAGACCTTGGACGCCGTGGCCGCCGACGAGCAGCAGGCCCGCCACGACGACCACCACGAAGAACACGACCATGTTCAGCAGCTCCAGGCGGGCCCGCCGGCCAACGATGAGCGCCTCGGACACCGGCCCCGTGCACGCGTCGATCGCGCGGCCGAGGATGAGGATGACGAGCAGGCTGCCGTCGGCGCCGTGACCCGCGAGCAGGCGCAGGATGGCGTCCGGCGCGAGCAGGCCGACGGCCACCAGCGGCAGGGTCGTCAGCGTCGCCGCGGCGGCGCTGCGCACGAGCAGCCGTGTGACGCCGGCCCGGCGCGCGATCGCCAGCGCAAGCCGCGGCGTCACGGCGGCCGCGACGGCCCCGGCCGCCCAGGAGAAGAGGGCGGCGACGCGCAGCGCGGCGTACAGCGCGGCGATGTTCTCGCTCGAGACATCGCCGAGCGCCGCCAGCCACACCGGCAGCGCCAGCCCGGCCTCGCCGAGGAAGGTGACCATCCCGGCGGGGACGGTCTCCCGGTCGATCGGGCCGCGGCCGGTCAGCGTCTCGCGCACGGCCCGGTCACCCAGCGCGCGCCGCGCGATCACCGTGCCGGCCCCGGCCGCCGCCCACAGCGCCGCGGCCGACGCGCCGAGCACGACGAGCACGTCGCGCCCGCCGACGCGAGCCAGCCCGGCCGCGACGAGCAGCAGCAACGCCGGCACGACGCCCTGCACGACCGCCGAGCGCCCGATGTGCCCGAACCCCCGCAGCAGCGCGCCGAGCACGACGAGCACCGCCCAGGCCGCGGCCCCCAGGAGGCACAGCGGGGCGGCGACGGCGACGGTGGCCGCGTCGGCGTCCGGGACGAGGACGAGGACGAGCACGGGCAGGGCGACCGCGAGGACCGGCACCGTCCGCCGGAGCACCCCGCGCAGGCGGCCGAGCTCGTGGATGTCGCCGGTTAGGCTGGCGGCCACCGCGTGCCGAGGGAGCAGCTGATCGACGCCGAAGCGCAGCCAGACCGACCCGCACCAGACCACGGTCCACAGCACGAAGAACCGCGCGGCGACGTCCGCCCCGAACAGGGCGCTGACGAGCGCGACCTGTCCGAGCGCCAGGGCCGCGCCGACGGCACGCCACACGAAGAACGAGACGGCGCCCCGCGCCGCCGATCGGCCTTCCGGGGTGCCGCGGGGAGCGGGGTGCGAGGTCACGGACGCCTGAGGATCCTGCTGGTTTCGGCGGAGCATATTGGCCCGCGGATGGCCGGGCCAGGGGCCAGGATGACCGAGCTCGCGGCGGTTCTGCGGGAGCGCTTCGAGGTGCGGCTCGCCGCCCCGGCCGGCAGCGACGGCGTCGCCGAGTACGACCCCCGCAGCCCGGCGAGCCTCGCGCGCTGCATGCGGGGCGTCGACGTGATGCTCGCGCCACCGCTGGCTCCGGCGACGCTCGCCACGCGGCGCCGGCCGCCCTGGGTGTGCGACCTCTACAACCCCGAGCTCTTCGAAGGGCTCGAGGTCCACGCCCAGCGCAGCCCGCGGCGGCGCCGGGCGCTCGACGTCGTGCGCATCGACCGGCTCGCCTACGCGGCTCGCACGGCGGACGCGTTCGTGTGCGCGAGCGAGCGCCAGCGCGACATGTGGCTGGGCTTTCTCGGCGCGAGCCGCCGGGTGCGCACCGCCGACCACGCGCGCGACCGCGACCTGCGCGAGCTGATCGACGTCGTCGCGGCGGGCGTCCCCGACGCGCCGGCGACCCGGTCGGGGCAGCCGCCCCTGCGTGGCTCCGCGCTTCCCGCCGACGCGCGCATCGTCCTGTGGAACGGCGGCCTGTGGCCGTGGCTGGACCCCGAGCTCGTCGCCCGCGCCGTCGCCGCGCTGCGGCGCGCCGACCCGCGCTGGGTCCTCGTCGTCAGCGGCTCGTCCCGCCCCCGCAGCGGGGTCGGCGCCGACGCGACGCGGACCCTGCGCGCGCATCTGCCCGACGGCGGGCTGCACGTCGCGGCCGACTGGACGCCGTACGCCCAGCGGGCAGATCTCCTGCTCGAGGCGGATCTCGGCGTGTGCATGCACCGGCACGGGGTGGAAGCCCGCTTCGCCGATCGCACGCGGCTGCTGGACTGCGTGTGGACGGGTCTGCCGATCGTCTGCGCCGCCGGTGACGCGATGTCGGACATCGTCGCGGCGCGCGGCCTGGGGCGGGTCGTCGCGACGGGCGACGAGGCGGCGCTGTGCGCGGCCCTGACCGAGGTCGTGCAGCGCGGGCGGGCAGCCTACGCCGACGCGCTCGCGGCGCTCGCCGCCGAGCGCCGCTGGAGCGCGGTGGCCGCCCCGCTCATCGCGGCGATCGAGCGCGTCGCGGCGCGCCCGCCCCGCCGGCCCGACCTCGTCGCGCGGATGGTCGCCGCGCGCCATGAGACCGCACGGCGCATCGGCGGCCGGTGACCGCCCGAGCGAGCCGGGTCGCCGTCAGGCCGCCTCGCGGCGCCACCACGCGCCGGTCCAGTCCGTGCGCTCGATCGGCGTGCGGATCCCCTGCGCGGCGCGGAAGTCGTCGACGGCGTGCCGGCAGGCCGCGACGGCGCCGTAGTCGTCGATGATGAGAAAGCCGCCCGGCGCCAGGCCCGGCCAGAGGCAGCGCAGCCCGTCCATCGTGGACTCGTACATGTCGGCGTCCAGCCGGACGACCGCCCAGGTGCGAGCGGCGACCGTGGGCAGCGTGTCGGCGAAGAGCCCCTCGAGGAACCGGACGCGCTCGTCGAGCAGCCCCAGACGCGCGAACGACGCGCGGACCTCGTCGGCGGACACCGCGAGCAGGGGCTCGCGATGCCAGCGCGCCCCGGCGTCCGCCGGGTACGCCTGCCCGCGCGGCGCCGGCAGCCCGGCGAAGGAGTCGGCGAGGTAGACGCGACGGTCGCCGTCGTGGTGGACGTCGAGCGTGGCGCGCATGAGCATCGCGACGCCGCCGCGCCACGTGCCCGCCTCGATGAGATCGCCCGGCACGCCGTCGGCCAGCACGGTCTCCACGCAACGGCGGACATGGTGCAGACGCTGGACGCCGACCATCGTGTGGGCGAACACCGGCCAGTCCCTGCCGACCCCGCGGATCGCGGCGTCGCCGGGCGTCATGCGCAGCGGGACGATCCCGACGCGGCGCAGCGCACGCAGCATGCGGCGCGAGACCGGGTTGCCGCCCGGCCGGCCGATGTCGAGCCGGGAGTACGCGGTGTGCGTGAGCGTCTGCTCGAGCAGATCGAGGTAGCGAACCCCCGCGTCCAAGGGGTCAGCGTACCGGCCGCGCCAGGCCGGGGCGCGCTCCGTCGGCAGAGCTGATCGGACACCTTGCCCGCGATCGCCGGTCCATCAGCCGGCCCGACAGTCGTCCCGCCTGGTCACCGAGCCTTCACAAGCGGGCACCGTCGGAGCCTCACCATCCCTCGCGCACACTCGGCAACGGACGGAGGGATTCGACACATGGCCAACCAGGTAACGCGACGCGACTTCGTCATGCGCTCGGCGGTGGCGGGCGCCGGCATCGCGCTCGGCGGCCCGATGGCGGCCTACGCTCAGCGCGGCGCGGCCGGCGGGCGCCGCGCCGCGATCGGCTACGGCGCCCTGCGCCCGACCGCGGAGATCGACAGCGCGATCGAGTTCCTCGCGCTGCCACCCGGCTTTCAGTACCGCCTCATCAACCGCGCCGGGGATCCGATGACCAGCGGCGGCGCCACCCCGGGCATCTTCGACGGCATGGGCGCCTTCGCCGGGCCCAACGGCTCGACGATCCTGATCCGCAACCACGAGAACCGCTCGCGCGCAGGCGAGGTCGCGGTTCCGGTGCCGGCCGGCAAGCGCTACGACCCCGATGCGAACGTCAAGGGCGGCAACACGAAGCTCGTGGTCGACCGCCAGCGCCGGCTACAGCAGGTCTACGGGGTGCTCGGCGGCACGCACACCAACTGCGCCGGCGGCGAGACCCCGTGGCGCACCTGGATCAGCTGCGAGGAGATCTTCAACTACGGCGCGGTCGAGAACAACACGACCCCCGGCACCGGCGTGCCGCACGGCTATAGCTTCGAGATCCCGGCCGACGCGACCGCCGCGGTGCCGGCGCAGCCGATCGTCGACGCGGGGCGCTTCGCGCACGAGGCCGTTGCGTGGCTCGACGGCGCCCTGTACGAGACCGAGGACCGCGGCGACGCGGCGTTCTACCGCTTCCTGCCGGCGCGGCGGCCGCGCGAGTTCGGCGACCTCGCGAGCTTCGGCGGCACCCTCCAGGCGCTCGCGGTGCGCAGCCAGCCCGGCTTTGACGCCAACCTGGCCAGCCCGGGGGAGTCGTACCCCGCCGAGTGGGTGACGATCGACGAGCCCAACCCGCTGCAGGACACCGTCCGCAAGGAGGCCCAGAGCAAGGGCGCCGCGATCTTCGACCGCACCGAGGGCGCCTGGACGGCGGGCCGCCGCGTGTACTTCGACTGCACCACCGGCGGTGAGGCGCAGCTCGGACAACTGTGGAGCTACGAGCCGCGCGGGCGCAACGACGGCACGCTGACGCTGATCTACGAGTCCACGAGCGCCAGCGACCTCGAGAACCCCGACAACCTCGTGGTCGTGCCGGCCAGCGGCGACGTCTTCCTGCAGGAGGACAGCGGCGGCGAGCAGTTCGTCCGCGGCGTGACGAAGCGCGGCAGCATCTACGACTTCGCGCAGACGATCCTCAGCGACTCGGAGTTCTGCGGCGGCTGCTTCAGCCCCGACGGCCGGACGTTCTTCCTCAACCAGCAGGGCGGCCGGCTCTCGGCGGGACAGACCCCCGGCGACCAGCCGGTCGCCGACGCGGGGCTGACGTACGCGATCTGGGGGCCGTTCGGCGGCGCCCGCGATCGCTGACCGTCGAGATCAGGCGGCGCTGGGGCGCTTCGCGCGCTCCGCGTCGCCGGTCTCGGCGTCGGTCGCGGCCAGCTGCTCGGGCCGCTCGCCGCCGCCGCCGATGGAGTTCTTGAACTCGCGCATGCCGCGTCCGAGCGAGCGGCCGGCTTCGGGCAGCCTCTTCGGGCCGAGGATGAGGAGCGCGAGCACGAGGACGATGATGAGCTCTGTGGGGCCGATGCTGGGCATGCGCAGGACTTTGATGTAGCGCGGCGCGGCGCTTGTGAAGCCCTCGTGACCGGGCCGGCGACGTGCGCTTCCCGCTCGCGTCACAGCGCGATCACCGGGGCGGGCGCGCCGGCCGCCGCGCTCAGCGCTCGCGGAACACCACGTCGCGCGGGCGATCGACCGACCATGTGCCTCGCCGCCAGGCGATCTTCGTGCCGTCGGCGAGGCGCACGGCCGCGTGCCCGGAGCGCGGCCGGCCCCACAGCGTCGCCTCCAGCGGGCGCTCGTGCTCCGGCGTGTCACCGAGTCCGCTCGCCACGTGGGCCGCGGGATAGGTCACGACGATCGCTCCGCTGCGAACCCACAGCGGGATCGCCTCCAGCTGCGCCGGTGCGAGGACCTCGCCGCCGCCGCGCGCGCGCTCGCCCGACCAAGCCTCGATCCAGGCGCCGCGCGGCAGCGCGACCTCGCGGGAGCGCGCGCCCGCCTCGAGTACCGGGGCGACCCACAGCGCGGGGCCGAAGCCGTAGGCGTCGGCGATCGTCCAGCCCCGATCGTCGCCGGGGTCGGCGAGGTGCAGCGGGCGGATGATGGGCAGCCCGCAGCGTTGCGCGGTCGCCGCCGCGGCTCGGATGTAGGGCACGAGCCGCTCGTGCAGCAGCACGTAGGAGCGGTAGATGTCCAGTGTGCGCTCGTCGTAGGTCCACGGCTCCTGCACCATGCGCCCGTGCGCCTGCATGAGCGGCGTGAAGCAGCCGACCTGGGCCCAGCGCACGAGCAGCTCGGGCGGGCAGCGCTCGACGAGGCGGTGTCCGAGATAGCCGCCCACGTCGTGGGACCAGTTGCTGAAGCCGGTCGCTGCGGCGCTGATCGCGGCGGCGACGAGCACCCGCAGCGACCAGAAGTCCGACACCTGGTCGCCGCCCCAGAGCATCCCGGTCGCCTGCTGACCGCTCCAGCCGCTGCGTCCGAAGAGCACCCCGCGGCCCGGGTGGACCTCGTCGAGCGCGCGCTGCATCGAGCGGCGATACAGGCCGCCCACACGCCACGCCGACTGCGCTGCGGTGCTGCCGTCGGCGAAGCGCACGTCGTCGGGGAAGCCGTAGCCCTCGCCGTCGTCGGCCTTGATGCCCTCGACACCGAGCGCGAGGGCCGACTTCGCCTGCTCGCGCCACCACGCCTCGGCGGCGGGCGAGGTGAAGTCGATCGGCGATCCGGTGCCCATCCACCAGCGCGTCACGAACGCCGCGCCGTCGGGACCGCGCACGTAGTGGCCGGCGCGCTCGCCGGCGGCGTAGTTCGAGGCGGGTGCCCGGTGCAGGGCGCGTGACTGCGGGTCGGGCGGCGTCTGACCCTCGGCGGAGTCGACGTTCACCCACGGCGTGGTCCACACGACGGTCCGCACGCCGGCATCGCGAAAGCGCCGCACCATGCCGGCGAAGTCCGGGAACTGGTGCGGGTTGGGGATCCACGTGTTGTATTGCGTCTCCCAGGGCGAGTCGAGCACGAGCGCGTCGAGCGCTATCGCGTTGTCCGCGCAGCCGTCGAAGTCGTCCTCGACCTCGGTCTGGTGGCCGTAGACGTCACGCGACTTCCAGAAGCCGTAGCCCCACTCGGGCAGCACCGGCGGCAGGCCGCTCGCGCGCAGGTGGCGGCGCAGGCGCGCAGCGGGGGAGGGGTCCGTGAGCACGGTCAGCTTCAGGGGCCCCGCCCGCGCGCGGGCCGACACCGTCGTGCGATCCTCGCCGAAGTGCACGCGCATCCCGTTGCCGTGGCCGTCGACGTGGACGGCGTAGCCGCGCGAGGACTGAAACCACGGCGCCGGCGCGTAGTCGCCCTGCGGGACCCCGCCGATCGCGAGCATGTCGGCCGGGCAGTCCGGCCCGGTGTAGGCGCGGTCGGCGCCGAGCTGCAGGCGCCGGCCGGCGTGATCGACGCGAACGGCATGGCGTGCGCCGAGCCCGGCGAAATGCTCCTCGGCGCGGGCGTCCCAGCCGGCGGCGTGGCGCAGCGGTGCACCGTCGACCTCGAGCTCGAACACCACCGTCTCCTCGACGGGCAGCGTCACGCGCAGCCGTCCGCGGCGACCATTCGGTCCGCCGGCGAAGCGCAGGGCCAGGTCGATGCCGTCGGCGAGCGGCTCGGCGGGGCTGGCCGACGCCACGCGCTCCGGGATCCCGAGCCGCTCGGAGGCGACCACGCCCTCGGTGAACTGGATGAACTGGTCGGCCGCCTCGCCGTCGGCGCACCACAGCCCGAAGCGCCGGATGAGACGCCGCCCGTCGCGCCGGACGTCGATCGCAAACGGCCGCAGCCCGATCTCAACGCGCACGCTGCCGCGCGACAGCACGAGCGTGCCGGCGACCGTCGCGCTGTGAACCGGCATGCGGTGAGGCTCCCACGCCGCCCGCCCGTCTCGCCAGGCGTTCACAGCAAGATCACAGGTCGCTTTCCAGCCGTTCACAAAAGGCCGCGCTTTGCAGGCCAATGTACGCGGCGAAACCACCGTGCGACCAAGGGAGCAACGATGACCCCTCGATCGGCCAGCCGGGTCGACCTGCACTGCCACTCGACCGCCTCGGCGGTGTCCAAGCTCGGCGTGCAGCGTGCGCTGGGCCTCCCGGAGTGCGCGACGCCGCCGCAGGAGGTCTACGACCTCGCCAAGCGCCGCGGGATGGACTTCGTGACGCTCACCGATCACGACACGATCGACGGCGCGCTCGAGCTCGCCGAGCGCTACGACGACGCGTTCGTCTCCGAGGAGCTCACGGCGTGGTTTCGCGGTGAGCCGCAGGCCGTGCACATCCTCTGCTGGGGGATCACGCCCCAGGATCACGAGCGCCTGCAGGCGCTCGCCGGCGACGTGGAGGCCGTCGCCGAAGAGCTTTCGCAGCGTGGCATCGCGTGCGCGCTCGCGCATCCGTTCTACTCGGTCGAGGCGCCGCTGCTGCCGCGCCACCGCCGGCGCCTGGCACAGTTGTTTTCGATCTGGGAGACGCGCAACGGCTCGCGTGCGCCCGAGCTCAACTCGCCCGCCGAGGTCTACATCGAGACCCACGGCGGCACCGGCGTCGGGGGCTCCGACGACCACGCCGGAATCGACGTCGGCCGCACCTGCACGCAGACCGCGAAGTGCGCCACGTGGCGCGAGTTCCTCGACCGGGTCGCGGCGGGCGACGCGACACCGCTCGGCGAGCACGGCAGCGCCGCGAAGTGGACGCACGCCGCGATGGCGCTGGCCGTCCGCGCGCTGGGGCGGGGGGACGCGTCCGGCGGCGCCCCGGACCCGGCCGCGATCTTCACGATGGTCCAGCGGCTCATGAAGGAGGGCGACGCGCGCTCGGGCCACACCGGCACCGGACTCTGCCCGGACGACGCGCGCGCGATGCTGCGCGCCTGGATGAGCGCCGTCGAGCTCGACCTCTCGGAGACCGAGTTGCTCGGACTGCTCCAGGGCGAGGGCTTCTTCCACGCCGACCTCCTCCGGCGCGCCAAGCGCATCCACGAGCGCAAGCTGGCCGCCGCCGTCGAGCAGATCACGACGACCGCGAAGCGGCCCGACCCCGGCGGCGCCGATCTCGCCGCCGCTGCGGAAACGCTGTTCGACGCCTGCCTGGCGGCGATCCCCTACGCGCCGGCCGCCGCCTTCCTCGGCCGCGAGAAGGCCAGGCTCGCCCGCCGCGACGGCGAGCCGTGCCGCGTTGCGCTCGTCGCCGACGCGGTCGGCGGCATGCACGGCGTGACGCACACGCTCGACGAGCTGCGCGACCGCGGAGTACCGGGCTTCGAGGTGGAGGTCGTCGGCACGGACCGCAACGTCGACCGGCGCCTGAGCGCCGTGGCCGAGGTCGACATCCCGTTCTACGCGGGGCTGAAGGTCGGCGTCCCCAGCCTGCCGGCGATCGTCGAGGCGCTCGCCGACGGGCGCTACGACCTCGTGCACCTCTGCTCGCCGGGACCGTCGGGCGCGGCCGCTGCGCTCATCGCGCGGGCGATGGGGCTGCCGATCCTCGGCAGCTACCACACCGAGCTGGCCGCCTACGCCGGCGTGCGCACGCAGGATCCCCGGATCGAGGCGGCCGCGCACGTGGCCATCGCCGCCTTCTACGGCCAGTGTCACCGCGTCCTGTCGCCGAGCACCGCGTCCGACGCGGTTCTGCGCGACATGGGGATCGCCGACGAGCGCATCGGCCGCTGGGACCGCGGGGTCGACCTCACCCGCTTCTCCCCGGAGCTGCGCCGCGCGGACCTGCTGCCCGGCGAGGTCACCGTGCTCTACGCCGGACGGCTCACGCGCGAGAAGGGCGCCGACCTGCTCGCGAAGGCCTTCCTGCGGGCGCGGGAGCGCGACCCGCGGCTGCACCTCGCGCTGGCCGGGGGCGGTCCGGAGGAGCACGTGCTGCGCGCCCGCCTCGGCGAGCATGCCACGTTCCTCGGCTGGCTGGAGGGCGACGCGCTCGCCGCCGCGTACGCGAGCGCCGACATCTTCCTGTTCGCCAGCCGCACCGACACCTTCGGGCAGGTCCTGCTCGAGGCGCAGGCCAGCGGGCTGCCGGTCGTGGCCGTCGGGGAGGGCGGCCCGGCGGGCATCGTCACCGACCAGATCACCGGCCGGCTGTGCCCGGCGGACGCGGGAGCCCTGGCCGACGCGGTCATCGAGCTCGCGGCGGCACCGGCGCAGCGCGAGCGGCTTGCGCGCGGCGCGCTGCACGCCGTCGAGCAGCGCACGTGGGAACGCTCGCTGCAGCGCCTTGCCGACGGCTACCGCCGCGCGCTCGAACCCCTCACCGCGTCGCGGCAGGCCCGTCGTGCCGCGTGAGGCCGCCGTGCGCGAGGCGCTGCGGCGCCTACACCGCGCCGGCCCGCCGGCTGCGGCGGCCCATGCGCCGCTGCGGGTGGCGGACGTGGCGCTGTTGCACGGCGAGCGCAGCGGCGCGATCCGCACCTACCTCGAGGCGAAGGCGGCGTGGGCGCGACGCAGCGGGCTGATCGAGCACCACGTCGTCGTGCCGGGACGCACCGAGCGCCACGAGGACGGCCGCCACGAGGTCCGGTCGCTGCGCCTGGCAGCGACGAACGGCTACGGGTTGCCGATCGGCGCCGGCGCGCTGAAGGACACGCTGCGCGAGCTGCGGCCCGACGTCGTCCTCCTGCACGATCCGTTCTGGCGGCCGCTCGGCGTGACGCTGGCCGCCCACGAGCTCGGCGCAAAGGTCGTCTCCGTGCATCACGGCTCCACCGCGCTCCACGCGGCCGGGCTGCCCGGCCCCGACGCGCTCTGGCAGCGCGTCCTGCGGGCGTGGATGCACCGGGCGTACCGTGACGCCGACGCGATCATGTCCGCCGTCGACCCGCGCGCGGACTGCGGGCGCGGCGCGACGATCGCGCTGCGGTTCGGCATCGATGCGGTGTTCGTGCCGCGCGCCGACGTCCGCCGGCACGATCACGTCCTGT
This sequence comes from Solirubrobacteraceae bacterium, assembly GCA_030681525.1. Lineage (GTDB taxonomy): Bacteria > Actinomycetota > Thermoleophilia > Solirubrobacterales > Solirubrobacteraceae > CADCVQ01. Next base: position 23,316 of record JAUXSD010000043.1, read on the forward strand.
ACGTCGGCCGGCTCGCGCGCGAGAACGGCGTCGTCGAGCTCCTGCACGCCGCGGCGCGCTCAGCCGAGCCGTGGCCGCTGAAGATCGTCGGCAGCGGGCCCCTCGAGCACCGGCTGCAGCGGCTGGCGGCGCGGCTCGGCATCGCCGAGCGCGTGCGGACGTACCCGTTCATCGAGGATCGCCGGCGCCTGGCGCACTGGTACGCCGGTGCGCGCGTCGTCGTCATGCAGGGTGCGCACGAGACCTTCGGCCTGACCGCGTTCGAGGCGGCCGCGACCGGCACACCGGTCGTGACCTGCGCGACGGCTCCGTCGGCCGTCCTCATGCGCACGCTCGCCCACACCTACGAGCCGGGCGACGTGGCGGGCCTCGCCACGGCGATCGAGGCGGCGCGCGCCGCTCGGCCGCCCGCGGCCGCGGGCGAGGCGCTCGGCTCGCGCTGCTCCTGGGGGGCGGCGTTCGCGGCCGAGACGCTGTCGCTCGAGCGGCTCGTGCACGGTCGCGCGCGGCGGCTGTCGGCGGTCGGCTGACCCTGCGGCGCCGGACGTGTCGAGCCGGCGCGCCCCGGCCGCCCCGTGCTGGCGACTTGACTGCGGCCGGGGCCTACCGGGGGCTTGCGCCAACCGTCCCGCATGGGGACGCAGACATCTGCTCTTCAGATGCGGTCCGCCGGTGCCCCGGTCACGCCGGCCCGGAGCGGCCGGGGCGTCAGTGAGGGCCGACGTGCGTGGCGCTCGTGAACTCGCGAAACAGCCCGGTCACGACGAACGCCGTCTGCTCACCGATGTCGACGGCGTTGTCGCCGATGCGCTCGAACGCCCGCGCCACGAGGATCATCGTCATCGCCCACTCGCGCGTGTCGAGGTCGTCTCCGACCTCGACGGCGATGCGGAAGACCTCGCGGTTGAGGCGGTTGACGTCGCGGTCGCGCTCGACGAGATCCTCGGCCATCGCGACGTTGCGCTCGGTGAAGGCCCGCTTGCACTGCACGACCTCGGCCCGCGCCGCCTGGCCCATCTGCACGAGCTTGGAGAGGATCTCCTCGCGCACCGGCGGCTCGTGGCCGGAGAGGGGGATGAGCTTGGCGACGTTGACGCACTGGTCGCCCATCCGCTCGACGTGCTTGATGAGGTGCAGCAGCGCCGCCACGAGGCGCAGGTCCCCCGCCACGGGCGCCTGCAGCGCCAGCAGCGACAGGATCCCCTGGTGGACCTCGAGGTAGCGCCCGTCGAGCCGGTCGTCGTCGGCGATGACGAACTGGGCGAGTTCGACGTCCTGGTGCTGGAGCGCCTCGAGCACCCGATCGAGCTGGCCGCAGACGAGGTCCAGGCCGCCGAGCGCGCCGGCCTCGAGCTGCGCAAGCTGATGCTGGAAGTGGCTGCGCTGCTGCTCGCGGCCGCCGGGCACGGCCATCAACCGAACTTCCCGGTGACGTACTGCTCGGTTCGGGGGTCGTCCGGGGTCGTGAAGATCTTCTCGGTCGGCGCGAACTCGACGAGCCGGCCGACGCGCTTGCCCGACGCGACCTTGTCGACGTTGTAGAACGCCGTCATGTCCGACACGCGTGCGGCCTGCTGCATGTTGTGCGTGACGATCACGATCGAGTAGTTCTGCTTGAGGTCGAGCATCAGCTCCTCGATCGCGCCGGTCGAGATCGGGTCCAGCGCCGAGCACGGCTCGTCCATGAGGATCACGTCGGGTTCGACTGCGATCGTCCGGGCGATGCACAGGCGCTGCTGCTGGCCGCCCGACATGCCGAACGCGTTGGACTTCAGGCGATCCTTGACCTCGTCCCAGAGCGCGCCCTTGCGCAGCGCGCGCTCCACGATCTCGTCCATGTTGCCCTTCATGCCCAGCACGCGCGGTCCGAAGGCGATGTTCTCGTAGATCGACTTCGGAAACGGGTTGGGCTTCTGGAACACCATCCCGATCCGTTTGCGGACCTGCACCGGGTCGATGTCCGGTGCGTAGAGGTCCTGGTCGTGGTACATCACCTGTCCGCTGACGCGTGCGCTCGGGATCAGGTCGTTCATCCGGTTCAGGCAGCGCAGCAACGTCGACTTGCCGCAGCCCGAAGGACCGATGAAGGCGGTGATCTCGTGCTTGATGAGGTCGAACGTCACGTCCTCGACGGCCGGGATCCCGGCGTAGCTGACCTGGACGTCGCTCAGGCTGAAGATCGCGGTGCGCGCCACCTGCGAGCCATGGCGCGTGTCCGCCCGGGGAACCACCTTCTGCAGTTGCGCCGACCCACGTTCGCTGCTCGAGCGTGGCCTGGCGTCCGATTGCGTGGAGTCCATCTCGTCATCGCTCCTGTTCATGTGCCGTTCTCGCAGGTCGCCGATCGCATCGTCACCATTTCTGCTCATAGCGGTTGCGCAGGTAGATCGCGATCGAGTTCATCAGCAGCAGGACGGCGAGCAGCACGACGATCGTGCCGGCGGCGAGGATCTGAAACTCGTCCCGCGGCTCCTCGGCGGCGTCGAAGATCGCGATCGGAAGCGCCGAGAACTGGCTGTCGATCGTCGGGTCGCTCAGGCGAAACGCCGTGGCGCCGACCATGATCAGCGGGGCGGTCTCGCCGATCGCGCGCGACAGCGCGAGGATGACGCCGGTCGTGATGCCGGCGATCGAGCCCGGCAGGACCTGCTTCCAGATCGTCTGCCACTTCGTGGCGCCCAGCGCCAGCGACCCCTCGCGGATCGACGGCGGCACGGCGCGAATCGCCTCACGGGCGACGATGATCACGACGGGCAGCACGAGCAGGCCGAGGGTGAGTGCGCCGGCCAGCAGGATCGGATCTCCCTGGCCGAGCCCCCAGATGTCCACCGGGCCGCGGACGATGAAGGCGAGCCCGAGGATGCCGTACACCACCGACGGCACCGAGGCGAGGTTCTGGATGTTCACCTCGATGAGGCGGTTGTACCAGCGTCCGGGATCGGCGAACTCCTCGAGGTAGACCGCGGCGGCGATGCCGAGCGGCACGATGAACGCGGCGCAGAGCACCATCAGGTACAGCGTCCCGATCAGCGCAGGCCGGACGCCCGACAGCTCGGGGTTCAGGCGCGAGGGGTAGTTCGTGAGGAACTCCGGCGTGATCAGCGGCACGCCGTCGATCGCGACGTCGGCGATCAGGACGCCGAGAAACAGGATCGCGATGAACAGGCACAGCAGCAGCGCCGCCCGGAACAGCCCGTCGCGGGTGCGCTCACCGGCGGTGGCGCGCCCCACGACCCTGCGCGCGACCTGGGACTCGGAGACGGACATGGCTACTCGTACACCTGCCTGTACCGGCGGACGAACCGGATCGCGACGAGGTTGAGCAGGAACGTCATGGCGAACAGCGTCGCGCCGACGGCGAAGATCGTCGCGTAGGCGACGCCGCCGGCAGAGATGTCGGCGCGCGCGGTGTTGGCGACGAAGGCGGCCATGTTCTGGTGCGCGACCGTGAGGTCGAACGTCAGGTTGGGCTGGTTGCCGCTCGCGACCAGGATGACCACGGTCTCGCCGATCGCGCGTGATGCCCCCAGGACGAGCGCCGCGACGATCCCCGACAGTGCGGCGGGGAACACGACCCGTACGACAACCTGCCACTTCGCGGCGCCCAGTCCGAAGGCGCCCTCGCGCAGCGACTGCGGGACGGCCGACATCGCGTCCTCGCTGACCGACGCGATCGTCGGCAGCACGAGGATCCCGAGGATGATGCCGCCCGAAAGGCCGTTGAACACCTGCAGGTCGATCCCGACCTTGTCCTGCAGCAGCGGGGTGAAGAAGGCCAGCGCGAAGTAGCCGAAGACGATCGTCGGGATGCCGGCCAGCACCTCCACGATCGGCTTGACGACCTTGCGCACGCGCGGGGACGCGTACTCGGCCAGGTAGATCCCGACGCCGAGCCCGACCGGGATCGCCACGAGAAGCGCGATGAGGGTCAGATACAGCGTGCTCCAGATGAGCGGAAGAACGCCGAAGGACGTCGACTCGCCCCCGGTCAGCGGCGACCATTCGGTGCCGAGGAAGAAGTCCCCGAACGGGACCTCGCCGAAGAACTTCGAGGACTCGGTGATGAGCGTGACGACGATCCCGATCGTGGTCAGGACGGACAGCATGGCGGCGCCGGCGAGCAGGACCTTGATGGCCTGCTCGCCGGTGGAGCGGCGCGTCCGGGTGCGGGTCAGGTTCGTCGACCCGGCGCCCGGACGGGCCTCGAACTCATGTCCGCCGTCCACGCCGTCCTACTCTTCGGGCGCTTCGACCGGCGTCGCGCCGTCGAGGTTCGCCTTGGACTCCGTCAGCAGCTCGTCGGTCAGCGCGACGTAGTCCGCGGCCTCGTTGACGGCCTTGTTGTTGTCGAGGATGAACCCGATGAACGCCTTGACCTCGGGCTTCGCCGCGGTCTCGGTGCTCGGGTACATGAACAGCGGCCGCGACAGCGGCGTGTAGCTGCCGTCGGCGATCGTCGCCAGCTCGGGCTTGACGCAGCCGTCGCCGCCGTCGACCGCGAGGATCTTCACCTTGTCGGCGTTCGCCGTCGCAAAGGCGAAGCCGACGTAGCCGAGCGCGCCCTCCGTGCCCTCGATCCCGGTCACGATCTGGTTGTCGTCGGGCGAGGTCTGCACGTCGTCGCCGGTCCGCTGCTCGGCATCGGTCTCCAGGACGACCTCGGTGAAGAAGTCATACGTGCCCGACTCGGTGCCCGGCGTGAAGAACGACGGCTTCTGGTCGGGGAACCCGTCGCCGAGCGCGCTGTAGTTCGTCACCTTCGATCCCGGCGCAAGCAGCTTCTTGAGCTGGTCGGTGGAGATGCAGTCGTCGGGTACCGCCAGATCCTTGTGGGCGATGACCGACAGGCCGTCGATACCGACCTGCACCTCGACCGGCGTGATGTCCGCCTTCATGCACGCGTCGTACTCGTCCTTCTCGATGGCGCGCGATGCGTCGGCGACCTGCAGCTCGCCGCGGCAGAACTTCTCGAAACCGTCACCCGTTCCGACGCCGCCGACGCTGATGTCGACATCCGGCGCCTGCTCGGCGAACAGCTCGACCGCTGCCTGCGCGACCGGCTCGACGGTCGACGAGCCGTCGATCCGGATCGAGCCGCTCAGGTTCTCGCTGACGGCCGCCGCATCCGTGCCGGAGCTGCCCGAGTCATTCTCGTCGTCCCCGCAGGCCGCGACGCCGAACGCGAGCGCGCCCGTGGCGACGACGACCGCTCCGAAGCGATGGAGCTTCAAGGTCTGTCCTCCTCTGTGAATTCCCATATCGGAACAGACCGTCGCAGGGGCACCGCACCATCCTGTTACCGGCCGGTGCTCGCGATGTGAAAAGGATGTGAAGCCCCGGTGTCGAGGCGATAGCCGAAGCCGACGTGCGTATGGATGAGGCGCTGGCCCGGCAGCGCGCGCTCGAGCTTGGCGCGCAGCTTGTGGATGTAGACGTCGCAGGAGCGGTCGCCGCCGCGCAGCGTCCCGCCCCAGGCCTGGCGGTAGAGCTCTTCGCGCGAGACGATCCGGCCGGCGTGGCTGGCGAGCGCGACGAGCAGGTCGAACTCGCGGACCGACAGCATCAGCGCCCGGCCGCCGGCGAGCGCAAGGCCTTCGCGGGGTCGGATCTCGAGCTCTCCGACCCTGACGAGCTCGGCTTCGCTGACGTGCTGCATGGGGGCGAGGCTCCCTGGCGGGGCGGGCGACGGCGTTATGCCGTTGTGATCGCGCGGTGAAGAAGGTGTGAACGCGACCGCCGCAGGCTCTCGGACGAGGCTCCATCCTCTCGCGCGGGCACCGGCCACGCGGGGCGCGGCCGACGCGACACACGGCGGGAAAACGCGGACGTTGCGGTCTTCCGCTTGTAAAAATCCTGTGTACGCGACCCTGCCGCAGACCGATCCATCGAATTGGACCCCTAGACTCAGCCCCGTGATCAGCGACGTCAACCCGGTCGCATCGACGCCACCGCTGCGGATCGCGGTCATCGACGCGGACTCGGGCTTCGTCCAGGTCCTGGCCAACCGCCTCGACCGCCTCGGCTGGGAGCACCGCGTGCTGACCAGCGCCGTCGGCGTCGACCGGCTCGTGTCGATGCGCCTCGGCGCGCTCGTCATCGACGTCGCGCTGCTCGGGCCGCAGGCCTGGGACTACCTCGCGCGCGTCGCGAGCGCGCTGCCCGCGCTGCCGATCGTCGTGTGCACCGGCCAGTCGACCGTCGCGCAGCGTGTGCGCGGCCTGCGGCTCGGCGCGGACGACTGGTTGACGAAGCCGTGCCACCCCGAGGAGCTCATCGCTCGCATCGAGGCCGTCTCGCGCCGCCGGCGCCGGGAGGACGCGGTGGCGGGGGAGATCGTCGCAGCGGGCGAGATCGAGGTTCGCCCCGACCAGTTCCAGGCGTTCGTGGCCGGCCGCTCGATCGACCTCACGCGGCGCGAGTTCGAGCTCATCTCGCTGCTGGCCTCGGCCGCCGGGCGCGTGCTCGAGCGCGAGGAGATCTACCAGCGCGTGTGGGGCTACACGATGGCCCACGGCGATCGCTCCGTCGACGTCTTCGTGCGCAAGCTGCGCGCCAAGCTGCAGGAGGCCTCGCCGGACTGGGACTACATCCACACGCACTTCGGCGTGGGATATCGGTTCGCCGCGGTATGGGCCGGCGACCCGGCCGCGAACCCCGCGGCGCCGGCCGACGGCGCCGTCGCGCCGCCGCCCGCGCCCGTTGCGGCGATCGACGCCGCGCCCGATTTGGCGCGCATCGCCTAAGCGGCCGCGAACACGGGCTGCCCGCCGTTGGGGCGCCCTCCGATCGTCGTCCGGCGGCGGTGCACGCGACTCGACGGACGGTTGATGGAAAAACGTTGGCGTTTTGCAGAGAATCGGCGCCATGCCGCCACGGCCCCCTGCGCCACCGCGCCGTCCGCCGGTCCTGGCACGGATCACCGCCTTCGCGAGATCGCGGCGTGCGCTCTGGTCGGCCGTATTGCTGAGCGCGAGCGCCCTCGGCGCCGAGACGCCGGCGACCGCCGCTCACCCCACCGCGCTCGGCTGGAACCTCGCGGCGATACACGTCACCCAGGCTCATGACGTCACGCGCGGGGAGGGAGCCGTCGTCGCCGTCCTCGACACCGGTGTCGACGTCCGGCACCCGCGGCTGGGCGGAACCGTCGTCGCCGGCGCCGATCTCGTCGACGGCGACCCCAGGGCCCACGACGAGCACGGGCACGGCACCCATGTCGCGGGCATCATCGCGGCGCGCGCGCAACCCGGAAGCGGCGTGCTGGGGGTGGCCCCCGCGGCCCGGTTGATCGCCATTCGCGTCCTCGACGACCAGGCCCGCGGTGACGTCACGCAGTTGGCGCGCGGGATCGACGCCGCGGTGGCGGCCGGGGCCCACGTCATCAACCTGTCGACGTCGCAGGGGCGCATCGCCGAGCAGGGGCCCGCGCTCGGTGAGTTGACGCAGGCCGTCGAGCGCGCCACGCGGGCGGGGGCGATCGTCGTCGCCGCCGCCGGCAACGACAACATGCCGTCGTGCGCTCAGCCGCTGGTGGCGGGCCGGATCCTCTGCGTCGGGGCGGTTGACCGCCGCCGGCAGCGCGCCTCGTACTCCAACCACGCCGCGGGCGTCAACATCATGGGCCCGGGCGGGTCGTACGCCGACGGCAGCGCCATCGTCTCCACGGCCATGGGCGGTGGGTACCGCCGGATGGCCGGCACGTCGCAGGCCACGCCGCACGTCGCGGGCGTGGCCGCCCTGCTCGTCTCGCTCGGTCTGCGCGGCGGCGAGGTCGTCGACCGCATCGAGCGCACGGCGATCGACCTCGGCGCGCCCGGTGCGGACCAGGTCTTCGGCCACGGCCTCGTCGATGCAGCCGCCGCCGTGCGGGGGATCCGGCCCGTCGCCCCGCCTCCGACCGCGTTCGCTCGCGCACCGCACAGCGTGCGGCTGGCGACCCTGCGCCGCAGCGGCCTCGCGGTGATCTGCCATGCCGCCCGGGGCGGCCTGTGCACCGCCCGGGTGCTGACAGGCGGCGGCCGGCTGCTGGCCCGGGGGGCCCGCGAGCTGAGCGCCGGCGCCACGCGCACGGTGCGCGCGCGGCTGACCGTGTACGGGCGCCGCCTGCTGCGGCGCGACGCGCCGTCCACGAGCATGCTGCGCGTGAGCGTGCGCGACGCGCCGGTCGTCGATCAACGCGTCGCCGTGGTGCGCTGACGCCGCATCGCGCGCAGCGCCGTCAGACTCCACCCCGATGCGTCCAGCCTCCGAGGTCGAGCGCCGCCGCCTGAACGAGACGTTCGCCCGACTCTGCGCGATCCCGAGCCCGTTCGGCGCCGAGCGCGCCTGCGCCGAGGCCGTCGCGCGCGAGCTGCGCACGATGGGCCTCGACGTCGAGGAGGACGGCGCGGCGGCCGCGACCGGCGCCGAGTGCGGCAACCTGCTCGCCCGCATCCCCGGCCGCGGCGAGCGCACGATCATGCTCTGCGCGCACCTCGACACGGTGCCCGAGGCGGGGGTCGTCGAGCCGGTCGTGGAGGACGGCGGCTGGGTCAGCGCGGGCGACACGATCCTCGGTGCCGACAACAAGGCGGCGGTCGCGGTGATCCTCGAGCTCGCGCGGCGCTGCGCGATCGAAGGCGCTCCGGTCGGACTCGAGCTGCTCTTCACGGTCAGCGAGGAGAACGCGCTGGCGGGCGCGAAGGCCTTCGACGTCGCGACGCTGCGCGCCGACTGGGGCTACGTCTTCGACCACGCCTCGCCGATCGGCGAGATAATCGTCGCCGCGCCGACGTACTACCGCTTCGACGCCGAGTTTCGCGGCACGCCCGCCCACGCGGGCATCCGCCCGGAGGACGGGCGCAGCGCGATCGAGGCCGCGGCGCGCGCGATCGGCGCGATGGCGCTCGGGCGCATCGACGCGGAGACGACGACGAACGTCGGCCGGATCGAGGGCGGCCAGGCCGGGGGGACGAACATCGTCGCCGCACGCTGCCGGGTCGTCGGCGAGGCCCGCTCGCTGGACCCCGGCAAGGCCGACGACACGATCGCCGAGATCATCGGCCACATCCACGATGCCGCGAACACGCCCGCCTGCTTCTGCGACGTCGACATCACGACCGAGCGGCTCTTCGACGGCTACCGCCACAGCACCAACGCCCCCGCGGTGATGGCCGCCGAGGCGGCGCTGCGCGCCTGCGGCTACACGCCGGTACGCCGGCCGACCGGTGGCGGATCGGACGCCAGCGCCTTCGAGGCGGCCGGGCTGCACTGCACGAACCTCGCCAACGGCACGGAGCGCAACCACGAGCCCGACGAGCGCGTCAGCGTCGCCGCGCTCGAGGGGATGCTCGACGTGGCGTTCGCCCTGCTGGACGCATGCTCCGCCTGAGGCGGGCCACCGTGACGGTGGCCGGCCCGCCCGACGCGGTCGAGCAGCGCCTGGCGATCCACATCGGCGAGCAGCGCCGCACGGCGATCGCCGACGTCGCGCTGGTCGGTCCGTCGCAGGCCGGCGACGAGGTCATCGTCAACGTCGAGGCCGTCGAGCTCGGCCTCGGCTCGGGCGGCGCGGATGTCGTGCACGTCAACCTCACGCGCGGGCTCGACGGCGCCGGGACGGCGGGCGCGCACGTCATGAAGCTCAACTACACGAGCCTGCAGCACGCGGTCCTGCCCGTCGAGGAGGGCGTCGCCGACGCCACGCCGCCTGCGCCGGAGCTGCCGCTGGGCAGGCCGGCCGCCGTGCTGGCGCTGCACGGCCAGCTCGCACCGCTGGCGTGGGCGTTCGCCGCCGCCACCGACGGCGCGGGCCGCCTCGGCTACATCCAGACCGCGGGGGGCGCCCTGCCGGGCGGACACTCGTGCGTCGTGCGCGAGCTGCGCGAGGCCGCAATGCTGGCCGGCCATCTCACCGCGGGGCCGGCCTTCGGCGGTGCCGACGGCGAGGCGATCACCACCGCTGCGGCGCTGCACCACGGGTTCCGCGAGCTCGGTTGGGAAGCCGCCGTGGCCGGTCCCGGGCCAGGCATCCTGGGCTCGGGCAGCGCGCTCGGGCACGGCGGGCTGCAGGCGCTGGACTCCGCCCACACCGCGCTCGCGCTCGGTTGCCCGACGCTGCTCGTCGCGCGGATGTCGTCGACGGACCCGCGCGAGCGCCACCGCGGCATCAGCCACCACACGCGCACGGTGCTCGACCTGCTGCTGGCGCCGGTCTGCGTGGCGATTCCCGTGGGCGTGACCCCGGCCGACGAGCGCCACGACTGGCGGGCGCTGGACGCCGATCTCGACGGGTACGCCGCCAGCGGCCTGCCGACGCGCTCGATGGGGCGCGAGGACCCGCTGTTCTTCGCCGCCGCGCTGTCGGCCGGGCGCGCGCTGGCCGATCTGACATGAGCCACGACGACGACAGGATCGAGCCGCTCGGCGGCGAGACGGTGTGGGAGGGCAGCCAGTTCTCCGTGCGCATCGAGCGCTTCCGCCACGGGGACGGCGAGGAGGTGGAGCGCGAGGTCGTGCGCCGCATGGACGCCGCCGCGATCGTCGCCTACGACGACACGCACGTCTGGCTCGTCCGCCAGCCGCGCGAGGCGCTGGGGCGCGCCACGCTCGAACTGCCGGCCGGCAAGCTCGACGTCGACGGCGAGTCGCCGCTGCAGACCGCGCAGCGCGAGCTGGTCGAGGAGATCGGCCGTGAGGCCGAGGACTGGCAGGAGGTCCGCGCGTACTACCCCTCCAGCGGCTACAGCGACGAGCTCGTCCACATCTTCGCCGCCACGCGGCTGCGCGCGGTCGACGTCGAGCCCGACCCCGGTGAGCGCATCGAGATCGTGCCCTGGCCGCTCGCCGACATCGACGCCGCGCTGGCCGAGACCGACGACGCCAAGACGGTCATCGGGCTGCAGTGGCTGCGCGCGATGCTCGCCTGAGCCGCGCCGCGGGGGCCGTATCGCGCACGCCGCGTTGCACCGCAATGGATCGGGCGGCGCCCGGCGAAGTCCGGCCCCATGGCCGTCGCCCGCACCCACCCCGCCACGCGTCCGTTCGAACACCATGTCCTCGACTTCCTGGCGTACCTCGAGTTCGAGCGCGGCCTGTCGCGCAACACGCTGGAGGCCTACCGCTCCGACCTGCTGCAGTTCGGCCACTACCTCGTGCGCGACCGCCTCGATGCCACGACCGTCGGCCACGCCGAGCTGGCCCGCTTCCTCGCCGAGCTGAGCGCGGGCGGGCCGCAGCGCCCGCCGGTGGCGCCGGCGACGATCCAGCGCAAGACGGCCTGCCTGCGCTCCTTCTACCGCCACCTGCGCCGTGAGGAGATCATCGACCACGACCCGACCGCCGAGCTGCGCTCGCCGCGCAAGAGCCAGAAGCTGCCGCAGGTGCTTACCCGCGACGAGGTCGCCCAGCTGCTCGCCGCTCCGCGCGGCAACGCGCCCGCCGCGCTGCGCGACCGCGCGATGCTCGAGCTCATGTACGCCTGCGGCCTGCGCGCGAGCGAGGCTGTCGACCTCACCGTCGGCAGCGTCGACCTGCGCGCCGGCGTCGTGCGCGCGCACGGCAAGGGCTCCAAGCAACGGCTCATCCCGGTCGGCCGCCAGGCGGTCTTGGCCGCGCGCACGTACCTGGAGCACGGACGGCCCAAGCTCGTCGGCCTGCGCGAGGAGCGCCACCTGTTCGTCAACCACCGCGGCAACGGGCTGACGCGCCAGGGCTTGTACAAGATCGTCCAGCGGCACGCCGCGAGCGCCGGGTTGGCGGGCCGGATGAGCCCGCACACGCTGCGCCACACGTTCGCCACGCACCTGCTCGCGGGCGGCTGCGACCTGCGCTCGCTGCAGGAGATGCTCGGCCACGCCGACGTCGCGACGACGCAGATCTACACGCACCTCTCTGCCGACCGCCTGAAGGACGTCTACTTCCGCGCGCACCCGCGCGCCGGGGTCGGCTCCGGCGGCGGCGCCGCCCCGACCACTTGAGACAATGACCCGGTGCACCGCACCCTGCTCACGCTGCTGGCCGGCGCCGCGATCCTGCTTGCCGGCTGCGGCAACGAGCGCACGCCGGTTCCCGAGCTCGGGCTGATCCCCGCGCCGAAGGAGTTCCGCGACGCGGAGTTCGAGGCGCAGGGCGTGCAGTTCCGCGCGCCGACGAACTGGCGCGTGGTCGACGGCGAGGACCCGCACCTGGCGACGGTCGCCATCGGCGACGCACAGATTGGGATCTGGCGCTACGTGCGCACGGAGCCGCTGCCCGAGACGCGCGCGCAGCTCGCCGCCGCGCGGCAGGCGCTCGTCGCGCAGATCGAGAGCCGCGACCCGACGTTCAAGCTGACCTCGACGCGGCTGGTCGTGAAGCCCGGCTTTCGCGGCGTGGAGGTGGTCGGGGTCGGGTCGAACCTCGCGAACGGCTCGATGCAGCGCGCGATGCGCTCGCTGCACGCCTACGGCCATGGCGCGGAGGTCGTGATGGACGCGTTCGCGCCGCCGCGCGACTTCGCCCGCGTCGACGAGCAGACGTTCGGCCCGATGGCCCGCTCGCTGCGGCTGACCGCGCCCGCGGGCGCGACCCCGTAAGGGCGGCTCGCCCGGCCCTCGGCGGCGGATACGCTCGGCGGCAGCGATGCCCGAGCTTCCCGAGGTCGAGACGATCCGCCGGCGCCTCGCGCCGCTCGTCGAGGGACGCACGCTGCGCTCACTCGACGTGCTCGACGCGAAGTGGTGCCAGCCGCTGCATCCGACGGAGCTGCGCGACGCGCTCGAGGGGCGCGCGATCGAGCGCCTGTCGCGGCGCGGCAAGTACCTCGTCTGGGAGGCCGAGGACGAGGTCTACCTGCTCATGCACCTGCGCATGACGGGCACCGTGCTGTACGACCCGCCGCCCCAGACGCTCTACACGCGCGTGCGGTTCGAGCTCTCCGATGGGCACGGCCTGAGCTTCTGCGACCCGCGCCGCTTCGGTACCGGCGAGCTCGCGCTCGGCTACGACGGCCTCGAGGAGTTCATCGACACACGGCTCGGGGTCGAGCCGCTGAGCCCGGACTTCACGACCGAGCACCTGTACCTCCAGACGCGCCAGCGGCGCACGCCGATCAAGGCGCTGCTGCTCGACCAGCGGCGGGTCGCGGGCGTCGGCAACATCTACGCCAACGAGGCGCTCTTCCGTGCACGCATCCACCCGCTGCGCAGCGCCGGCCTGCTCAAGCGCCGGCAGGTCGCGGCGCTGCGTGACGCGCTCGTCGCGTCGCTCGAGGCCGGCATCGTGGCCGGCGGGGCGTCGATCGACGACTTCCGTCACCCCGACGGGGTCATGGGCGCGTTTCAGAACGAGTTTCTCGTCCACAGCCGCGAGGGCGAGCCGTGCACGGTCTGCGGCACGCCCGTCCGCAAGTTCGTGGCCGCAGGGCGGGGAACCTACGCATGCGAGAAGTGCCAGACGCGGCCGCGGGCGCCGCGTGCGGCCCGGACGGGCGCGTA
>JAUXSD010000045.1 GCA_030681525.1 Solirubrobacteraceae bacterium
GGCATCTTCGTGACGTCCAGCCGCGCCTCCTCGATGTACTTGTTGACGCCCGCGACGTAGCTCGCCGCATCCTGCTGGAGCACCTCGCCCTCCGCGCCGAAGAGGTCGTCGAGCTGGTCGGCCTGACGCTGCAGGTCGGCCTCGGTGTACGCCGCGTTGGCCCACTGGTCGGCGTCCTGGCTGCGGTTGCCGGGCGCGCCGCCGGCGAACGAGCTCAGCTCGCCGCGGCCGACGTGGCGCAGCACGTCCATGAAGAACAGGCGGTCCTCGGCGGCGACGTAGCCGAGGCCGAACATCGCCGCTTGCCGCGTCGTGCCGTAGACGTGGGGGACGCCGAAGGAGCTGTCGCGCGTGATCGTCAGGCCGGGCATCGGCGAGTAGGCGCGGTCCTGGTCGCCGGGCGCGATGCCGAAGCTCGCGTCCTTGAACAGCAGCCCGAGGTTCTCGTTCGTCACGCCGGGCGTCGCGGACAGCAGCCGCGCGTACATGTCGCGCTGGTCGTCGTTGTGCGGCGGGCGCGCACCGGTGGCCAGGAACGCGGCCAGCTCGACGACGTTCGAGCGCCCGTTCGCGCCGGGCGGCAGGACGTCGCGAAAGCCGCCGAAGTCGTTGGCGCGGTAGGGCTGCGTCACCTGCGCGCCGGCGGGGGCCGCCCCGGCGCAGAGCGCGAACGCGGCCAGGCATCCGATGAGCACGCGCTCGAGCGACATCACGTGCCGCGAACCGTACCGTTCATCTGAACCGCGCGGGCCGCTTCCCCCGCGGTCGTGGCGAACTGACCCCGGATATGGGGTCAACTCGCCACGCCTGCCCGGCAGATCCCGGATTACGGCGTGGGGGGAGGCGGCGGCTGCGACGCCTCCCAGTCCAGCTCGGTGGCGATCCCGTGGTCGAGCAGGATCGCGTTGGCCTCCTCCAGCGAGCTCGCGTCCGCGACGAGCCGGGCGCAGCGCGCCGCGCTGCCCAGCGCCACGACCGGGTCGAAGAAGAACACGAGGCCGCCGCCCGCCGTCAGCTGCACGGTCCGGCGGCCGTCGCGGATCGGCACGCTGCCCAGCGCGCCGCGGGCGCAGCGCAGGCCCATCGTGCTGGCCTCGGTGGGGATCTCCGCCACCGCCGCCTCCAGCCGGTCGAGTTCCGCGGAGCCGGGACCCCAGACGCCGAGGTGCCCGCCGGCGGCGGCGACCTCGGCCAGCCGCTCGGTCACCTCGTCGGGCGTCAGCTCGCCGTCGCAGGCCGCGCCAAAGATCGCGCCGAGCACGGCGATGCCGCGCTCGATCAGCCGCGGCGCGGCGGCCAGACAGATCGCGTCGGCCAGCGGGCTGCCGAGGCCGGCCTCGTCGCCGTGGGCGAGCACGTCGCCGCCGACGTCGACGAGGACCACGAGATCGCAGTCCAGGCGCTCGCAGGCGTCGGCCAGCGACGCGGCAACCGCGGCGGCCCCGCCGCCGATGTCCAGCAGCAGCACCGGCTCGCCGAGATGGCGCGCCATGTGCGACTCGGCGAACCGGAAGCCGCCCGGACCCGTCGTGTCCGGGCCGGCCAGCGCGGCGTGCGCGTTCAGCGGCTCCACCGCACCGCTGATCTCGTCGATCCGGCGCGGGCCGGCGAGCGGGTCGATCGGCCGGCGCTCCCAGGTCAGGCCGCCGACGACGGCCGGCGTGCCGACCGCCGCGGCCAGCTCGGCGACCACGAGCGCGCCGACGACATCGCCCCCGCCGCCGATCCCGACGACGAGGACGCGCTGCGCGGCGGCGATCGCCGCCAGCACGGCTCAGACCAGCGCGGGGATGCCGCCGTTGGCGATATCGCGAATGGTGGTCGCGGCGCGCTCGAACTCGTCGTCCGAGAGGACCGGCGTGCCCTCGAAGGGCAGGTCGCGCTGAAGCTCGAGCCAGGAACGGCAGCCGCCGTACTCGTCCTTGACGCGCACGGTCACGGGCCGCGGGATGCGGTAGGTGCGCAGCAGCAGGACATGCAGCGGATGGCGGCGCTTCCACTCGAGGCGCTTCTCCGCGTAGTCGGTGCTCCAGACGTAGAACGGCGAGAGCGCGTCGACGCAGCGGGGATCGGTGATCGTGAAGTGATCGGCGACCTCGGCCCAGGCGCGGATGCGCACGCGGTCGGGCTGCGGGAGCGGGTTCAGGCCGCTGCCGGCCAGCGCGCCGGTCGGCGGCTCGCCCTCGGCCCACACGCCCTCCTCGAGCGCGCGCGCCAGCTCCGGCACGTGCGACTCGCGCACGCAGTCACCGCGCTGGTGATCGAAGGTGGGGTACAGGAAGAAGCGGTCGTGCTCGACGCGAAAACGCTTTTCGGACTCGCGCAGCCCACCCTTTCGCAGGGTGAGCAGCTGCTCGCCTTCAGCGAGAGCGCGTACAGTCACTGCCCACTCTTTGAACGCAATTGGCATAGAGAATCCCAGACGACGACGGGACAAAGTACGAACGGAAACGAAGTGAACCCGTTGCCTCAGGTCATGTCAGACCCAAGCAACGGGACAGCCGCAATTGTGGCACAGATCCGCACAAATGACCAAATAAGCCTGCAAATACGGGGCTTTTGCTTGTGACGGTCAGCCGTCGAGGCGGGTCCCGGCGAACGCTTCGACGGCCTCGAGCAGCGCCGCAAAGTCGTCGGCGGCGTGTCCGCGGGCCATCGCGGCGACGAGCACGTCGCGCGCCCGGGCGGCGGCGGGGAATGGTGCGTCGGCGCTCTGCGCCTCCTCGAGGCACAGGCGCACGTCCTTGAGCATGTGCTCGAGCTTGAAGAGCGTCGCGTAGTCATGGGCGCGCATCGGCGCGGCCTTGAGGTCGAGCATCGCCGAGCCGCCCGAGCCCTTGCCCATGACCTCGACGAGCGCGTCGAGGTCGACGCCGGTCGCCTGCCCGACCACCAGCGCCTCGGCGAGGGTCGCGGCGTTGGCGGCGGCGACCGCGTTGTTGATGAGCTTGACCATCTCGCCGTGCCCGAGCGGGCCGGCGTGGACGACGAGCGCGCCCATGACCTCGAGCAGCGGTTCCGCGCGCGCGAAGTCGTCCGCGCTGCCGCCGGCCATGATCGTCAGCGTGGCGTCCTCGGCCTTCGGCGAGGAGCCGGTCACGGGAGCGTCGAGCAGCGCGAGGCCGCGCGCGCGGAGCTCCGCGCCGATCGCCCGCGTCTGGGCCGGGGCGATCGTCGACATGTCGACGCACAGCGTGCCGGCGGCGGCGCCCTGCGCGACGCCCTGCTCGCCGAGCAGCACCTCGCGCACCTGGTCGCCGTCGACGACCATGCTGATGACGACGTCGCTGGCGGCGCCGACCTCGGCGGGCGAGGCGACGGCGGTGCCGCCGTGCTCGGCGGCCCACGCGTCGGCCGTCGCCCGCGTGCGGTTGAAGACCGTCAGCTCGTGTCCCGCGCGGGCGAGGTTCGCGGCCATCCGCGAGCCCATGATCCCGAGCCCGACGTCGCCGACGCGGCCGGGGGAGGAGGGTGCGGGGGCGGGCGCCACCGGGCTGATGCTAACCCGGCGTGGATCGCGAAAGACAGGGGTGGCTCCCTAGGGCGAACCCGACCCGACGGACCTACAGTCGCACCAGGTTCTGGTTGA
>JAUXSD010000046.1 GCA_030681525.1 Solirubrobacteraceae bacterium
CCGGCGTGCTGATCGAGCTTGACCGCAGCGCGCCGATCATCACCGACCTCGCCCTGTTCCGCGAACTGACAAAGCAGGCGGTCGCGCGGACCGTTGAGCAGCTGCGCGAGCGCGCGGCGGCGAAGGCGCAGGGGAAGCGAACCGGCGCGGCCAAGCGGGAGCGCACGCCGCGCGAGGAGCTCGACGTCGAGCATCGCGCCACGCTGCGCGAGCTCACCAGGCAGGCGCACGGCACGAACCTCGACCTCGGCGCGGCGCTCCTCTCCGAGCTGGCCACGGTCGCGCCCGACGACTTGGACGTGGCCCGCTTCTTTGCCCTCGGCCTGCTCGGTCCGGAGACCAGCAGCTATCTCGGCACCAGCGATCACGTCGCCCGCACGATCGCCGCCAACGGGCTGCGGCTCGTGCTCGACGAGCACCGCACGACGACAACGCCGACGCTCAAGAGCGGCAAGCCGGGCAGGACGAAGGTTGTCTACGGCGATGTCGACGTCGCCGCGAAGTGGATGTGGCGCTTCGTCGACGGGGCGAAGACCGCCGGTGAGCTGTATGGCCGAGTGCTGGTCGTGTTCGCCGCGCAGCACTACGCATCGCAACTGGTCGTGGCGAACAGCCAGCGCCGAGGCTCGGTGCTGCCGCGCTCGCACAAGGACATCGCGCGCAGGGCATTCGAGCGTGTGACCAAGCGCGTGCTGCCCGCCAGCCACGCTCGGTTGCAACGCGCGCTCGCGGCGGAGGCGCGCTCCTACGGCGCGAAGGTCGGCGCGCTTGAGGAGGCGGCGCGACGCGCACGCCCGACGGACGCCACCGTAGGCGAGGACGCCGGGGCCGCGGACGATGACGCATGAGGCTCTGGCGAGATCCGGTGAAGGCTGCCGGCTCCGACGTGCGCGTTGGCGCCGGTCGGCGCGTCAGGCGGCTGGCAGACTGCGTGGCCATGCGCCTGTTCGGATCCCGGCGAGTGGTCACCGCGGACACACCGCTCGAAGGCGCCCAGGAGATGCGCCCGCGCCGGGTGCACGACCTCTCGGCGAGCGAGATCCGGGCGAGCATCGACCGGGCGCTGCGGATCTTCGAGGCGCGGCGAGTTGCGGGCGGACGTCGCGAGCTTGAGCTTCAGGTCGTCGTGCAGGCCTGCCCGGCCGGCCTGCACTACGCCCGCTGGCGCAAGGAGCGCAACCGCGTGATGGCGCGCTCGTCGAAGCGCTGGGGGACCGGCGCGTGGCCCGAGCAGCTCCCGAGCGGGCACGTCGCGATCGTCGTGCTTCCCTATGCGGCGGGCAGGGTCGGCCCTGCGCTCGCCGCCGCCAAGATCGCCTACCTACCGGCCTTCCTCGATGGCCGCGCCGAGACGCGAGCGGCCGTCGAGCTGCTCGCGATGCAAGCCGTGCGAGCGTGGATGCACATGACCGGTGACGAGGACACGCTCGTGCTCGCGCCGCCGGTGCTCGAGGAGTTCCAGCAGGCACGTGTGCAGCGCCGCTCGCTGCTGGACTGCGGCGTGTCGTCGTGGCCGCTGCCGCCGCCCGACGGCCTGTAGCTCACCTGCGCCGGGTTGCGCCACAGCGCCCGTCGTGACGGGCGCGCGGCGTACCTGATCGATCGTCGGCGGGACGCCCGCCAACCCCATATGAGGAGGCCCGTCCGCGACGTCGCGGGCGGGCCTCTTGTCGTTCCGCGCCGCGACGGCTTCGCGGCAGCACGACTCAGAGACGAGGAGCCATGCCTTCTGACCACCCGCCCCCCAAGACCGGCAGCCGGACTCGCAACGACGAGATCGCCGCCATGCACCGTACGCACGCCGGCGAGCTGCGCCGGCGCGTCGCCTGGCGAGCGCACGCCGATTCCCAGACCGTCGAGGACGCCTGCTTGCACGCCTGGCTGCAGCTGCTCACACACCCGTCCGTCGATCTCGCCTCGCCTGACTGGCGTCTGCTCGGCTGGCTGGCGCAGACCGCGACGCGCGAGGCCCGGCGCCTGCAGCGCAGGCGCGTGCGCGAGGGCCTACTCGACCCGATCACGATCGAGAGCGAGCGGCGGCTGCGCGGACCGCTCGCCCCAGGAGCCGACGAGCTCGCCGCACAGCACGAGCGCCTGAACCTCGTCGGACAGATCCCGGAGCGCCCGCGGCGCTTTCTCCTGCAGCTGGCGCTCGGCTACAGCTAGGTCGCCGCCTTATCTTGAGCGGCGCTTGTCGTCGCCGATTGCGCGCTGGGCCCGCCCGTCGGTGACATGTCGTCGACGGTGGCTGTGGTGCGTCGAGGCAGTATGCGCACTACCCCTTTTGCTGCAGAGCAGAAGCTACGAGACGATGTCGCCGATGCGCGCAGGCGCCCAAAGTTTCAACGTCCGCCCATCCGCGGATGGCGGCGGTTCGAGGCCATCGCCCGGTCAGGCCGGTCTCTTCGCGGTCCTGATCGCCTCGTGCGTGTTCGCTGCCTGCGGGGATAAAGCTCCTCCGCGTGCGGTGAAGACCCCGCTGCAGAAGACGAGTGACCCAGTGGTCAAGCGGGCTTGTGTGCGCGCGCAGCGGCGCAGCCGGTTGCACGTGGTCTGCCCGCGGGTGCTGCCGCCCGGCAGGACGTCCGGCATCCAGTATGCGAGCCGGGTGGGCGGACATACCGGCCCCGCGCGCAGCTACTCCATGCACCTCACGACCAAGTCACTGCGGAGGAAGTCCGACCGTTCGCAGCCCGGGCACTGGAGCGTGGCCGGGGCGACAGACCCGAAGGTCCTGCGCACCGAGCTCGGCCACGGAAGGCCGAGGCCGCGCAACGTGACGCTCGATGGGTTCTCGGTCGAGGAGTTCGTGATGCCGCCTTACCCGCGCGGCGGCGTGCACGGCGGCCACGTCGTGTTCGTCTGGCAGGGGCGTGGAGCGGCGTATCTCGTAAGCGTGCACGACCCGGCGAACCGCGCCCGGGCGGTCGAGATTGCGACCGATCTAGTGAGGCGGACGCGCTAGCCGTCCACCCGACAAGAAGGGGACTCCGCGAGAGCGAAAAGCCCAGCTTCACGCGAGGCGCGCGTGCTTCCGCGTTCGCCCGGAACCGGCGCTCGCGTCGGCGTCCGCGAGCCCGTCCCTCAGCGGACGTCTGCGGTCGTCGCACTGCCGAACGGCTACCCGGTCGCGAGACCCCCGGGCGGCCCCATCAGGGATCCGCGACTGTACGCCCAGCCCGCGCAGGCTGTTGCGGTGCGTCTCACCTGTCGATACTCACTACTACCGCCGCGAGCGTCGCGGTGGCTTCGACGGCGCCGCTGCGCACGACCCATGGACGCGCGCGCAGCCGCGGCCGTACGTCCCGTCTGCCGGCGGCGGCAGGGGCTACCGGCGGCGCAACTCCGCGCGGCTGCGCGAGTCGCCGCCATCGGAGTACGTCGCACTGATGCGCACCACAACACGCCGGTGGCCCAGTGTTGAGAATTGCCAACGCCGAGCGTCCAACCGAAGCACGCGAAGCATCCTCGCCCGAGTTGACCTCGTTCTCAGTAGATGCACGTGAACGGACTCCGCGTCCAAGCGCGTATCGACGACGACATTGCTTCCGGCCTTGGTGAACAAGCGCGGCAGTGTGCTGCCGATGGGAGACGGGCGTCCCAAGACGGTGATCGGAGGCGTGACGGTCGCGCCGGAGTACCCCTTTCCGTCCGGCCGGGGTCGCGACCACCTCTCGAGGAACGTCCGCGTGATGTTTCCGCCGCGCTTGAGCTGCAGCGTTGGTGAGGGAGGCGGCGGTGGCATGCGATCCGTTGCGCTGGGCGGAACAACGACGACCGGCGGCTTGCCGCTAGCTGCGCCAGGACCAGTGACTGCGAAAACAGCTAGCACGGCGATAATCGGGATGGCCCGGCGCATCAGCCACCGACCCTGTGAGCGACCGCGAGCAGCGCCAACGCAATAGCCGTGGGACCTGTATGGCAGGCGGTTCTCGGCGTTCATCTGACTCCCACCTTTGCAAGCTGCAGAGTCCCCGTCTCTGGGACCGTGACAGATCGCGCCGACCGCGGTCAAGCAACCGCCGATAGGCGAGCGTTCGAGTGTCGCTTTCGCCCTGAACGGGGCAGTGTTTAACGATGCTCGAGGTCGGCCGCTCTTGCGCTGCGGCGTGGCCTACCGCGCATCGCGCTGGTGGCCGTAGGCGAGGGCGAGCTCGTTCTTGAGGGCGCTGTTCTCTTCGCGTAGGCATTGGACTTCTTCGCGCAGGGTTTGTACGCGTTGGCGCAGCGACGCGTCGCTTGCGGCTGTGGCGCGTGGGCCCGTCGCCGGGGTGGGGCGTTCGCGTAGTCGCTCGATCTGGGCGCGTAGGTCGGGCTGTCCGTAGAACCATTGACGCGACACGCCAGCGCGTCGCGCGACGCCTTGGAAGCTGACTGGCTCGTCGGCGGCCTGGAGCTGGTGAAGCGCGGCTTTGGCGCGCTGTCTTGCGCTGTCGCGCCGGCGCTGGGCTGCTGCCGCCAGTGGCGTTGGCTCAGCCACCATCGCCGCCGGCCTCTTCGACGGCTTGTAGGCCTTCGATGACGCGGATGAGGTTCAGGCGGATCGGCTCGTTCATGTCGACGAGGCGCTGGCGGTCGTTGGTGCGGGCATGCTCGAGCAGCTCCTCGGTGCGTTGCAGTTGCTGGCGGTGGGCGGGCAAAAACTCGGCGGTGGTCAGGAAGCTGTCGCAGGTCAGGCAGGCGTTGGGGTGCGGGCAGCTTTGCTGCAGCGGCAGCCCGCAGTAGCCGTTGGGCAGCGTCTGCTTCGCGCGCGCGAGGTTCTCCTTGGCCCATGCCGCGTCGGTCAGCGGGCCATCGACGTTGAGCACGACGAATTCGCCGCGGATGTTGATGCGCTCCTGGTAGCGCTCCCACTCGCGACGCAACGTCTGGTCTTTGATCTGCGCGTAGCGAGCGGTCATCTCCGGCGAGTTGTGATCAAGCAAGCGGCGCACGGTGTCCAGCGGCACGTCGTGATTGATCAGCCGGGTCGCGAGGGTGTGGCGAAACTGGTGCGGCGTGACGTGCACCGGCCGGCCAACGGCGTCGCGGATGTCGCAGTCGGAGAGCCAGCGCTGCACGCAGTCGGAGAGCCAGCGCTGCAGCCGGCCGCGCAGCGTCTGCCAGCTGAAGTGCATCTTCCCGTCTTGGTTTGCCCGCGTTCGCGGCAGCAGGAAATGGCGCTGCTCGGCAGCGAAGCGCTCGGCGACCTCGGCCTGCTGGCGACGGATCTGTTCCAGCAGTCGTTGCGAGATCGGGATCACCGCCTCGCGGGCGAGCTTGTGGTTGG
>JAUXSD010000055.1 GCA_030681525.1 Solirubrobacteraceae bacterium
ACCGCGGCCGGCCGAACACGCAGGGGGCGAGATTCACGGAAGGTGCGACATCAGCGCTGAGCCTCCGATGCCGCTCCATCCCAACACCCCGTTCGACGACCTCGAGCCCACTGCCGTGCTCACCGCGGTGGAGGTCGCCGACCGCATCCGGGTCGATGCGCGGTCGGTGCGGCGCGCGGTGGCCCGCGGTGATCTGACCGCCAGCCGCGCCTGCGGGCTGCGGATCCTGGCGAGCGACGCGGCGGAGTGGTGGCGATCGCGGACCGTCCTAGCGCCGACGCCACCACCGGCGGCTGCGTCGGCGCCCTTCGACGGCCCGCCGGAGCGGACGCGCCGCGCAGCTGCGCGGCGACGTCCGGAGGCTTCCGCCCGGCTGCCGCTTCCCCCGCGTCGTGGAGATGGGCCATGACCGAAGCCGCGGTCCGCGAGGGTGTCGAGGTCCGGCGCTTCGCCCGCAAGGACGGAACGGTCACCGAGGTCTTCAGCGTCCGCGTCAAGGACGTCGACGGCACGCGCCGGCGGCGCAGCTTCGACAGCCTCGAGGATGCGCTGGACTACCGGGCGCGGCTGCGGTCGTCGCGGCGCTGGCGCCCGGAGGAGCTGCGTCAGGAGCAGGCCGGCACCCAGACGCTCGGTGCGTTCTTCGAGCAGTGGTGGGTCGAGCGCGCGATGCCCGAGCTCGCGCGAGCGACGCTTGCGGTCTACCGCTGCCTGTGGGAAGCACACGCCGCCCCGCGTCTTGCCCGCCTGCCGATGCGCGAGATCGACGCGCGCCGGGTCGTCGCCTTCCGCGGCGAGTTGCTGGCGGCGGGCGTCGGGCCCACGTCCGTCGTCAAGACGATGGCGATGCTCCAGCGCGTCTTTCGCGACGCCGTCGAGTACGGCGACGTCGCATTCAATCCGTTCAAGGCGGTGCGCAAGCCCTCGCCGGGACCGTCGCGCGTCGCCCGGCCGCTGACGCCGCTGCAGGTCGAGCGGCTCGTCGCCGACCTCGAACGCGGCGGCAGCCGCCTCAGCGCCGTGCTCGTGCGGCTCATGGCGTACACGGGGCTGCGACCGCAGGAGGCGCTCGCGCTGCATTGGTACGCCGTGCGCAAGGCGACGCTGCTGGTCGAGCTCGCCAACGCCGACGGCCAGCTCGATCGCCTGAAGAATCGAAAGCGTTCACGCAAGCGCAGCCGCACGGTCGACCTGATCGCGCCGATCCGCCGCGACCTTCTGACCTGGCGGCAGGAGTCAGGCGCGCCCGACGACGGCGCGCTGGTGTTCCCCCATGAGGTCCACGGCCGCCTGTGGTTCGCCGACGAGTACCGCAACTGGCGCCGACGCGTCTACGTTCCCTCGGCCGAGGCCGTCGGCCTACCGTCGCGACGACCCTACGACTTGCGCCACACCTGCGCTTCATTGCTCATCGCCGAGAAGCGGCTGTCCATCGCCGAGATCGCCGAGCAGCTCGGCGACAAGACGTCCACGGTGCTGGATACCTACACGCACGTGCTCAACGAATGGCGCGGCGCGGGCCCGGTCGACATCGAGGCCGAGATCCGCGATGCAGGCGACCGCGCCGCGTCCGACCTGCCGGCGGAGGGGAACCGAGATGCGCGACCCCGTTGAGATTCGCCGCCGTACCGACCGGCTACTTGCGTTGCTGTCGCGCCGCGACGACTACGGCGAGCTCCTGGCCCACGGACATGTCGTTCGTCAGGTCGAGGACGCCGACGCGTGGCGGGCCGCCATTCGCGCCCAGGCACGGGCGGACCGCATCGAGGTGCGGACCGGTGCTGACGGGTGTGCTGTGCACGCGCTGGTCCGTCGGCGCGACGACGACACCGGCGACGGCGAGTACTTGGCAGCCCTCAAGGAGCTGGCCGCCAGGGCCGTCGCGCTGCGGCACGAGCCGATCTTGGTCGTGCGCCACCGTTCCGAGATGCTCATCAGCTGCGATCGCTGCCCGGCGCTCGGCTACGCCGATGCCGAGGATCACGTCATCGGTGGCAGCCTCCTCGATACCGGCTGCCCCAACGAGGAGGAACCGCGGGAGACGCCGCTCAGCATCGTGTGGGCGCGCTCGCCGTGAGACGGCTACGCCGCTGCGGCGCGGAGCGCGTCAGCGGCGACCTGCTCGATGTCGCGGCCTTCGCGTTCCGCGCGTTCGGTCAGGCGGCCGAACGTCCCGCCATCGACGGGAACCGTGACGGTCACCGCGATGTCCGGGTTGCCGGCCGTGACGTGGACCCGAGCCCCCGCGAGCGCGTCGTCGAACGCGTCGCGAGCGTTGTCGTGGACGTCACCCATGCCTTCCATCATGACGGGTCAGCGGGCCTTCCGGTAGAGGGCGGTCTGGGCCGGAGTGGCGTCCCACGCCGTCATCACGTGCCATCGGCCGTGGTCGTCCGTGTCGCGTCGACCACGACCGTGATCATCCGGCCATCCGGCGTCGGGCCGACGACGTAAGGATTGTGCTCGGCACGAGGATTCGGGTTCGCCGTCCAGACCACCTGATCGGCTCGGAAGAGCGACAACACGTCCTCCTCGGACAGTCCGCGCTCGGCGAGCTTCCGAAGGGCTTCGGTTGAACTCGAGCGAGAGGAACGGCATCAGCGGAACCTACGAGGCGAATTCGGGTGGGGAGACGTTCGATCGATCGATGGGCGCGATAGGTTCGACTCGCCCTCCGGATGGCGGGGAGGGGTCGCTGCTACGCGCTCGCTACGCACGTCGTGATCGGAGGCGACGCCGTGCTACGCGGCGATCTCGCTGCCGGGCCATGCGCCGGTCTTGACGCGAACGTAGAGCGTGTCGCGCCGAGGTCCGCGCCGCCTCGCCAGACGACCGTGCCGGTTTCGTTGTCCACGGGACTTTGACGAAACCCTCGGGCGTTCGCGCCTGCTGGAAGACGGGTCCTCGCATCCGGTCGAGGATGGCGACGTCGGCGCGCAATCCGGTCGGCGGATGTGATGTCGAGAACGCCGTGTGCGACGACGCTCACGTCCGTGATGTCGGGGTCAGTCCGGTCATTGCAGCGGCTCGATCTCCATCAGTGTTTCACCAGCGCGAGCTCGCCGCCGCTGTCTTGCTACTTGCCTGCAATACAGCCATATCGGCGTCCCCTGTGCGGGTTCACACGCGGGGGCGGGCGGTTGGACCGCAAGCACCGGTGTCCACCGGCTTCCGCCAGGAGTTCGGGACAAGGTTGTCCGAAACCCGCGTGAGCTCGCGCCGGCCCGCGTTGCTCGAACGAGGCGCGCGGGTCAGCCGCTGACGCCCGGTGGCTCCGCGACGGCCGTCACGTGGCGCTCGATCATCGCGCGCAGCTGTGTGGGAGAGACGGCGCCGACGAGCCGGTCGCCCTCTTGGCCGTCCTTGACGACGATGAGCTGCGGGATGCCCTGGATCGCGTAGCGCGCGGCGATGGCCGGTGCTTCGTCGATGTTGAGCTTGACGACCTTCAGGCGGCCGGCGTACTCGCGTCCGATCTGCTCGACGACGGGTGAGACCATGCGGCATGGGCCGCACCAGGGTGCCCAGAAGTCGACGAGCACGGGGATCGACGCGACGATCTCCTCGTCGAAGCCGGCGGCGTCGGTCTCGACGATCCACGGCAGCGCGGCATGGCAGACGCTGCAGCGCGGGATGCCCTCGGCGCGCGGGCGCACGCGGTTCTTCGTGCCGCAGTTCAGGCAGGTGATGATCGTCGGTTTGGCAGCCATGAGGTACGGGCTCAGACGCGGCCCTCGGGGCTGCCCGCAGTGTGTGTGACGGGGCGAGACACGCGGGCGGCCCTCGAGGCGTGCGTCAGGCGGTGGCTCCCGAGGGCGCCGCCGGCGATGGCGCCTCAGTGCGGCCACCCTCCGTCCCGTTGCCGTCGCCCGGCGCGGATTCCCCGGCACCGCCTTGCGGCTCGCCTGCGGCGGGCGCGGAATCTGCGGGACCGCCCTCCCCCGAGGCCGGCATGCCCGCGCCGTTGCCGGAGGTCGTGCCTGGACGGATCTGGATCCGGCGCGGCTGTGTCTGCGCGGGCTGGGGCAGCCGCATCACCAGGACACCGTCGCGCATCGAGGCCTCGATCCCGTCGGGGTCCAGGCCGTCGGTCACGCGCAGGGTCCGCTCGAAGGCGCCGAACGAGCGCTCGATCCGCGCCGTGCAGCCCTCCAGGCTCTCCCACGGAGGGCGGCGCTCGCCGCGCACGGTGAGCATGTCGTTCTCCAGCTGGATGTCGAGGTTCTCGGCGGCGATGCCGGGGACGTCCATGTAGACCGTGACATCGTCCTCGCCGACGAGGACGTCGGCGGGGGGCAGGAACGCGCTGGCTGCGCCGGGCGTGTTCATGAATCGGCTGAGATCCCGCATCCAGGGCGCGATCGGCTGCAAAATCGTCGCCATCGCGATCGATCCTCCTTTGACTGTCGCATCAGGCTCCTGTGTGAGCCTCGTAGTTGCCGACGTAGGACGCAGGCCGGCCCCGACAACCCAGGCTTGAACGCGCGGCGGCGCTGGCCTACCGCTCGGTCTCCTGCCCGCGAGAGGAAGAGGTGCCGCATGCCCACGACGCCCGAGCCCGCGCCGCTCGAGGAGACGCCCGACCTTCACGGCGCCTACCCGCGACTGACCCCCGAGCAGATCCAGGCGCTCGCGGCGCTCGGAGAGCGCCGCGAGGTGCGGGGCGGGGAGGTCCTCTACGGGGCGGGCGACACGAGCTGTGACTTCTTCGCTCATCCTCGAGGGCAAGGTGGCAGTCGCCGAGAGCTCCGGCGACGTCCTCGCCGTCCATGGCCCGGGACGCTTCGTCGGCGAGCTCGGGCTGCTCACCGGCCAGCCGGTGTTCCTGACCGCGTCCGTCCGCGAGCACGGCGCGGTCGTCTGCATCCCGACCGAGCGGTTGCGCGAGCTCGTCGCCAGCGACGAAGCACTCGGCGACCTCATCCTGCGCGCGCTGCTGCTGCGCCGGTCGATCCTCGTCGGCCTGGGCACCGGCTTTCGCATCGTCGGCTCGCGCTACTCGCCCGACACGCGCCGCCTGCGCGAGTTCGCGGCGCGCAACCGGCTGCCCCACCGCTGGATCGATCTCGAGGAGGATCCGGGCGCGGAGCGGCTGTTGAAGATGGTGGGGATCGAGCCCGACGAGACGCCGGTCGTCATCCTGGGCGGCTCGCAGGTCCTGCGCAACCCGTCCAACCAGGAGCTGGCGCGTGCGCTGGGGCTGCTCGACCCGGCCGAGGGCGACATCAGCTGCGACCTGCTCGTCGTCGGTGGTAGTTCTCGATCCGCGACGACGTACCCGCCTGGCCACCGACCGCGAGCCGCTCCAGCGCGACCGTGCTCACCGCGAAGCTCGTGAAGGCGCAGCCACGGCTTACGTCGAAGCGATCCACGGCGTGGATGAGCGCCAGGGCGGCGACTTGGTTGAGGTCCTCGGTCGGCTCGCCGAGATTCTCGTAGCGGCGCGCGATCGAGCGGGCCAGCGGCAGGAAGCGCTCGACCAGGGCGTCGCGTGTCCACGGCTCGCCCAGCGCGGCGTAGCGCTCCCACAGCGCCTGCTCACTCAGGGCGACGGCGTTCGG
Organism: Solirubrobacteraceae bacterium; assembly: GCA_030681525.1. GTDB lineage: Bacteria > Actinomycetota > Thermoleophilia > Solirubrobacterales > Solirubrobacteraceae > CADCVQ01. The sequence continues at coordinate 5,562 of JAUXSD010000055.1, forward strand.
ACCTGGGACCTCAGCAATGCAGCGATATGCCGGTGCGCTCATCTGCGTGCCCCTCGTCGGCTCTCGGTCACCCACGTTCGTAGGCCATGCGCCCGGGCGGTCAATACGGCAGACGACATCAGTCCTCGACGCCCTGCGGCCGGCGGGCGAGGACGGCGGCGCCGGGGCGGAGGCCAGCCGGCGCAAGCGGACGTTTCTGCGTCGCCGCCCGCGGGAACGGTCGGGCGCGTGAGCCACGTCGACGTGACGCTGCGGATCAACGGGGCCGCGCACGACCTGACGGTCGACGCGCGCACGACGCTGCTGGACGCGCTGCGCGACCGCCTCGGGCTGACCGGGACGAAGAAGGGATGTGACCGGGGCCAGTGCGGCGCGTGCACGGTGCTCGTCGACGGCCGCCGGATCAACAGCTGCCTGGCGCTCGCGGTCGCACACCAGGGCGTCGAGATCGTGACGATCGAAGGCCTGGCCGACGGAGACGACCTGCATCCGCTGCAGCGCGCGTTCGTCGAGCGCGACGCGCTGCAGTGCGGCTACTGCACGCCCGGCCAGATCTGCTCGGCGGTCGCCCTGCTCGACGAGGCCCGGCGCGGCTGGCCGAGCGCGGTGACGGCCGAGCTCGCCGCGACCGACATCACGCTCGACGACGACGAGATCCGCGAGCGGATGAGCGGCAACCTCTGTCGCTGCGCCGCCTACGTGAACATCGTGGCGGCGGTCCGCGAGCAGGCGCGCGCGTGAGGCCGTTTCGCTATGAGCGCGCTGACGATGCCGCCGCGGCCGTCGCACTGCTGACCGCCGAGCCGCGCGCCGCCTTCCTCGCCGGCGGCACGAACCTCGTCGACCTCATGAAGCTCGGCGTCGAGCGCCCGGAGCTGCTGGTCGACGTGACGGGCGTGACGTCGGACGGCATCGAGGCGCTGCCGGACGGCCGCGTGCGCATCGGCGCGGCGGTGCGCAACAGCGACCTCGCCGCCGACGCGGCGATCCGCGCGCGCTACCCGGCGCTGGCGCAGGCGCTCCTCGCCGGCGCCACCTATCAGCTGCGCAACCTCGCGACGACCGGCGGCAACCTCATGCAGCGCACACGCTGCGTGTACTTCCAAGACGTCACGAAGCCGTGCAACAAGCGCGTGCCCGGCTCGGGCTGCGCGGCGCGCGAGGGCTATCACCGCGGCCTGGCGATCCTCGGGCACTCGCAGTCGTGCGTGGCGACGAACCCGTCCGACATGGCCGTCGCGCTCGCGGCGTTCGACGCGGTCGTTCGAGTCCAGGGCCCGGCGGGCGTGCGCGAGATCGCGCTGACGGAGTTTCATCGCCTGCCCGGCCACGAGCCGCAGCGCGACACAGTGCTCGAGCGCGGCGAGCTGATCGTCGCCGTTGACCTGCCGGCGCTGTCGATCGCCGCCCGCTCGCGCTACCGCAAGGTCCGCGACCGCACGTCCTACGCGTTCGCGCTCGTGTCGGTCGCCGCCGCGATCGGCGTCGAGGACGGGGTGGTGCGCGACGTGCGCATCGCCCTCGGCGGGGTGGCCCACAAGCCGTGGCGCGCGACGCTCGCGGAGGCGAAGCTGCGCGGCGCCTCCGCCTGCGAGGACTCGTTCGGCCGGGCGGCGGACGCCGAGCTCGCGGCGGCTGAGCCGCTGCCCGCGAACGCCTTCAAGGTGCCGCTCGCTCGCGCCACGATCGTCCGCACGCTGCTCGACCTCGTGGAGCAGCGATGAGCACCGCGCCGCGCGTGCTCGGCGCCCCGATCGACCGCGTCGACGCGTCGCTGAAGGTGACGGGCGCGGCGCGGTACGCGTACGAGCATCGCGTCGACGACGTCGTGTATGCGGTCGGCGTGCAGAGCACGATCGCCAGGGGCGCCGTCGTCTCGGTCGACGCGACCGCGGCCGAGGCGCTGGACGGCGTCGTCGGGGTGCTGTGGCACGAGAACGCGCCGCGCCTGCAGACCGACGACGCCGAGCTCGCGGTGCTCCAGTCGGCTGCCGTCGCGTTCCGCGGCCAGTTCGTCGCGGTCGTCGTCGCCGGCACGCCGGAGGTGGCCCGGCACGCCGCGGCGCTGGCGGCGGTCCGCTACGCGGAGGAGTCCCACGACGTGCTGCTGAGCGCCCAGCGCGACGACCTCGAGGCGCCGCCCGACGACAGCGCCGACAGCGAGGACGGCGACGTCGAGGCCGGGCGCGCACAGGCGAGCCGCCTCGTCGAGCGCACGTACACCACGCCGGCCGAGCACAACAACCCGATCGAGGCGCACGCGACGATCGCGATCTGGGAGGACGACGACCGCCTGACGCTCTACGACGCAAACCAGGGTTCGCACAAGATCGGCGACGACGTGGCCGACGCGTTCGGACTGGAGGGCGAGCAGGTGCGGGTGATCTCGCCCTACGTCGGCGGGGCGTTCGGCTCCAAGCTCTACACGCACGCGCACGTGGTCCTCACCGCGCTCGCCGCGAAGGCGCTGGGGCGGCCGGTGAAGCTCGAGTTGACCAGGGCGCAGATGTTCTCCGTCGCGGGCTACCGCACGCCGACGATCCAGCGCGTGTGCCTGGCGGCCGCCAACGACGGGCGCTTGACGGCCGTCGAGCACGACGTCGTGCTGCAGGTGTCGACGATCAAGGACCTCACCGAGGACCTCGCGGCCAGGCCGACGCGGATGATGTACGCCTGCCCGAACCGGCGCACGACGCACCGCATGGCCCGGCTCGACATGCCGCCGCCGACGATCATGCGCGCGCCCGGCGAGGCGCAGGGCTCCTTCGCGCTGGAGTGCGCGATGGACGAGCTGGCGATCGCGTGTGGCATCGACCCGGTGGAGCTGCGCATCCGCAACGAGCCGGAGAAGGATCCCGACAGCGGCCTGCCGTTCTCCAGCCGCGGGCTGGTGGAGTGCCTGCGCCGCGGGGCCGAGCGCTTCGGCTGGCAGCCGTGGGAGGGTGCGACGCCGCGCGGGCGGCGCGACGGGCGCTGGCTCGTCGGCACCGGCGTCGCGGCGTCGGCCTACCCCGCCGGCCGCGGCAAGGCGACGGCGACCATCCGCGCGCTCGACGGCGGACGCTATCGCGTGCAGATCGACGCGTCGGACATCGGCACCGGCGCGTGGACGGTCCTCACCCAGATCGCCGCCGACGCGCTCGAGGTCGGTCTCGACGACGTCATCCTCGAGATCGGCGACACGAGGTTGCCGCGCGCGCGTTCGGCCGGCGGATCGCAGGGGACGGCCTCGTGGGGAACCGCGATCGTGCACGCTGCGCGGAAACTGCGTGCGAACGGTTCGCCGGAGGCGACCGCCGACGCCGGCGAGAACCCGTACGCCGAGCAGTACGCCATGTACGCCCACGGCGCGCAGTTCGCCGAGGTTCGCGTCGACGCCGACACCGGCGAGATCCGCGTCCCCCGGATGACCGGCGTCTTCGCCGTCGGCCACGTCCTGAGCGCCAAGACCGCCCGCTCGCAGCTGCTCGGCGGGATGGCCTGGGGCGTGGCGATGGCGCTGCTGGAGCAGAGCATCGTCGACCCCCGCTACGGCGACTTCGTCAACGCCGACCTCGCCGAGTACCACGTCGCCGTCAACGCCGACATCGGCGAGCTCGACGCGACCTGGATCGACGAGGACGACCCCTACGTCAACCCGATGGGCGCCAAGGGCGTCGGCGAGATCGGGATCGTGGGGGCCGCGGCTGCGGTGGTCAACGCCGTGTACGACGCAACCGGGGTGCGGGTGCGAGATCTGCCGGTGACGTTGGAGAAGGTGCTCGGCCCGGGCTGAGCCGTCCCGGGATCATGCGTCGGTGCGCGGGGTACGACCGCGTGGTCATGAAGGACTCGCAGGCGCCTCTGCCGGCGGTCATCGCGCTGCCGGCGGTCTACGTGGGCGCAGCCGCCGCTCTGGCCGGCGGGCTGCTGGCGCTCGACGCGGCGCTGGGCGACTCGATCCCGGCGGTGCTCCGGGTCGGACCGTCGACCGCGCAGTCGCTGCTCGTGTCGTTCGCGGGGACGTTCCTCACGGTCGTCGCCGTGGTCTTCTGGGTCCGGATCTACGCGCTGCAGATGAGCGCGGAGGGTCTCTCCTCCCGGGTGCTGCGCTCGTTCATGACCGACCGCGTCCAGCGGCACTCGATGGCGTTCATCATCGGCACGATCGCCTTTGTCCTCGTCGCGTTGCGGGGGGTGCCCGACCGCGGAGCCGGCCTGGCGACCGTCCCGCACTTGACCGTGAACGTTGCGTGCCTGCTGGCCTTATGCGTGGCCGGAGCCGTCGTCTTCGCCGTCCACAACGCGGTCGCCGTCGGCCGTGTCGGCACGCTGATCCGCTGGCAGACAGATGCGTGCGTCGAGCTCATCCGGGCGACCCATCCCGAGGCGGGCGCGGCACGGCTCGAGGAGTCGCCTCCCGACGACGGGGGACGGGAGGGGCATCCCGTCCGCTCGACGGAGCGCGGTTTCGTGCAGCGACTCGACGAGGACGCGCTGCTGCGCACCCTGCCGGCGGGCACGCGCGCCGTCATGGGTGTCCGGATCGGCGAGTTCGTCATGGACGGCACCACGCTCTGCGCGATCGCGGCCGGTGCGGATGGCGATGCCAAACGATGCGAGGAGTCGGTGCGGCGAACGTTCGCCATCGGGCACGACCCGACGCTCGAGCAGGACCTCGGCTTCGGCATCCGCCAGCTCGTCGATGTCGCCGAGCGCACGCTGTCGCAGAGCAGCCGCGACTCGACCACCGCCCGCGAAGTGGTCGTGCACCTCGGAGCGGTCCTACGTGAGCTGCTTCTTCGCGATCTGCCGGCGCCGTCCCGGCCGGGCGAGGCCGGCCGGTGGGTCGTGCGCCCCCGGGCCACGTCGATGGAGGAGTACGTCGACGCCGCGTTGGATCGCATCCGCACCTACGGCGCGCACTACCCGGAGGTGGCCCTGACCCTGCTGTCGACGATCGGCATGCTCGTGCGGGAGCTCGATCGCGAGGGCCTCGCTGATCGAGCGGCGCCGCTGTATCGCCAGGCACGTCTCGTGGTCCTCGGTGCGGAGGAGTCTGATCTCCTCGAGCACGATGTCGAACGCGTCCGGCAGGGCGCGCGCGACGCGGGGGTCCTAGAGGAAGGCCGCGGTGGGTGAGCGGGCCGGCGTCGGCCGTCCCGCCGGCGTCCGGCGCGTCGTGATCACGGTGGCCGCCTGGAGCGCCGCGTCGCTTGCGGCGGCGACTGCGGTACTCGGCCTGGACTCCCTCGTCGACCAGGGGGTGCCGACGGCGCTACGCCTGGGGTCCTCAACGGCGCAGGCACTCCTGCTCAGTCTGGCGGTGAGCTACCTCGCTGCCGCCGCGTTGGTCCTGCGCCTACGGGCCTTCGCGCTGCAGGTGACGGCCGGCGGTCTGCCGGCGCGGATGACCCGGGATCTGCTGACCGATCGAGTGCAGCGCCATGCCGCGGGCTTCGTCATCGGGGCGTTCGTGTTCGACCTCGCGGTGCTTCGCGCGCTGCCGGACGCCGGTGCTGGCATGGCGGCGATGCCGCAGCTCGCCGTCAACGTGGCGACGGTACTGCCGGTCGCCGTCGGCGCGGTGATCCTCGCACTGGTGCACGACGCCGCCCGCGCAAGTAGCGCCGGTCGGCTCGTTCACCGTCTGGCCGACGACTGCATCGCCTTGGCACCTGACGGCGGCGACCGGTCGCAGGAGGAGCTCGGCCGGCGACTCGACACCCTCGCCGACATCGCCGAACGGATGCTCTCGCAGGACAGCCGCGACTCCACGGTCGCGCGGCACGTCATCTGGAACGTCGGCGCGGTGCTGTGCCAGAGGCCCCTGCTCGCGGGGCGCTCCGACGCTCGCGTCGACGCGGTGCTCGACCGGCTGCGGAGCGCGGCGGCCTCCACCCCCGAGGTGGCGGCGACGCTGGTGGCCTCGATCGCGATGCTCGCCCGGGCGGCGCACAGCGCGGGCAGGCACGACCGAGCCCTCGAGCTCTCCGCCCAGGCGCGGCTCGTGGTCAAAGGCCTCGAACGTTCGGGGTGCTTGGAGCACGACGTCCGGTGCGTCCGCGAGCGCGTGCTCGCCGAGCGATTCTCGACATGATCGCAGTGATCGCCGGGACGGCGCTCATCGCGCTCGCGGCCGTCGACGCCGTCGTCAGCACGCTGCATCCCACCCGCCGCGGGCCGGTGACCTTCCATGCGAGCATCGCGGTGTGGAGGGCGCTGCGCGCCCTGGCGATCGTCACGCGAGCGCCGCGGGTGCTGCACCTGGCCGGGCCGCTCGCCGTGCTCGCCGTCTTCGCCGGCTGGGTGCTCATGCTCTGGACCGGCTTCGCGCTCGTCTACCTGCCGTACACCGACCAGCTCTCATACGACTCGTCGACAAGCTACGGCGAGGGCCTCTGGGCGGCGTTGTACGTCAGCGGGATGGCCCTGACGACGGTCGGGTACGGCGACATCGTCGGGAACACAGACGCTCTGCGACTCGTCACGATCGCCGAGGCTGCCGCAGGGTTCGGGCTCATCACCGCGGCGATCACCTATCTGCTGTCGGTCTACCCGTTGCTCTCCAATCTGGGCAGTGCGGCGCGGTCGCTGAGCAGCCAGGCCGGCGACCGCGCACGCGCCGCTGGCATGGTCATCCACGGAGGGGCGTCCTACCTCCAGGGCACGAACGAGCGGCTCATCGCGATCGACGAAGACACTCAGCGCTTTCCGCTGCTCTACTTCTTCCGACGCGAGGGACCCGCCTCGACGCAGACGATGCTCCGCGGCGCGGTCGAGCTCTGCCTCCAGGCGCGTTGGGGCGTGTCCGAACGGGCCGCGCCGGCGGCACGCCTGTATGGCGAGGAACTCAGCCGGACGCTCGACCGCCTCGTCGATCACTACGCCCGGAGCTTCCTGTTCAAGGACCCCGGCCAGGTCTTCTCCGCGCCGCTCGAGGAGGACGACGCGAGGTGCCGCTTCGTCCGGCTCGTGGACGCCGCAGGCGACGCCGGGGCGCGGGACCGCCTTGACGATCACGCCGAGCTTCGTGCCTTCGCGGTGTTCGCCGGACGCATGGATGCCTTCCTGCGGGACTTCGCCGCGCACCAACTGCGGACGCAGTATCCGCTCCTCGGCGAGGACGGATGAGACCGTCGCTGTCACGGCGCGCTCGTCGATGAAGGCATGCACCTGGTCTTGAATGATGGAAGCCGACGACGGCGACGGTTGAGGAACAAGGCCACCTTCACCGAACTTCATGTAACGCACCGATCTCGGAGAGGATCCATCGCAGCAGCAGAGCGGAAGTGCTTCGGTAGCAATCGGGACGTCGATGTGCGGCGTGCTCACGCGCTCGAGCACAGCCACGCGCATCGGAGGCAATGAGAACACGAGCTCGGATCGCGACGCGGCGAAATCGTTCGAATCCGCCCCAGCACCAGGCAGAATGGGCGCGGCGGGTTTCGAACCTGCGACCTCTCGCGTGTGAAGCGAGCGGTGTGCATCTCGTAAGCGCGAATCGATGGATGCCCGACGGCGCTGTAGATCGCCCGATGCGGTAGCGGCTGGAACGGGAGGTCGTTCAGGT
>JAUXSD010000060.1 GCA_030681525.1 Solirubrobacteraceae bacterium
CCGCACATCGAGCAGAACTCGGCGGTCTTGAAGTAGTCGTCGCCGAGCGTCTCGTCGTGCATCGCCTGCGCCGTCTCGGGATCCAGCGACAGCGCGAACTGGCGGCGCCAGTCAAACGCGAAGCGCGCCTCCGACAGCTCCCGGTCGCGCGCCGCGGCACGTGTGCTGCCGCGCGCGAGGTCGGCCGCGTGAGCGGCGATCCGATAGGCGATCAGGCCCTGCTTGACGTCGTCGGCGTCCGGTAGGCCGAGGTGCTCCTTCGGCGTGACGTAGCAGAGCATCGACGTGCCGTGCCAGCCGACGATCGCGGCGCCGATCGCCGAGGCGATGTGGTCATAGCCCGGCGCGATGTCGGTCACGAGCGGGCCGAGCGTGTAGAACGGCGCCTCGTGACAGGCCTCCTGCTGGCGCCGGACGTTCATCTCGAGCTGGTGCAGAGGCACGTGGCCGGGGCCCTCGACCATCACCTGCACGTCGCGCGCCCAGGCCCGCAGGGTCAGCTCGCCGAGCGTGTCCAGCTCGGCGAACTGGGCGGCGTCCGAGGCGTCGGCGATGCAGCCCGGCCGCAGGCCGTCGCCGAGCGACAGCGACACGTCGTGCGCGCGACAGATCTCGAGGATCTCGTCGAAGTGCTCGTAGAGGGGGTTCTCGCGGCGGTGCTCGACCATCCAGCGCGCGAGCAGGCCGCCCCCGCGCGAGACGATCCCGGTGACGCGGTGCCGGCACAGCGGCAGGTGCTCGAGCCGCAGGCCGGCATGGATCGTCATGTAGTCGACGCCCTGGCGCGCCTGGCGCTCGATCGTCTCCAGCAGCAGCTCGATCGTCAGCTCCTCAGCCTGGCGCAGGCCCGCCATCGCCTGGTAGATCGGCACCGTGCCGATCGGCACGGCAGCGGCGTCGAGGATCGCCTGGCGCGTCTCGTCGATCCGCTTGCCGGTCGAGAGGTCCATGACCGTATCGGCGCCCCAGCGCTCGGCGAGGCGCAGCTTGGCGACCTCCTCCTCGAGCGTCGACGTCGTCGGCGAGTTGCCGATGTTCGCGTTGATCTTCACGCGCGCCCGCAGGCCGATGGCCATCGGGTCCAGCGCGGCGTGATGGACGTTGGCGGGAAGGATCATCCGCCCGCGCGCGACCTCCGCGCGGATGAGCTCCGGGGGGAGCTGCTCGCGCACGGCGACGCGCTCCATCTCGGGCGAGACGATGCCGTCGCGGGCGAGGTGCATCTGCGTGCGGCAGGGTGTGGTGGACTCGAATACGGAACGCGTCGGCGCCGGCGCAGACATCGGAGATCTCCCTTCGCTGGCATGACCCAGATCAGGTTCGTCGGGTCGGCGCTAGGCAGCGCCCTCTCAGCCCCTCGTGCAGGGACCCCCCGGATTGGTTTGCGCCGCGCACAGTACCTCCGCGGCCGGCGACTAGGCTCAAGCGCCATGGCCAAGGCCAAGAAACGCAAGGTCGCGCCCGGCGACGTCGCCTCCAACCGCTACGCCTCCTACCGCTTCGAGCTGCTCGAGCGGCTGGAGTGCGGCATCGCGCTGCAGGGCACCGAGGTCAAGGCCCTGCGCGAGGGCGGCGCGCAGCTCAAGGACGGCTACGCGCTCATCCGCGACGGCGAGCTGTTTCTGCACAACGTCCACATCCCGCCCTACGCGCCGGCGGCGCAGGCCAACCACGAGCCCGAGCGCGACCGCCGCCTGCTGGCCAGGCGCAACCAGATCGACAAGTTCGCCGCCGAGATCAAGCAGAAGGGCCTGACGCTCGTGCCGACGCGGATCTACTTCAAGGACGGGCGCGCGAAGGTCGAGATCGCGCTGGCCAAGGGCAAGGACCGCTTCGACAAGCGCGAGTCGATCAAGGAGCGCGAGACCAAGCGCGACATGGATCGCGCACTGCGTGACGTCAACCGCTAAGCGGGCCGCGCGCGGCGGCGCCTGCCGGGCTTGAACACCGACAGCCCGGTCGCGAGCATGAGCGCGAGCACCTGCCAGCCGGCGGCCAGGATCAGCGTCGTCTCGCGGCCGCCCGTGCCGTCCTGCATGAGGGCCAATGACGGGCCGATGACGAGCGCGCCGACGAGGATCACCGACAGGACGAGCAGCAGCTTCGCGGTCACCCACGGGTACCGCAGCACGCCCCACTTCGTGCCGAAGCCGAGTGCGAGGCCGGTGGCCAGCGTGATCATGCTCAGCGGGATCCCGAAGACGATGCTGAACATCTCCAGCAGCTCGTAGGACGACGAGGCCAGCGCCGGGTCGTCGGTGGTGGCGGCGCGGACGGCCACCGCGAGGAAGCCGGCGCAGTCGCCGAGCAGGCCGACCGAGGAGATGATGTGCGCGGTCAGGACGCTGCGGCGCACGCCTGGCGACATCGGCCGGCGCGGCGTGGTGGAGGCCTTCGCCGGCGCCGCGCGCTCGGGGCGGGCCGGCCTGGTGGTGGTCGGGGCGTTCATCGCAGCGCGCACTGTGCCAGCGAGCGGTGCCGCTGTCGTCGGCCCGGACGCCGATCTTGCCGTCCTCCGCAGGGAGGACGCCGGCGTGGTCTCGTCCTGCCGGAGGTGGCGCCTCGTCGTGGCCTGGCATTACAGTCTCGACGCGATGGCCGAGGTAGGGGAACCACAGGCCGCAGGGGTCGACGGCGACCACGCCCGCGACGTCGCGCGCCCGCGCGCGCCGGCATCCGGCACCCGGCGCCGGCCCTCGCTGCGCCGGCTGCTGGCCATCCTGCTCGGCGTGCTCGCCCTGCTCGTCGGCGGGCTGATCCTCATCGCCTCGCTGCAGGTGCGCGGCGTCAACGAGCAGACGCGCGCGGAGAACCGCCGCACGCAGTCCTTCCTCGTCGCCGACAGCGTGCGCCAGAGCTCCAACGACCTGACGAACATGGTGCGCCTGTATGTCGCCAGCGGCGAGCCGCGCTACCGCGCCCACTACGACGAGATCCTCGCGATCCGTAACGGCACCGCGCCGCGTCCGCGCGACTACGACAGCTCGTTCTGGGACCGCGTGCTGGCCGGCGGCAAGGGCTCCGTGCGCTACGGCGCGCCGCAGTCGCTGGTCTCGCAGATGCGCGAAGCGAACTTCGCGCCCGCCGAGTTTCGCGCGCTGCAGGCGTCGCTGGACGCCTCGGACGGCCTGGCCGAGCTCGAGCGCGACGTCATGGCGCGGGTTGGCCGCCGCATCGCGCGCGGCGTGGACGCGGGCTACCCCGCCGACGTGCGCGCCGACTACGAACGGCTCATCGACGACGACTACCTGCGCTCCAAGGGCGAGATCATGGAGTCGATC
>JAUXSD010000068.1 GCA_030681525.1 Solirubrobacteraceae bacterium
CAACGCGCAGGCCGGCATCAAGAAGCTCACGACGGAGACGGGCGCCGGCCAGTGGGGTTCGTCACTGGCGTTCGCGTGCTCGCTCTTCGGCCTCGAGTGCGAGGTCTTCATGGTCGGCTCGAGCTATGACCAGAAGCCCTACCGGCGTTCGATGATGCAGACCTGGGGCGCGACGGTGCACCGCTCGCCATCCACGCTCACGCAGTCAGGCCGGGCCAACGAGGGCTCGCCAACCGGGTCGCTGGGCATCGCGATCTCCGAGGCCGTCGAGGTGGCCGCCCAGAACGAGGACACCAACTACGCGCTCGGCTCGGTGCTCAACCACGTCCTGCTGCACCAGACGATCATCGGCCAGGAGACGATCGCCCAGATGGAGATGGCCGGCGAGGCGCCCGACGTCATCATCGGCTGCGTCGGCGGCGGGTCGAACTTCGGCGGCCTGACGTTCCCGTGGATGCGGCGCAAGATGCGCAGCGGCCACGGCCCACGTTTCCTCGCCGCCGAGCCGGCCGCCTGCCCGACGCTGACGCAGGGCGTCTACGCCTACGACTTCGGCGACACCGCCGGGCTGACGCCGCTCATGCCGATGTACACGCTCGGCCACGGCTTCGTGCCGCCGCCCGTGCACGCCGGCGGCCTGCGCTACCACGGCGACGCGCCGATGGTCTGCGCGCTGCTGAAGGCCGGGCTGATCGACGCCCGCGCCTACCGCCAGAACGAGACGTTCGCGGCGGCGCTGGAGTTCGCCCGCGCCGAGGGCATCATCCCCGCGCCCGAGCCCGCGCACGCGATCCGCGGGGCGATCGACGAGGCGCTGGCGGCCAAGGAGGCCGGCGAGGCGCGGGTGATCCTGTTCGGCCTGTGCGGCCACGGCAACTTCGACCTCGCGGCGTACGACGCCTACCTCGCCGGCACGCTCGACGATCCGGAGTTCTCACAGGACGACATGGACACGGCGGTGGCGCAGCTGCCGGCGGGGGCGCCGGTGCTGGGATGACGGCCGCGGGCACACGTCCCGGCCGCGCCGCGCCTGCGAAGATGGGCCGATGGCGGGCAGTCTGAGCGACGTCGTGCGCGAATTCGGCCGTGGCGAGGCCACGCTCGAGATGCTGCGCTCCGCCGCGCGGGCAGAGAATCGCGAGCGCGACCTCGCCTCCGAGGTCCTCAGGCTGATCATGGACTGGGAGAGCCGCCGCCTGACGCACACCGTGCGGGCTCGCACGGACCTGCGCATCCGCATCGAGGCGCTCGTGCCGGCCGCCCCGCCGGCTCCGCCCGCGGGCGGACCGGCGGAGCGCCCGCGCGCGTCAGGGCTGTCCCTGTACGAGCCGGGCCTGCGGGGACAGAAGCGCCGCGGCTGAGCCGCCGCGCGGGCGCGGCGGCGCGGCCCGGCCCGCTCAGGCGACCCGCGGCTGCATCCGCGCATCCCAGCGTGGCGTCGGGGTCTTGCCCCAGCGCGCCTCGCGGGCGTAGCGCATGAGCGACGGGAAGTACTCCCGCAGCGGCGGGGGAGTCGCGCCGAGCAGATCCCGCGCGCGGCGGGCGTCGAACGTGCAGCGCACGTTGAAGTACGGGACCAGGGCGCCGGCGCGCTTCTCGGCGGTCTCGTCCTCGCCGACGCCGACGAACTGGGGCGGCTCGGCGTCGAACGCCTCGGCCGCCATCGTCGCGAGCTCGGCGTTCGTGGGCGCCTCGTCGCCGGCGACGATGTGAAACGCGCCGCCGCGGACGGGGCCGCGCACGAGCTCGAGCAGGGCATCGGCGACGGTGTCGACCGGAACGATGTCCAGGCACGCGCCGGGATCGCCGGGCACCGTCGGAAACAGCCCGCGGGCGAACGCCTGCAGCGGCCAGTAGATGACGTTGAACGCCTGCGTCCAGCCGGTCGAGCTGTCGCCGACGATGACGCTCGGGCGCACGATCGCGGCGGGCAGCCCGCTGTCGGTGATGATCCGCTCGGCCTCGAGCTTCGTCCGCTCGTAGGTGTTGCGAAAGCCCTGGCCGACGTCGCTGTCGTGCTCGCTGATCAGCCCGGTGCGCTCGCCCGCGACGTACGCGGTCGAGACGTGCACGAAGCGCTCCAGCGTGCCGCGCGCGTAGGCCCTCGACGCGAGCTTGACGATCTCGCGCGTGCCCTCGACGTTGATCCGGCGCGCCTCGTCGAGCGGCAGCGTGAAGCTCACCGAGGCGGCGCAGTGCACGACCGCCGTGATCGTCGCGGCGAGCCGGTCGCTGGCCAGCGGCGACAGCCCCAGGCCCGGCGTCTCGAGGTCGGCCGCCAGCGCCCGCACGCGGCCGCGGTGCGGCCGCACGCCCGGCGCCACCAGCGTCTCGAGCAGCTCGTCCGTACGCGCCTGCGCGGCGCGGTCGTCGTCGGCGCGCACGAGCGCGACGATGTCGTACTCGGTCTGCTCGAGCAGGCGCGCGAGCAGCTCCATGCCGACGAAGCCGGTCGCGCCCGTCAGCAGCAGCGTTCCGTCCGGCGAGGTCATGCGGCCTCCAGGCACAGCGTGGCGTTGTGTCCGCCGAACCCGAACGAGTTCGACAGCGCGACCGGTGGGCGCCCGTTGGCCATCGTCAGCGGGCGCGCCGTGCCGGGCACGTAGTCGAGGTCCATGCCCTCCTCGGCCTGCTCGTAGCCGATCGTCGGCGGCGCGATGCGGTCGCGCAGGGCGAGGATCGTCGCGACCGCCTCGACCGCGCCGGCGGCGCCGAGCAGGTGCCCGATCGCCGACTTCGTCGACGAGACCGGGACGTCCCCCGCGCGCTCGCCGAAGACGGTCTTGAGCGCCAGGGTCTCGGCGCGGTCGTTGAGCTGCGTCGAGGTGCCGTGGGCGTTGACGTAGTCGATGCCGGTCGCCTCGACGCCCGCGTCGTTGAGCGCGACCTGCATGGCGCGGGCGCCACCGCGGCCTTCGGCGTGCGGCGCGGTGATGTGGTGCGCGTCGCCGGTCGAGCCGTAGCCGCGCACCGTGCCGAGGATCTTCGCGCCGCGGGCACGGGCCGAGTCGCCGGCCTCGAGGACGAGGACGCCGGAGCCCTCGCCCATGACGAAGCCGTCGCGGCGGTTGTCGAACGGCCGCGAGACGCCGCTCGGCGAGATCGCGCCCATCCGGCCGAACGCCGCGCGCGACAAGGGTGTCAGCGGCGCCTCGGCGGCACCGGTCACCATCGCCTCGGCCTCGCCGTGCTGGATCATCCGCAGGGCGGTGCCGATCGCGTGGCTGCCGGCCGCGCAGGCCGACACGACGCTGAACACCGGGCCCTGCAGCCCGTGGCGCAGCGACAGCGCGGCCGAGCCGGCGTTGCTCATCATGAGCGGGATGGCCAGCGGGGAGACGGCGTCGGCGCCGCTGTCGCGCAGCGTGTCGTGGTTGTCCTCCAGCGTGCCGATCCCTCCGATCCCGGTGCCCAGCACGCAGCCGATCAGCTCGGGGTCGTAGGGCAGCTCGTCGGTCCAGCCGGCCTCGGCAAGCGCCTCGTCGCCGGCGGCGATCGCCAGCTGCGTCGAGCGGTCCGCGCGACGCGCCTGCTTGGCCGTCATGTGGTCGGTGGGGTCGAAGTCCGCGCACGGCGCCTCACCGTCGCGGATGCCGCACGCGCCGCTCGTCCAGCGTTCGTGCAGTGTCCGGGCGCCCACGCCGAGCGGCGTGACGGCTCCGACTCCGGTGATGACGACGTCGCGCAAGGTCACCCCTGGACGCGCGCGACGACGAGGTCGACGACGTCGCCGACGGTCTTGATCTTCTTGAAGTCGGCGTTCTCGAGGTCGATGTCGTAGCGCTCTTCGACGACCTGCGTCAGCTCGACGAGGTCGAGCGAGTCGACGTCCACGGACTCCAGCGTGGCGTCGCGTGACAGCGCCGCCGGGTCGGCGCCGAACTCGGCGAGCGACTCGATGACCATTGTCTCGATGTCCTGCGGCTGTGTCTGGGTTGTAGCCATGTTCACTTCTCCTTGATCGAAGTTCGGTTGGGAAAGGGGGGTCAGGCGGCGAGTCGCAGCGCGGTGCCGTGCAGCGAGAGCACGGCCGCATCGGCGACGCAGCGCGGGGTGAGCTTGGCGAGCACGGCGCCGGGACCGACATCGACGTACGCGCGTACGCCGGAGTCGGCCAGCGCGCTCATCGTCTCGCGCCAGCGCACGGGTGCGACGAGCGCGTCGGCAAGCTCGTTGACGGGATCGACGAAGGGCCGCGCCGTCGCACCGGAGAAGACGACGCCGCGCGGCGGGTGAAGCGGCACGTCGGCCAGCGCGGCGCGAAAGGGCTCGACCGCGGGGGCCATCTGCGGTGAGCGGAAGGCCCCGCTCACGTCGAGCGGGATCGCGCGCAGGCCTTGGGCGCGCGCGTCCTCGCGCAGCGCGCGCAGGTCGTTCGGGGCGCCCGAGAGGACGACTTGCCCGGGGGCGTTGTCGTTGGCGAGGGAGACGCCGTGGCTCTCGGCGAGCGTGGCGGCCTGTTCGGGGTCGGCGCCCAGCACGGCGAGCATCGTGCCGCCGTCGCGGGCCTCGCCCAGCTCGGCCATGAGCCGGCCGCGCAGCACGACGAGGCGCAGCGCGTCGAGCTCGTCGAGCACGCCGGCCACGGCGAGCGCGCTCAGCTCGCCGAGCGAATGACCCGCGAAGGCGACCGGCGACCCGACGTCATCTGCGACGCGCGCCCAGCCCGCGAGGGATGCACAGAAGACCGCGGGCTGCGCGAAGCGCGTGGACTCGTCGATGTGTTCGAAGGGGTCGTCGCCGACGAGCGCGAGGACCGCCTCGAGCAGGTCCGGGCGCGCACTGGCGACGGTGTCGCGCATCCCGGGGACCTGGCTGCCCTGGCCGGGCAGCAGTACGGCTGTGGGCGTGGTGTCAAGCACGATTCCAGCGTGCAGTGCGTGCGGGCTACCCACAACGCGCTCCCCCCACCGGTGGGAAGGCGCACCCCCCGGGTGGGGGGTGCATAGACAAAACCTGTGGTTTTGAATGGACTGCGTGGCGAACGTCTCAGGCCGGAGCTGTCCACGCCGGCGGGTTCGCGTCGTCCGGACGCGCGCGCCCGGACAAGCGGGCGCGCGTCGGCGGCGGTCGCGATCGCGTCGACGGCGGCGCCGGCCGCGACATCGCGTACGTCGATCGCAGCGATGTCGTGACGCGCTGCGAGCGCGTCGAGCATCGCCGCCGTCGCTAGCTCAGCAGCCCGCTCCGCTGCGCCTTCTGCACGGCCTCGGCGCGGTTGCGCACGTCGAGCTTGCGATACAGCGCGCTCGTGTGCTCCTTGACGGTGTGCGGCGACAGGTGCAGGGCCAGCGCGATCTCGCGGTTCGTCGCGCCGCCGGCGATCCGCTCGAGCACCTCGCGCTCGCGGCCGGAGAGCGTCAGGGCGCCGCTGGCGGCGGCCGGGGCCGGCTCGAAGAGCGCCATCCCCAGGGCGACCATCCGCACGGCACGCGCGACGTCGGCCGCCGGCCAGTCCTTCGGCACGAAGCCGCTGGCGCCGCAGGCGCGTGCGGTGGCGGGCGAGATGCGCCCGGCCCCGGAGATGAGCAGGACGCGCAGCTCGGGGCGCTCGGTGAGCAGGCGCTCGCAGACCTCCGGTCCGGACTCCTCGCCGAGGAAGAGGTCGACCAGCGCGACGTCCGGCGCGTGCTCGCGCGTCAGCGCGAGCGCTTCGTCGCCGTTGCTCGCCGACAGGCAGCTCGCGACCCAGTCCAGCTCGCCGAGCATCGTGCGAAAACCCCAGTGCACGACGTCGTGGTCGTCGACGATGAGCACGCAGAGACGGTCGGCGTCGGCCTCGCTCACGACGAGCCGTTGTCTCCCGGCAGCGGCACGACGAGCCGCACGACCCACGTGCCGGGTTTGCGCTCCCCGAACTCGACGAGCCCGCCGGACTGCAGCGCCTCCAGCGCGGCGAGCCGCAGGCCGACGCCGGTCGAGCCGACCCGCTCCAGCGGCACGCCGTCGTTCTCGACCTCGACGACGAGCGTGCCCTCGCGGGTGTGCGTGCGCACGACGATCCGCCGCGCGTCGGAGTGCTTGCGCGCGTTGCGCACGGCCTCGGTGAGCACGGATTGGGCCAGCGGCTCGAGCGCGGCCGGCACGTCGACGATCGGCCCCTCGACGACGAGGCCGAGGTCGCGATGCTCGGCACAGAGGCGGTCGAGCTCGGCGCGCAGCGTGGTCCCGGTGGGTTCGGACGAGCGCCCGAGCGGGCGCTGCAGCGCCGAGCGCAGCTCGCTGAGCGCCGCGCCGACCTCGCGGGCGCAGCGCGCGCGCGCCTCGGCGCTCAGCGGCTGCTCGGAGGACAGCACGAGCGACACGCCGAACAGCCGCTGCACGACGCCCTCGTGGATGCCGCGGGCGAAGTCGATGCGCTCCTCGAGCTCGCGGGCGCGCTCGCCGAGGGTGGTGGCGATCCGCGACGTCGAGGCCAGCGCGAGCGTCTTGCCGAGGATCCACAGCAGGTCGCGGTGGCGCTCGTCGAGCGGTGCGGCGCCCGCCGCGGGCTCGGCGATGATGACGCCCAGCCAGCGGCCGGCGGCGACGATCGGCACGTAGACGATCGGGTGGTCGCCGACGAGCTCGGCGAAGTCGTCGGAGATCTCGTGGCCGCGGTCGCCGAGCACCTCGATGACGCGGTCCTCGGTCAGCGCCTGGCGCGCGACCGGCGCCGACTCGACGGTGATCTCGCCGGACGTCAGCCGGTCGAGCTCGATCCCGAAGGAGCCGGCGGCGTGGACCCGGCGGCGCGCGTCGTCGTAGCGGAAGATGACCGCGCGCCGCATCTGCGCCAGGCGGCAGACGGCCTCCGCCAGCCGCGAGTAGAACTCCTCCGACCCATGGTCGCCGTCGACCTGCGCGAGGACGTCGTTGAGCAGCTCGAGCGCGGCGATCGAGTACGCGGGCTGGGGGGCCGAGTGCACCCGTTCATCGTGACACGCCGAACGAATCGGGGTTAGGCCCCGGCGCGCCGCGCGATCCAGCGCGTCAGCCGGGCGCGCTGCGGCCGGCGGTCGGCGGCGCGCAGCTGCGCGAGCCGCAGCCGCAGCAGCTCGACCGCGGGCGCCGTGGGCAGGAAGGGGTCGGCGATGACCCGCTCGCCGTCGAGGCCGATCGCGGCCCAGATACGGCCCTCGATGACGGCGACGAGCACCGGGCCGTCCAGCGGGGCGGCGGAGTCGAGCGCGGCGAGGTCCCGCAGCATCGGCATGTCGCTGTCGCGGGCGGGGCGGATCGCGACCGGGTACTGAGCGCGGCCGGGCTCGACGAGCGCGACCGGCTGCAGACCGAAGCGGTTGATCATGTACTCCAGGTGATGCAACATGTAGGACCTCGTCCCCTCTTGTACGACAGCTACGGCTACTGTACGATCACACACGGCTATGTCAATGTCACACAACTTGAAGATGTTTGACCTGCAGCGGGACGGCGAGGTCTCGATCACGCAGCAGCTCGTCACGCTGTTCGCAACGCTCATCGACAGCGGTGAGCTGGCGCCCGGCGAGCGGCTGCCGGCGACGCGCGCGCTGGCCGCCGACGTCGCGATCAACCACCTGACCGCCGTGCGCGTGTACCGCCGTCTGGCGGAGCTGGGCTACGTGACCGCCGCGGTCGGGCGCGGGACGTTCGTGCGCCGGCGGGTGCCGGTCGCGCTGGGCGCGTCCGACGGCGGGCCGGGCGGCCGCGCGACGGACGATGACGACTGGCAGATCGGCATGCTCGCCGCCCGCCCGGTCACGTACGCCGACGAGATGCTGCGCGACTCGCTGCACGCGCCGTTGGCGGGCGACGCGATCCCGCTCGGCTCGGGCTACCCGGACCCCGAGCTCTGCCCCTCCGCCGAGCTCGCCGCGCTCGCCGCCCAGATCACCCGCGACCACCCGCGCGCGATCACCGACTACCTCCAGGTCGAGGGGTTGCCGATGCTGCGCGAGCGGCTCGCCGAGCTGGGCCGCGAGGCCGGCTACGCCACGAGCGCCGACGAGATCATCGTCACGACCGGGGCGCGCCAGGCGATCGACCTCGTCG
This sequence comes from Solirubrobacteraceae bacterium, assembly GCA_030681525.1. Lineage (GTDB taxonomy): Bacteria > Actinomycetota > Thermoleophilia > Solirubrobacterales > Solirubrobacteraceae > CADCVQ01. Next base: position 8,014 of record JAUXSD010000068.1, read on the forward strand.
CCCGCGCGGTGCTCGGCCCCGGCGACGTGGCCGTCGTCGAGTCGCCGACGTTCGCGGGCCTGCTCGCGTCGCTGCAGGCCACCGGCGCGCGCGTGCTGCCGCTGCCCGTCGACGAAGACGGCCCGGACATCGACGCCCTCGAGCGGATCCTGGCCCGCCACGAGGTCAAGCTCGTCGCGCTGCAGGAGGCCTGCCAGAACCCGACCGGCGCCGATCTCTCGCCGCCGCGCCGCACGCGCCTGCTCGAGCTCGCGCGCACGCGCGGCTTCTTCGTCCTCGACGACGGCGTCTACGCGACGATGCGCTTCGACGGCGAGCCGCGGCGGCGCCTGCGCGCCGACGCGCCGTCGCACGTCATCTACGTCGACTCGCTGTCCAAGACGATCGGCGGCGGGCTGCGGATCGGCTGGATCGCCGCGAGCGGGCCGGTGCTCGCACGCCTCGTGGGGCTCAAGATCGACGCCGACATCCACACGGCGGCGCTGCCGCAGTACCTCGCCGCCGCCTACCTGCAGGGCGACCGCCACGCCGAGCTGCTGCGTGCCGCGCTGCCGGTCTACCGCGAGCGCCGCGACGCGCTGGTCGCCGCGCTCGAGCGCCACCTCGCCCACGACGCGACGTGGACCGTGCCGCAGGGCGGCAACCACATCTGGGTCACGCTGCGCGAGCCCGTCGACGAGCGCATCCTCTACGTCGAGTCGCTGCGCGCCGGCACCGCCTTCCTGCCCGGCGGGGCGGTCACGGTCGAGAAGTCCTCACGCACGAGCATGCGCCTGTCGTTCGGGCTCGTCGAGCCGGAGCTGCTCGACGAGGGCGTGCGCCGGATCGCGGTCGCGCTGCGCGAGGTGCGCCGGCGCGGGCGCGGGTGGGTCGGGGCCACCGGCGCGCTGTCGTAGCCGTCCGTCGCGACGCTCGCTGTGCGCTTCGCGCCGGCATTTGGCGGGTGATCGCGCAGTCGAACGGCGGCTTTGAGGGGTGGGTCTGTGCTGGTGAGGCTTGTGGGCCGGGGCGAACGTTCGATCCGAACAGAAGCTCGCCACCCTGCGACAGGCGAAGCCGGGACCGTCGTGGCACCCTGCCGCGGCATACGCCGCAAGAACGCCAAGACCGCCGATCCGCGAGCGGCCCGCCGGGCGGCCGGCCGTGCGTCATCCTCCACGCGGTGACCCGCGCTCGCGCCCGCCAGTTCGCCGAGCGCACGCTCGTCACCGCCAAGCGCGCGGCGGTGGAGTTCGTCGAGGACCGCGGACACCGCTCGGCCGCGCAGATGAGCTTCTTCGCGATCCTCTCGTTCATCCCGCTCATCCTGCTGCTCGCCGCCGCGTTCGGAATGCTGTTCGACGACGGCGCGGTCCAGAAGCGGATCATCGAGACGGTCTTCGACAACGTCCCGCTATCCAGCGGCGACGACCGGCCCCAACTCGAGCGCGCGGTCGGCGACGCGCTCGACCAGGCCGGCAAGCTCGGGATCTTCACGACGCTGCTGCTGATCGCCGCCGCCAGCGGCGTGATGGGCGCGCTGCGCCACTCGATCAACGAGGCCTGGGACATCGAGCAGCGCCCGCCGCTGCTGCAGCGCAAGGCGCTCGACGTCGCGCTCGTGCTCGGCGGGACGTCGATCCTCGCGCTCAGCGTGTCGCTCACGGTCGCGCACCGCCTCGAGGCGATCGTCGACGACGAGGCCGGCGGCGGCTGGCTGCTGGCGCTGCTCATCGACTTCGCGGGCGACGTGCTGCCGCTGCTGTTCGTCGCGGCCGGGCTGCTGTTTCTCTACCGCGTGCTGCCGATGAACAAGGAGCCGCTGCGCGACATCTGGCCGGGCGCCGTCGTCGGCGCGATCGGCCTGGCGATCGTGAAGCTCGGCCTCGAGCTGTACTTCGAGCAGCTCGCCGACTTCGGCGCGATCTACGGCTCCCTCGGCGCGGCGATGGCGCTGTTGATCTTCGTCTTCGCGGCCGCCAACGTCATCGTCTTCGGAGCGGAGTTCGCGTCGGAGTGGGCGCGCGCCGACGACGGCGACGATGTGCGCGCCGCCGAGAGCGCCTGAGCGCTCGGGGGCTCGGCCTCAGTTCAGCAGCGCCAGCAGCTGGGCGCGGTCGGGGCCGGGCGGGCGCATCGGCTCGTGCTCGGCGGCGATCTCCAGGGTCCGCTCCGCCAGCCCCGGGCGCGCCAGCATCTCGCCGGCCGTCGCCAGGCAGGCGCGCGTCTCGATGAACGCGCGAAAGACATCGGCGTCGTGCGCCATCGCCTGCGGCATCGTCGCCGCGACGGCAGCCGGACCGGCGGGCATGCCCGCGCGGGCGCCTCGCGCGCGTCGCGCAGGTGCCTGGCGTGCAGCAGCCCGAGCGTCATCCCGCGGCCGGCGGACGGGTTCGTGCACGACCACGCATCGCCGAGCAGCGCGACGCCCGTGACGAGCGGGCGGCCGTCCACGACGAGGCGCCGGAAGCGGTCGACGATGCCGCCCATCGGCAGCACCTCGGTGAGCGGCTCGCCGCCCTCGAGCCATTGCACATGGGCCGGGCACGCGCGCAGGACGGCCTCCCACTGCTCGCGATGGCGCAGTCGCTTCAGCGGCTGGTCGCCGGCGCTCGTGTACAGCGTCACGCTCCACGTGTCGTTGTCGCTGGGCAGGACGAGGACCGTGAACGTGCCGATCGGCGTCAGCGGCCCCGAGCGAAACGGCGGCAGGCCGCCGCCGTGCGAGCGGAAGAACCGCGTGTAGTACACGAAGCCGGAGTCCTCGGCCTCTTCCGCCACGGCGGCGGACGCGACGCCGGCGATCCAGCCCGGCATCGGCGAGCGGCGCCCCATCGCGTCGACGACGACGTCGGCGCTCAGGCGCTCGCCGCCGTCGCACACCACGCCGGTCACCTGGGTGGGGCCGTTGCGACCGGCGCGCGCCACGAGGCCTGTCACGCCCACGCCGCGCCGGACGTCGAGCCCCGCCTGCTCCTCGGCCGCGCTGCCGAGAACCTGCTCGAGGACCGGGCGCCGCGCGGTCAGCGTGACGAAAGCGCTCGTCGCCGGGGCGCGCCGCCCGATCGGCGATCGTGGGCGGCATCACGCTGAGGATGTCGAAGCGCATGGCCCCCGCGGAGGCCAGCGCGGCGGCGACGTCCGGCAGCTGCGCCTCGAGCACCGCGCGGCCGCGCGGCTGCAGGTAGTGCGCCTGGCGAAACTGCACGACGCCCGCCCGCGACCATGCTTCCCAGGCCGCCTCGATGCTGTCGGGCACCGGTTCCGGGTCGCGCTCGACGAGCGTCACCTCATGGCCGTCGCGAGCCAGCATCGTGCCGGCGGTGAGGCCGCAGATCCCGGCGCCCAGAACGACGATCCTCATGGCGAGCCGACCCTACGCCGGCCCGCGGGCGTCAGTCAACCGGCGCCGCGACGAGCCCGGCGTGCCACCCGGTCCAGCGTCGCCGCCCGATCGTTGTACCGCTGGGCCATAGACGTCGGCCGATCTTTGTCCCAAGGGACAAAGACCCGTCATGGGCCGGCGGCGAGCCTCCAGCCCATGAAGCTCGTGATCGGCATCGTCCGCCCGGACAAGGCAAACGACGTACTCGAAGCGCTCTACCGCGCCGAGGTGCGAGGAATCTCGATGAGCCGCGTGCAGGGGCACGGCGGCGAGCTCGAGCGCGTGGAGACCTACCGCGGCACGCGCGTGCAGATGGGGCTGTCGGAGAAGGTCCGCTTCGAGATCGCGGTGTCCGACGAGTTCGTGCAGACGACGATCGACGCGCTCTGCGAGGGCGGGCAGACCGGCGAGGTCGGCGACGGCAAGATCTTCGTAGTGCCGCTGGAGCGCGCGGTCCGCATCCGCACCGGCGAGAAGGATCACGGCGCCGTCACGCCGGTGGGCAAATGAGCTCGCTGCTGGGCGCCGCACCAGCGATGGTCGACACGGGCGACACCGCCTGGATGCTCATCGCGACCGCGCTCGTCCTGTTCATGACGATCGGGCTGGGCGTGTTCTACGCCGGCCTCGTGCGGGCCAAGAACGCACTGAACACGTTCATGATGTGCATCGCCGCGCTGGCCGTCGCGACGATCACGTGGGCGCTCGTCGGCTACTCGCTGGCCTTCGACGGCGACGCCGCGATCCTCGGCGGCCTCGGCCACGCCTTCATGTCCGGCGTCGGCTTCGAGCCGCGCGACGGCACGACGATCCCGCACCTCGTGTTCTTCGCCTTCCAGGGGACGTTCTGCATCATCACCACCGCGCTCGTCTCGGGCGCCGTCGTGGAGCGCATGCGCTTCGTCCCGTTTCTCATCTTCGCGGCGCTGTGGTCGATCCTCGTCTACGCGGTCCTCGCGCACTGGGCGTTCGGCGGCGGCTGGCTGGCGCAGCAGGGCACCCTGGACTTTGCCGGCGGCGTGCCGGTCGAGATGGGCTCGGGCTTCGGCGCGCTCGCCGCCGCGCTCGTGGTCGGCGCACGCAAGGACTACGGGCGCCAGGCGCTGCTGCCGCACAACGCCGTCTACTGCCTGCTCGGCGCGGGAATCCTCTGGTTCGGCTGGTTCGGCTTCAACGGCGGCAGCGGCTTCACCACCGGCAACTCGAGCGTCCTGGCGTTCACGAACACGCTGCTGACCCCGGCCTGCACGCTGCTGACCTGGTTTGTCCTGGACCTCGTGCGCAACCGCCAGATCACGGCGATCGGCGCCGCGACGGCGATCATCGTCGGCTGCGTCGGCATCACCCCGGCCGGCGGGTTCGTCAGCCCGATCTGGGCCATGGTGCTCGGCGTGGTGGTCACGTTCCCGTGCTATGCGGTCGTCGCCTGGCGGCCGCGGACCCGCGTCGACGAGACGCTCGACGTGCTCGCCGCCCACGGCATCGCCGGCTTCACCGGCATCCTGTTCATCGGGCTCGTCGCCCAGCAGAGCTGGAACGGCGTCGCCGACGGGCTGTTCTACGGCGACGCGGGCCAGTTCGTCTCGCAGGCGGTCGCGGCGGCGGCTGCCCCGGCGTACGCGTTCGGCATGACGTACGTGCTGCTGCGGGTGCTCGGCGCGCTCATGCCGCTGCGCGGCAGCGATCGCGACGAGGCGGTCGGGATGGACATCATCCACCACGGCGAGGAGGCCTACATCACCGGCGAGGGCGCGATCCTGCTCAGCCCCGAGGCGAGCGAGGCCGAGCCGCGCCCCGTCGCGCAGCCGGTCTGACCGGGCTCGTGCCCGGGCGTGACGCGGTGGGGTACGGTGGCGTGGCGCCGCGCGCGCGGCCCACTGCACCCCTTTCGTCCCATCCTGAGGTGAGCGCATGAAGATGGTGATTGCCTATATCCGCCATGAGGCGTTCGAGCCGATCCGCGCAGACCTGCTCGTGAAGGGTTTTCCCTCGCTGTCGGTCAGCGAGGTCAAGGGCTCGGGGCGCCAGAAGGGCATCACCGAGCGCTACCGCGGCGCGGAGCTGACGAACTACCTGCGTCCGAAGGTCAAGATCGAGTGCGTCGTCGCGGCGGGCGACGTGCGCCTCGTGGTCGACACGATCCTCAAGCACGCGCGCACCGGCGGCGTGGGCGACGGCAAGGTCTTCGTCCTGCCCGTCGAGGAGGCCTACCGCGTGCGCACCGGCGAGGCCGGCGAGGAGATCCTGCAGTCGCACCCCGACGCGTCGGGCAACCTCACCTAGCGCCGGCGGATCAGCGCACGTCGCGGTACGTCAGCACGACGCGGCCGAGCACGACGACGTCGCCGTCGTGCAGTTCGGCCTCGTCGACCCGGCGGCCGTTGACGACCGTGCCGTTCGTGCTGCGGTCGTCGAGGATCCGCAGCCGCTCGGCGCGCAGCACGACGATCGCGTGGCGCGCCGAGACCGTGTGGTCGTCGAGGCGCACGTCGGCGGTCACGCCGCGCCCGACGTGCGTCACGTCATCGGTCAGCGCGAAGGCCCGGTCGCCGCAGACCAGCCAGCGGCCTCGGCGCAGCGGCGGCGGACCGCCCGTGCCGCGCACGTCGTCGCCGCGCGGCGGGACCTCGATGGCGGCGGTGGGATCCTCGATCGCGTGTGTCCTCTGCGTGATGGTGGTCACCTGAACTGCATACCAGCGCGCCCGCCTCAAGCCGGGCTTAAGACCCGTGGATTCTCAGGAAGTTCGTACGCACCTCTTACGTTTGCGTGGGAGCGTATTCGGCACCGAGCGACGAAGAGGAGGCAGCATGAAGCCACGACGGATCGCCGCACTCGCGCTGAGCGGCGCGCTGATCGCCGGCGGTGCCGGCGCGGCGATCGCCGCGGTGACGAAGGACGGCGCCAACAAGACCGAGCAGGCGATCCTCGACGACGCCGCCAAGCGCCTCGACGTCACGCCCGACAAGCTGCGCGACGCGCTGTCGGCGGCGCAGGACGCGCAGCTCGACCAGGCGGTCAAGGCCGGTGACCTGACGCAGAAGCAGGCCGACGCGATCAAGCAGGCGCGCAAGGCCTCCGGCCGCGTGCTGGCCGGTCCGGGCCTGCTGGGCGGGCCTGGACCCCACGGCGCCATGAAGCTGCACGGCGGCCCGGGCGGGCGGGGCGCCCATCACCTCGGCCTGCGCGGCGACCTGTTCGCCGACCTCGCCAAGGCGCTCGGCACGACCGAGTCCAAGCTCAAGGAGCAGTTGCGCGACGGCACGTCGGTCGCCGAGGTGGCGAAGGCCAACGGCAAGTCGCTCGCCGACGTGCGCGCCGCGGTCAAGGCCGCCACGAAGACGCGCCTGGACGAGGCGGTCAAGGACGGCGACCTGACCCGCAAGCAGGCCGACGCGATCCTCGACCGCGTCGAGGATCACGTCACGGCGATCGGCTCGCGCAAGGGACTTCGCCTGCGCCGCCACCACTTCCGCGGCGGCGCGCCGCCGGTGCCCGCCCCGCGCCCGGGCTCGTTCATGCCGGGCGGTCCCGACGAGGTGCGGGTCGTTCCGGGCGACGGCATCATCCTCTGACCAACCCCCGGCGCAGCAGCACCGCCGGGCGAGGCTCCCCCGCTCGCCCGGCGGACGCGCCGCCGTGTGCACGCACCGAAAGGTGGAGCGCACTAGGCTGCCGCCGGTGCTGAAGAAGGCTCTGCGGCTGCCGTCGCTCGCATGCAAAGGCCTGCGCCGCGGTGCGCCCGTCATCGGCGCGGTGCTGCTCCTGGCGGCCGGCGCCTACGCCGTCAAGACGCTGCTGCTCGACGACGAGGGCGCCCCCGCCGCTCGGCTCGGCGTCACGGTCCTTCCGCCCGGGACGTTCGCCAGCGCCCACCCGTACGCGCCGTACTACGTCATCCCGCGCAAGCGCTTCCGCGACCCCTCCGCGCTCACGCGGCTGGCGCGCAACAACCTCATCACGAGGCCCGAAAGCGCCGTCAGCAAGGGCGCGATGGCCGGCAGCCCGCAGATCGTGCGCCTCTCGCTGCGCGCCGTGTCCGACGAGCCCGTCACGGTCGACGCAGTCCGCGCGAAGGTCATCAGCGACGCGCGGCCGCTGCGCGGGTGGTTCACGGCGGAGGCGGGCTGCCAGGTCGAGCCGGTCCGCCGCGCCCGCCTGAACCTCGACAAGCCGCGCGCGGCGGCGCGCTACATCGGCGCCGACGACCGCAGCTCCGGGACGCTGTCGCTGGCGGTCACCCGCACGGACCCGCACGTCATCGAGCTGCAGGCGGCGACGCGCCGCCACCGCGTCGCGTGGGTGGCCGAGCTGACGGTGCGCAACGCAGACGGCGAGCCGGCCACGATCACGGTCGACGACGGCGGGCGGCCGTTTCGCGTGACCTCCGTGCGCTCGAGCCGGTCCTACCGGCCGATCTACGGCCAGTCCGGCATCATCGGCTACGCGCGTCAGGACACACGCTTGGAGGACTGCTGACGCTCAGCGCGCGCGCTCGTTCCAGCGCAGCAGGCCGAGCAGCAGGTCGACGTGGCCCTTCGCGTCGTCGAGCGCGTGGTGGGTCTTGGAGTCCTTCGGCCCGAGCAGCGCGCTGGGCATGCGGCGCTTGATCGCGTCGCGCACCGCGCTGCCGGCGAGCGCGGCGTAGGCCGACTTCAGGTCGAGGTGCGCCGACTGGCCGAACGGGCTGTGGCCGGCGAACTCGTGCAGGTAGTACTGGGTGAAGTGCCAGACGAAGCCGAGCGGGTAGGCGGCGAGCACCGGCAGGGCGTCGTGCGCGGCGGCGAGGCAGTCGATCCAGGCGGCGAACTCGGGCAGCGCCTCCTC
>JAUXSD010000070.1 GCA_030681525.1 Solirubrobacteraceae bacterium
ATAACGTGGCGGGCGTGAAGTCGACGATGAAGCTCGCGACCCTGCGCACGAGCGGCGTGCGGGTGCGCTTCGAGTGCGCGCGCGCATGCACGATCCGCGGCCGGCTGACGCTCGGGCCGACGGCGGCGCGACGCTTCGGGCTGGGCCGCACGGGCCGGTCGGTGACGATCGGCAGCGCCACGCGGCGGCTGACGCGGGCCGGCAGCGCCACGCTGACGCTGAAGCTCACCGCACGGGCCAAGCGCGCGCTGCGCAACCGCCCGCGCGTCACGATCTCGGTGATCACGAGCCTCACCGCGGGCAGCACGAAGCTGCCGGGCCGGCACGCCGTCTCCGTGCGCCGCTGACCTACGCGGCGCACGGGGCGGGTGCAAGAGTGGACCGTGCACCCTCCTCCGAGACACAGTCTCCGGGCGCCTTCACCTGCGATGGCTCCGGCCGGGCACTCCCGCTGCGCATGACGGTGACCGCTTAAGGCTGCTTCCTTCCGGACCTGACCTGATTCACGGGCCGACACCGCGCGGGACCCGGGCCATCAGCACCATCACACGCGGGCTGACCCCGAAGGCCGTAGTCCCTCGAGAGGGGATTCAGCCTCGCTATAGCGGATTACGAGCGACAGGGCACCGCTAATTCCCCGCCTAGCACGGTCCGCCCCGGAGTCTACTGGCGTAGGCTGCTCGGTCCGTGGACCGCAAGACCGCCCTCTGGTGCCTGACCGTCTTCTTCGGCGCGTCGGTCATCTTCCAAGCCCTGAAGTCCGCGACCGACACCAATTCGGACGCCGTCTCGCTCGCGGTCCAGGCCGCCGCGCTGGCGGTCATGATCGTCGCGATCGTGCTGATCTTGCGCAAGCGGGGCAGCAAGCCGAAGTAGCGGTCGCGCCGCGCCTTGACAGCGCATGTGAGTGAGTGCATACTCACACCTGCTCATGCCCGCCGCCCGCACCCTCTCCACCGCCGAGGAACGCCGCGAGGAGATCCTCCAGGCCGCCGAGCGCGTCTTCGCCGCCCGCGGCCTGCACGGCACGCCGACGATGGAGATCGCCAAGGCCGCCGGCATCTCCCAGGCCTACCTGTTCCGGCTGTTTCCGACGAAGGCCGAGCTGTTCATGGCGCTCGTCGAGCGCTGCCACGCCCGCGTCCTGCGGACGTTCGCCGACGCGGCCGAGGCGGCGCGCGCGGCCGGCGAGCCGGTGCTGACCGCGATGGGGATGGCGTACATCGGCCTGCTCGGCGATCGCAACCTGCTGCTCAACCAGCTCAACGCGCACGCCGCCTGCGACGACCCGGCGATCCGCGCGGAGGTGCGCCGCGGCTTCGCCCAGCTCGTCGAGCTCGTCGAGCGCGAGAGCGGCGCGAGCGCCGCGGAGGTCCGCGACTTCTTCGCCCACGGGATGCTGCTCAACGTGCTCGCCGCGATGCAGGCCGAGGACGTCGACGAGCACTGGGCGCAGGTCCTGCTCAAGCCCCCGCCCGACATCGACTGCTGCTGAGCCCTCTCTCTTTTTTTCCCACCGACTGAGTGATTGATTACACACCACCAGGAAGGACGCGACCGATGACCGCCAGGACCACGACCAAGCACCCGGGCTGGACCCTCGCGATCGTGTCGATCGCGCTCTTCATGACCGCACTCGACAACCTCGTCGTCGGCGTCGCGCTGCCGTCGATCCGGGTCGACCTCGGTGGATCGATCGAGATGCTCGAGTGGACGGTCAACGCGTACACGCTGACCTTCGCGGTGCTGCTCATCACCGGCGCCGCGCTCGGCGACCGCTTCGGTCGCAAGCGGATGTTCGTCATCGGCCTCGGCATCTTCACGGTCGCCAGCGCGCTCGCCGCGCTCGCGCCGACGATCGAGGCGCTGATCGCCGCCCGCGCGCTGCAGGGCCTGGGCGCCGCGATCGTCCTGCCGCTGACGCTGACGCTGCTCTCCGAGGCGGTGCCCGGCGAGAAGCGCGGCATGGCGCTCGGCATCTGGGCCGGCGTCAGCGGCCTCGGCGTCGCGCTCGGGCCGTTCGTCGGCGGCGCCGTCGTCGAGGGCATCGCCTGGCAGTGGATCTTCTGGCTCAACGTGCCGATCGGGCTCGTCCTGCTGCCGCTCGCGGCGCGTCGCCTGACCGAGTCGCACGGACCGTCGCACCGCCTCGACCTGCCCGGCCTCGGGCTGGCCGGCGTCGGCCTGTTCGGCCTGACATTCGGGATCGTGCGGGCGACGACGCTCGGCTGGACGTCGGCCACCGTCGTGGTCTCGATCGGGGGCGGCGTCGCGCTGCTGCTCGCCTTCCTGTGGTGGCAGACCCGCGCCGCGGCGCCGATGCTGCCGCTGCGCTTCTTCCGCTCGCGCGGCTTCAGCGCCGCCAACGGCGTCTCGTTCGCGATGTTCTTCGGCGTGTTCGGCTCGATCTTCCTGCTGTCGCAGTTCTTTCAGACCGCGCAGGGCTACTCGCCCTTCGAGGCCGGCCTGCGCACGCTGCCCTGGACGGGCGTGCCGATGATCGTCGCGCCGATCGCCGGGCTGCTCAGCGACCGGATCGGCTCGCGCCCGCTCATGGTCGCCGGCCTGGCGCTGCAGTCGATCGCGCTGTTCTGGCTGGCCGCCATCTCGGCGCCCGACACGCCGTACGCGAGCCTCATCGCCCCGTTCGTCATCGCGGGCACCGGCATGGCGCTCGTGTTCGCGCCGTCGGCGAACGCGATCCTCAGCTCGGTCCGCCCCGAGGAGGCCGGCCAGGCGTCCGGCGCGACGAACGCGATCCGCGAGCTGGGCGGCGTCATGGGCGTCGCGGTGCTGGCGACGATCTTCAGCGCGCACGGCTCGTACGCCTCGCCGCAGGCGTTCACCGACGGCGTCGTGGCGGCGCTGCCGATCGGCGCGGCGGTGCTGGCGGTCGGCGCGGTGATCGCGCTGTTCGTGCCGGGGCTGCGGTCGCGGACGGCCCCGGGAACCACCCCCGCGTCCGCGCCGGCGGTCGCCGTCGGCGGCCCCGCGGCGGTCGCCGAGGGCGTCAGCTGAGGAGCGCTGCGAAGCGCGCGGCGTCGATGTTCGCGCCGGACAGGACGACCCCGACGCGCAGGCCGGCGGCGGGGATCGTCCCGGCCAGCAGCGCCGCCAGCGCGCTCGCGCCGCTCGGCTCGGCGACGAGCTTGCAGCGCTCGAACAGCAACCGCATCGCCGCGACGATCTCCTCGTCGGAGACCGTGACGACGTCGTCGACGAGCCGATCGATGATCGGCCAGGTCAGCTCGCCCGGCGTGGCGAGCTGCTGGCCGTCGGCGATCGTCGGGCCGACGGCGACCTGCTCGCGCCGGCCCGAGCGCTTCGAGCGCGCGACGTCGTCGCTGGCCAGCGGCTCGACGCCGATGACGCGCGTGGCGGGCGAGAGCGCGGCCACCGTGATCGCGCAGCCGCTGATCAACCCGCCCCCGCCGACCGGCACGACGAGCAGGTCCAGCTCCTCCCCGCCGTCCTCGAGCAGCTCGAGCGCGACCGTGCCCTGCCCGGCGATCACCCGCGGGTCGTCGTAGGCGGGGACGATCTGGAGGCCGCGATCCGCCGCGAGCCGGGCCTGCAGCGCGTAGCGATCGTCGGCGTAGCGGTCGAAGCCGACGACCTCGGCGCCGTAGCCCTCGGTCGCGGCGCGCTTGGCGGCGGGCGCGTCGTGCGGCATGAGGATCGTCGCGCGGGTGCCGCACAGCCGGGCGGACAGCGCGAGCGCCTGGGCGTGGTTGCCCGAGGAGGCGGCGCAGACGCCGCGCAGCGGGCCGGCCTCGCTGTGCGTGGCGACCGCGTTGTAGGCGCCGCGGAACTTGAACGCGCCGACCCGCTGAAAGCCCTCGGCCTTCAGCGCGACGCGCGCATCGAGCCGTTCGTCGAGCGTGCGCGAGCGGATGACCGGCGTGCGGTGTGCGACCCCGGCGAGGCGCTCGGCGGCGCGCCGGACGTCCTCGATGCCGGACGCGGCGGCGGTCATCGCAGCGCCCCGCCCGCTCAGCGCGCGAGGCGCAGGATCGTGTTCGACGTCCCGTCGGCCGTCCGGCGCTGGCGGCTGACGTAGGCGCCGCCGGGCGCCAGCGCGGTGCTCCACAGCGTGACCGTCACGCCCTCCGGCGCGCGCTCGGGCAGCTTCGGCGCCCGGCCGCGCGGATAGCCCGCGCCGTGGCGCGCGCGGCCGCGCTCCCTGATGGCGTCGCGCCGCGTGACGGCGTGCATTCGAAACAGCGTCCGGTCCCGATCGCCGCTGCGAGCGCGGCGCGCGCCGATGCGGACGAGCTGGCGCTCGCTCGTCGAGCTGATGTACAGCAGCGTGCCGCCCAGCTCCGAGGGGTTGAGCAGCTGCGCCCCGTCGCGGCCGGTGCGCAGCCGCGTGCGCCGGCGCGTCGGCAGGAAGATCTCCTCGATCGCGCTGTTGTCGGAGCGCAGCGCGTAGTGGTAGACGACGCGGTCGCCGTCGATCGACGGGCGCCCGATGCGGTCGGGGGCGCGCGCCCGGCGGATGTCGGCGGGCGGCGCGCCGGGGGCCGTCATGTCGAGCACGCGCAGCACGTCGCCGCCGGGCTCGCTGGCGCGCCACACCAGCCAGCGCGCCGAGACGGCGGGTTCCTCGGCGCCGGGGGCGTCGACGCGCAGCCGCACGGCGAGGGTGGCCTGGTCGGCGACGACGAGCGTGTCCCCCTCGCGCCAGACGACGTTGTCGGGGCCGAGCGCGGGGTCCGCGCCGGGCAGCGCCTGCGTGGCGCCGTCGCCGCGCAGGATGATCCCGGCGGGCGTGCCGGGCACATGCCACGCGACGGCCGCGCCGCTGGCGCTGGGGTCGGTGCCGTGGTCGGTCAGCAGGCTCTCGGTGGCGGCGGTGGCCGGGACGCCGCCGAGCAGCAGCGCGAGCGCCGAGGTGCTCAGCGCCACCGCGCCGGCCGCGCGGATCGCCCGCAGGATGCTCGGCCGCTCGGCCATGGCGGCGGCGATGTCGATCCCGCGGGCGGTCTCCTGCAGCGGGGCGAGCACGACGACCGGCCCGAAGCGCCCGACCGCGAAGGCGATCCCGATCGCGAGGCCGGTGGCGACGTCGCCCAGCACGAGGCAGGCGGCGGCGAGCGCGTAGACGGCGAAGGAGAGCACGAATGTCGTGAAGCCGAGGCCGAGCAGCACGCCGTAGAGCCCGGCGGCCAGCGGGACCGGCAGCACGCGGCGCCACGACTCCGGCACCTGGCGGCGCACCTGCGGGACTATCCGCCGGCCGGCGACGTCGCCCGCGGCCGCCGCCAGCAGCAGCGCGGCCGCGATCGCGACGGCGGCGCCCTGCCCGGCGCCGAGCGCCTGGCCGAGCAGCGCCAGGCCGCCGAACGTCGCCACCCCGCCGGCCAGCGCGCCGAGGGCGAACGTCGCGCACGCGACGACCGTCGTGCGCATCCGCCGGGCGTAGCCGTGGGGCGCGAGCGTGTCGACCATCGAGAAGCCGCACGGCGACCACGCGCCGGCCAGGCCGGCGATGAGCGCGGTGGCGGCCAGCGCGATCAGCACGGCACGTTGGTCTGGAAGTACATGACGCAGAACACGCGGCGCCGGGCGTAGCAGTAGCCGCGCAGCGCGCGGTCGCCGTTGATGCGCCGCGAGCCCGTCGTGCAGCAGTCCAGGAGCTTGCGCACGCGGCCGTCGCAGCATCGATACCAGGCGCCGTCGGTGCGCACCTCGACGCGGTAGCGCTTGCCGGCGGCGGTGCACACGCGGCGCCGGCGGGCCGGCGGCATGGGGCGGCCGTCGGGGTCGAGCAGCGGCGCGCCGGCCTCGTCGATCGGCGCCCCGTTGGCGTCGACGAGCCGGCCGAGGTCGTCGACGGGCTTGCCGTCCTTGGCGCGCAGCGGGTAGCCGTGGCGGTCGATCCGCGGCAGGCCGGTCGGGTGCGGGCAGCCGTCGGTCGTGTAGATGTGGCCGCAGAAGTGGTAGGCCTCGGCGTCGCCGGGCGCGACGAGCGCGCCGGTCAGGCGGCCCGCCGTCAGGACGGCGACGGCGGCGCTGGCGGTGGCCAGGAAGCCGCGGCGCGACGTGCGCTCGGGCTGGTGTGCGACGGCGTCGACGGGCCCATCGGCGCCGCTTCCCCGGCCGTGGTCGTGCGCCTGCGCGGCGCCGAACACGGACGCGAGCTGGGTGCGGGTGTTCACGGTGCCCTTCGCGACAACGGTTCCGTCGGCGGCCAGCGCAACCGCGTACGGCGCTCCGGGCACCTCCGCGCGCGCCCAGGCATCCGCGTCGGCGACCTCGTCGAAGACGCTCGCGCCGAGCCGCCGCGCCTGCGGGATGAGCGCGCGGCACAGGTGGCAGCCGGGGGCGCTGAACAGCGCGAGGCGCACGCCGTCACCGAGTGCGGGGGCGCTGCCGAGCGGCGGGCCCTCCCCTTCGACGTCGAGTGCACCGGCCGGCCGCGCCGCACGGAGCCTCCACACGATCGCCGCGGCCAGCGCGATCGCCGCGACCGCCGGCAGCAGCGGCGGCTGCTGCCGGGCGCCCCAGCCGATCGCCAGCGCGATGGCCGCGCCGGCGAGCACCGCGGTCCGCGCGACCGAGCCCCACGAGATCCGGCCGCGCGCGCCGAAGCAGCCGCACGGCGCTCCGGTGCGGCCGGCGAAGATCGCGAGCACCTGGGCGAGCGCGAAGACGCCGAGCACGGCGGCCGTCGCCCCCGGGGCCCACGGTGCGGCGGCGAGCAGCGCGACCGCGAGGCCGGCCTCCAGCAGGGCCAGCGCCAGCCAGGCCCAGCGGGCCGCCGCGCCGCGCAGGCCGAACGTGGTCGCGGCGACCGCGGTGGCAGTGGGGTCGCCGGCCTTGAGCGCCGCGGCAGCGAGAAGCGTCGTGCTCAGGAGCGCGACGAGAAGCGTGGGGAGCAGCACGGCCGCGCGAAGCTAGCGTATACAGGCGCGCGTCGGTGCCGCTTACCGTAGCCCCGGTCCACCGTGCCGAGCACCGCCTTCCCACCGGCGGGCGTTCGGATCACGTGGTCCTCGGTCTGCTCGCCTCAGGCGGGCATCGTGACGCGCCCGGTCCGATATCCGTACCTGGCGCGTCATGACCACGCCAACCCCGGAGCTCTCGCGCTCAGTCCCGGCGTCGCGCGTCGCCGTTGCCCGGCACGCTCTCGCGGCCGGCCTCAGCCGCACGTGGCTGACGGCATGGTCGAGGAGCTGGCGATCGAGTAGGACGCCGACGAGGGCGGTGCCGCGCCGGTCGGCACCGGTGCGCGCCCCGGCATTGCGCTTTGCCCGCAAACCTCTAGGATTGACCGCCGATGTTCACCGCACTTCACACCTTCGTCAGTCACGCCGCGGACGTCTGATCACGCGCCCGGGGCAGCGCCCGGGCACCGACGCCGCACCCGTGCCACCGACGAACCTGTGGAGGACCTCACGTTGCATGCCCCAACCGCCGCCCTCGGGCGGCGACCGGATCTCGCCGCCGAGCTCGCGGAGCTCGGCGATCCCTCGTTCACCGGCGCCCGCGTGCTCGCGCAGCACCGCGGCCGCTGGCTCGTCGCCGACGGGGGCGGGGCGCCGCCGCGGCTCGTCGCCGCCCGCGGCCGCCTGCGCGCCGCGAGCGAGCGCACGCCGACGACCGGCGACTGGGTCGCGCTGGACGGCGAAGGCGTCATCGCCGCGGTGCTCGAGCGCCGCGGCACGGTCGTGCGGCGCGCCGCGGGCTCGCCCGTCACGAGCCAGGTGCTCGCCGCCAACGTCGAGCTCGTGCTCGTCGTCGAGCCGTTTCCCGAGCCCAACGAGCGGCGCTGCGAGCGGATCGTCTCGCTGGCCGCCGCGGGCGGCGTGCCGGCCGCGCTCGTGCTGACGAAGTCCGACCTCGATCCGGACGGCGGCGCCTCGGCGCGCACGATGGCGCGTTCGCTCGGGCTGGCCGACGGCATCGCCGTGAGCGTCCACGACGAGGACTCGATCGCGCCGCTCGCGGCGCTGCTGGCGCCGGGCGCGACGAGCGTCCTGCTCGGCCCCTCGGGCGCGGGCAAGTCGACGCTCGTCAACGCGCTGCTCGGCTTCGAGCGACAGGCGATCGGCGCCGTCAGCGAGCACAACGGCGGGCGCGGGCGCCACACGACCGTCACGCGGGACCTGCTCACGCTGCCCGGCGGCGCGCTGCTCATCGACACGCCGGGGATCCGCGAGGCCGGCCTGTGGGAGAGCGGCGGCGTGGCGGAGTCCTTCGCCGATATCGAGGAGCTGGCGGCGCAGTGTCGCTTCTCGGACTGCCGGCACAACGGCGAGCCGGGCTGCGCGGTCGCCGCCGAGGGCGACCCGGCGCGCGTCGCGGCGTGGCAGAAGCTCGAGCGCGAGCAGCAGTGGATCGACGACCGGCGCGCCGCAACGGCCGCACGCGAGCGGCTCGGCCGCAAGTACAACCGCATCCAGGGCGAGGCGCGGCGGACGAAGACCGGGCGCTGAGGGTCCGGCGTCAGGCGACCGTGAGCCCGGTCGCCGCCGAACGCCACGCACGCGCCGCCGCTCGCCGACGCCCGCATCCCGGTCTTCGCGCTGTCGATGGAACGCGGGGCTCGGCGCAGACGACCGACAGCTCGTCGGCCGAGCGGGTCACGCGCACAGCTCGCCCGACCAGGCCCAGTCGGGCACGGGGGCGGATGGCTCGAGGCGCACGACGGCGAGCGGCTCCGCGAGCACCGAGAGGGTCAGGCTCGGCATCGCCCGGCGGCGGGCTACGGCCCGCCCGCGCTGCCGTGCAGGAGGTCCAGGCAGACGACGCAGTAGGGCCACGGCGGGTTCCATGGCCAGCCGGTGACGTCCTTGCCGCACAGCGCCGTGTCCGGGTCCTCCTCGGTCACGATGTGGCAGATCTCCTCGCCGTGGTTCGTCGGACCGTCGACGCGGCGCTCTTTCTCGATCGTCTTCGGCACGGGCTCAAACCGCAGGGTGCCATGCCCGCCGCCGGGATGCCAGCCCATGTCTCGTACAATCGGCGCCCACCGAGGGCGCGTAGCTCAGTGGGAGAGCGCTCGCTTCACACGCGAGAGGTCGCAGGTTCGAAACCCGCCGCGCCCATTACAAGGAAATAGCTGGAAATCCGGGATTTCTGCGCAACCCGCGTACAATGCTCCAGCAGCCCGGTTCGAACGCGTTGTCCTTTTCGTTGTCCTAAACCGCATCGCGAACCAACTCTAACGGCTGAATCCGACGCCTCGACCGATCCCGTCAAAGGGCGGAATGCCAGCGTGGTTCCCCGACTGGAGCCACGCGAAAACGGATGCGGGCGACGGACGCAGAGGACCGCAACGGCTCATCTAGCCCGCCGCGTTGTCCGTCCGTTGCCATCCGTCCGCGTCCTAACCGGCAGCGCCGCTTGCGCGAGGTCCGCCCGGTGTTCTTTGATCCAGCCA
>JAUXSD010000075.1 GCA_030681525.1 Solirubrobacteraceae bacterium
ATCTACAACGTCATATGGCGGCGTGATCGCTCCCCAGAACGGCCCGGCGCGAACGATCCTGCCGTTGCCGCGAACTTCGGTAGCGGCACATGTAGGTGCTGCGTCGCTGGCGCTCGCGGATTCATGTCCCGTGGCCGAGCCGCAACCTGCGACGACGCCGGTAGCGGTGACAAGCGCGATGACCGGAACCCGACGCCGCCATTTCCGTGCCGCTGGTCTCGACGGCTTGCTCATCTACCCACGGTACACCCGCAAGGACGGCGCGGTTCCCATATCGCCTGGCTGCGGCAGTGCTGCTCGTGCCTCGAAGCAGCAGCCAATGCGAACGCTCGTCATTGGCCGCGCGACAGCCATTGCGCGACAGCGCCACGCTGATGACGCATGTTAGGAACCACCATGAACTTCGGACGGTTGAAGAACACCACCGTCACGCCCATGACCATGAACGGCGTGGCTGCCAAACCGATGATGCCCGCGATGTCGTAGAAGCGGCCGGTCTGCGCGTCACCGGCCAGCAGGACAAACGCCATCATGACGATTACCAGCCACCCAACTACAACGCTGACCGGAGCCAGCCGCAGCCAGCCTTGCCACAGTGGCTTTCCCCATATCCAGACGGGCGGCACGTGGTCTGGGTCCATGTGGACGTAGTGCCACTCACCGCGCCACATCTGCGGCAGCACATAGGTGCCTCGGCCGACGAACAACAGCATCACAGCGACCGCGAGAATGGCGACGGTCATTGCAGGCCGAGCAGGGGGATGCTCGGCAAACCTGCCACGCGCGGTCCTGTGGCGTCCAACAACAACTCGATGACGCAGGTATACCAGCGGCGCGCCCGAGCAGTCGAAACGCGACTGCTCCGTTTCGCCTGGATGGAGCAGCCCCGGAGCGCGCCGCTCGGCGGCGTTCCGCGCGGCGCCGACGTCGATGTCGATGGCGCTTACCCCGGTTGTTCGCACGAACTCTATAGACCCCCACTCGCGGTCGTTGGAGAAGAAGTCGCGCCCGCGCGCGTGCATCACGTGCTTCCTCGCTATCGATCTGGTCGGAGGCCGCCTCGAGCAGCAGTTCGCGTCGGCGAGCTGAACGACGTGACCCGGTCCGAGACAACTATCGAACGACCCAGACCGAGTCGATCGGGTCGCCTCCGGCGATGAGGAACGCACCTCCGGGCAGCCGCTTTTGGCAGACCCGGTAGGCCGGCCGCGTGCTGTCGCTGCCAAGCGTCACGCCTGAGCACGTGAGGGGCAGGCCGCGGTTCTCGACGAGCGAGAGCGAGTCCGCGACGCCGACGCCCTCGCCCAACTCGACGTTGCGATCGGTCGTGACGTAGCCGACGACCGTGTCCCCGCGGACGAACACGGCGATGCGATCGAACCGGCGGATCTCAAAGTCGCCTTGGAGCGACCCGGGGCCCGACAGGTCCGCGCCGTCGTGCCCGAGCGGGGCCATGTCCGACAGGTCGCGTGTGACGATCTCCTTGCCGAACGTCGCTCGCAGCCCTGCGGCGTCGGCCCCCGGCCGGACGTTGGGAAGGGCGCCCGTGTCCAGGTTGACCATCACCGGCGATTGCGGGTGATGATCGACGGTGCGAGCGTCGAGGACCAGCCCCACAGCGACGAGCGCTGCCGCCACGGCGACGAGCACAGATGCCGGCTGCGGTCGGTCGACCCATCGAGCGACGAACGCCGCGATCGCGGCAACCACCGCGCTCACGGGCACGAGCACGAACACCAGCCAGAACGTGTCGTAGGTCTCGTCGCCGGGTCGCACGACGACAGCGGCGAGTACGAAGCCGATCGGAGCTACGAGGACCGCCCACCAGCGCAGCACGAGGCCCAGCGCGACCGTCGCGAGCAGCAGGGCGATGACGCCGATCAGGCCGGCAAGCGGTTCCCACGCGTCGGCCTGCAGCACCGCGGCGCATACCGCGAGCCAGACCGCCGCCGTCACGAGCTTCATCGTCGTCGCGCGCTTCACCTCTGCAGCGTACGGCTGCCCTGGCGTACTGCAGGACATCCGTCACCCAGCGTCGGCCGCCAAGGCCGAACGTCCGAGCGGCTGGCGGGGAGGGCCCGGCCAGCGGACCACCGAGCACCCGTCGCGCCTCAGGGAGTGCTGCGCGGGCGAGCTACGCAAAGCGCCGGTCTGCGCCTGAAGCGGCTACCGCTTCTGCCTGCAGACTGGGCACGAACACGCGCCGCTCGCACCGGAGCACTGGCTGGCGCGAGAAGCAGCAGCCGCGACAGCGGTTCACATCTTGCTCGGCCCCCGCTAGGGCATCTTGCGTGACCAGCGCTTGGGCCCGATGTGGTCCAGGCGCCATTCGCCGCGACCGACAGATTTGAAGCGCAGCGTGCGGACTGCGTGTTCTTCGGGTGTGCCGTCGGGTCCCGAGCGGCTCTCGCCGAGGTCGATGGTCACGGCCGCACCGCCCTTCACCCGGCGCACCGGGTCGTCCTTCTCGCGGAGACGGTCAATGCCCTGCTGGATGAGGCTGATCCGCTCGAACGTGGCGCGCGGCCCGTTCCTGCAGAAGCTGCGGGCCACCCGCTTGGTGACCGCCGCGCAGAAGTTGGCGGTGCCCCCGTCATAACCCAGGTAGCTGAGGGCTTCGTAGATCTGCTCGTGGAAGTCAGCGTCGCGGAACTGGGCGGCCGTCGCGTTGACTGCAGGGACCTGAGGGGCTGGGATCGGCTTAGCCGAGAAGGTGATGTCGCCGCTGTCGCACAGCACGTCCACGCTGCGGCCCTGGCCGTTGTAGCCGCGCGTGCGGACCCGGAGGCGCCCGGTGTAGCCGCCGTCGTCGGCCTTGACTTCGAGATGGCGCAGGTACGTCGATCGGTCGCCGTCGGTGCCATTCTCGCGGCGTTGATCGTTGATCTCCACCGGCAGCTGCCCGCCGAAGAACTCCTCGGCGTGCAGATCGCCGATCTCCCCGGAGTCGGCCGAGCTGCGTCCCCGGCAGCGCCCGACCCACGAGATCGCGACGCGGTCGATGGCGCCCTTGCTCGAGTCGATGCTGACCGAAAGACCTTGGCTCGTCGTCCCGGTGTGCAGCTCAGATGACGAGGATGACGGCACCGCTGGCTCGCCCTCGTCGCCGCAGCCAGCGGCCAGCGCACTCGTCACCGCTATCACCGCGCACAACGCCGACCGTCGCATCGCGTTTGTGGCAAGGAGCAACTCAGTGCGAGCGGGCCAGGTCGGACGCGTCGGCCATGAGATCTCGCCGGTCCGAAGCAACGCAGCCAGAGCTTCCGCTTTGCCTGAACTCAGCAGCGCGTCGCACCGTGCGGGCGCGCCGGAGCACGCTGGATCGCGCCTGCGACCCACATCAGAGCGGCAGCCAACAGGTAGGGCGTGCCGATCGTGAAGCCCGTGACCAGCGCGAAGAGCGTCAAAGCCGCCACCGCCGACAAAACAGCGGCGCGCCGCCGGTCGGGCGGCACCACCAACGGAAGCGCCACGAGCACGAGCGGCACGAGCAGCACCAAGATCACCCAGGTGCCGTTCGCCTCGACGACCGTCTGGCTCGGTCCGCTTCCCTCGTAGGTTTCAACGACGAGGTACGCCGCCGAGATCAGCGCAGTGATCCCAATCGCGACGAGGTGGATCTCGTGGGCGCGACGATTCCTCATGCGAGTCAACGAGGGTACCGCTGATCTTCATCCGAAAATCGGTCCTACCTAGGTTCGCTGCTGCTTTCGCTGCTCCTATGTCAAGAGATTGAGAGATTCTCCGATTGGACGCGCGGCTGGAGCAGGTGCCAGATGCGCCGCGCGAGGTGGCGTTTGAGGCAGCGGATGGCTTCGCGGTGGGTCTTGCCTTCGGCTCGTTTGCGCGCGATGTAGTCGCGGGTTTCGGGGTGGCAGCGAGCGCGGGTGACAGCGATGCGGTGGATCGCAGTGTTGATCTGGCGGTTGCCGCCGCGATCGAGGCGGTGGCGCTGGGTTTTGCCGGAGCTGGCGGGTATCGGTGCGACGCCGGCCGCGCGAGCAAGCTTGGCGTCTGTTGAGAAGCGGCTGGCGCCGGCGATCTCGCCAATCAGTTTGCCGGCGGTCAGCGGACCGAAGCCGGGCTCTGAGAGCAGCTGCGGTGCGACCTGGGCGACGAGGTCAGCGATCTCTGCTTCGAGCGCGTTGATCGTGTGCGACAGCTCGCGCATGTGGCGCAGCTCGTCGCGAGCAATCCGAACGCGCGCGGTTTGTTCGGCGCGCGCCAGGCGTCGTGCGATCCGTGTCGTCCACTTCTTCGACAACAGCGCGCTGCCCGGCAGGACGAGCTCGGGCCAGAGGTCGTGCAGGT
Source organism: Solirubrobacteraceae bacterium (assembly GCA_030681525.1). GTDB lineage: Bacteria > Actinomycetota > Thermoleophilia > Solirubrobacterales > Solirubrobacteraceae > CADCVQ01. The sequence continues at coordinate 4,312 of JAUXSD010000075.1, forward strand.
GCCACAGCACGTCGTTGTAGAGCTTGGTCCTGACGTGCACGAGCCGCTCGCGGTGGTCGATGAGCAGCCTGATGTCCAGCTCGACGCCGGCGAGCTCGGCGACCGGCAGCCGATCGACGCCTTCGCGCAGCGCCGCCCGCGCGACGGCGAGCGCATCGATCCGGTCAGACTTGCCGCGCTCACGTGCGCCGCGACGCTCCTGAGCCATCAGCTTCGTCGACACGCGAACGACGCGCTCCCCGTGCTCGAGCAGAAACCGCTCAAACGCGCCGGAGACATGCCGGCAATCTTCCAGCGCCCAGACGCGCTCCTCGCCGAGCGAGCGACCCCAATCCAGCGCTGCCGCGAACCCGGCGGCGCCGACATTGATCGTCTTGTCGGCGAGCATCTCGCCGGTCATCGCGTCGACCGTGGCGAGGGTGTGTGAGCTCTTGTGCATGTCCGCACCGAGCACGATCATGATCTTCGTCCCTTTCACCTCGACTGAAACGGACGCCCGGCGGACATGGCTTGCTTGGGGCGGTGCCACGCTCCTATCAAGTCACGCCGGGACATCCCCGACCGGTGACGAGCGACACAGCGAAAGCAGGTCAGGCCCAACGGCCGACAGCCTGAAAAGCGAGTCAGCTCGCCGCCGGTCGGAGCCTCTCCTCGAGGCCGGACGTCACGACCAATTTGAACAGCAAGCCTGGAAGCTGGGTGGGTCTGCCTTGATGCAGTAGCCGTTAGATCTGCTCCCATTCGACTTCGGGCGATAGCGCACCCGTCGCGAGGAAGTGGCGCATCGCGGCCCGAGCAGCTGGCGGAAGAATCGTGTTGCGGTGTAGCGCCTCAGAGTAGTTATCGCCCGCGACATAGAACACGAAGGGTTCGTCGGAAACCTCGCTTCCCACGCTGACCATGTACGGGGGGTCGAGGTTGTCCGGCACGTGGTTGAGGACGCTTCGGTCATCACCGACGACCATCCCTAATGTCCCTGCGCCCTCGACCGTCAGCTGCACGTCCTGCGGCCTGCCTTCTGCTCGGGCCTCAGTCGCCAATCGCTCCAGCAGCGCGTCAAGTTCAGCAGCCGTACGCACTTCCTCGCGCTGCTCGTCACCCCATTCGACGACGGCCATGACCGGACCGTAGCGACTGCTGCTTCCGCCTGAAGGGAGCGGTCTCGTCGAGCTCCGTG
>JAUXSD010000088.1 GCA_030681525.1 Solirubrobacteraceae bacterium
ACAAATGTCTGCCTACGATCTGTATCAATACACCAGCCACCTGAAAGATAACCGCCAGAAAAGCACGCGCTATGAAATTGCGATGTGGAACAAGCTGGTGTATCCATTTGCGTTAATGGTGATGATGCTGCTGGCGCTGCCGTTTGCGTCTTATCATCGGCGTGCGGGAGGGATCGGTGCGATGATATTCTTGGGTATTGTGCTTGGCTTGGTATTTCACTTTGTCGGGCGGCTGTTCGCTAACTTGGGTGCGCTCAACGACTGGCAGCCGTTCGTCAGCGCGACGGCGATAACGGCTTTATTCTTGTCGCTGGGGATGCTGATGCTGTGGTGGACCGAGCGACGCTGACAGGGTATCGAAAAGCCGCCAAGACCTATCACGGTTGGCCAGTCACGGTTGGAGGGATGGCGGCGCAGCAGGAACTCCGCTGGCGGATTGCTGTACCTTTGCTTCTTGATTTTGTCTGACCATCCGTTTTACCTGCTCACGGTGTTCCGCCGGCACTTTACTGAAGGCGCGATATTTTTCACGGGCGGCATCACGTTGTTTCGGGGTGAGCTTGCTCCACGCCTCTAAACGGTCATGGAAGCGGCTTTTTTGTTCGGGGGCAAGATTCGGGTAGCGCTTGGCCGTCTTGAGCAGGCGGTGTTGCTGTTGTTCCGGCAGGTTATCCCACTGCTGCGACAAGGGGGCAAGGGCTTCCTGTTGCGCAGGAGCGAGCGAGTGCCAGGATGTTGTTGCCGCGCCCGCAGGTGTACTGGTTAAGCCCAGCAACAAAAAGGCAATGATTGCTAAATTTCGCATTGATCGGAATAAATTAAAAAATTAATCAACAAAAACTTCCAATGGCAAATCGTCGGTCAGGATGGCAGTATCCAGATGGCTCAGGTCGTTCTCGTGCTGCCAATAGCTTACCCCGCCGAAAAGTATCGCTACGAACAGTATGATCGCAGCCATCCATTGATGGGTGGAATGCGGCATCAGCCAGCGGATGCCGTGCGCTGCGCTTAGCGCAAAAACTGGCCTGTTCGGCGACTGCTTCTCCAGCGCAACGTTGCGCGCCTGGCGCAGTGCGGTGACGGTATCGTCATCAAGTTGCTGTGCGGCGCGCGTAAGCAATTGGGCGATACGCTCAGGAGCGATGTGCCGCGAATTTTCATTCGGCGAATTGGTGTTTATGTTCATGGCAGCTCTAGCCCTTTCTCTTTGAGAGACACGGCAAGCGCATGCGCAGCGCGCGAACAGTGGGTTTTTACGCTTCCTTCGGTGCATCCCATCGCCGTGGCAGTTTCTGCTGTGTCCAAGCCTTCCCAGTAACGCAGCAGGAAAGCTTCACGTTGACGCGCCGGAAGCTTGCCAAGCGCCTGTT
>JAUXSD010000093.1 GCA_030681525.1 Solirubrobacteraceae bacterium
ATCACCGGCTTGCTGGCGACCGTGATGATCGCGCGCTGGCGTGGTGCGGTTTCACCCATTCTCATGCCTCCGGACGGAATGCGCCGGGGGGGAGATGCCCTTCGACGTAGGCGTGCTGCAGCGCATCGAGCTGCACCCAAAGCACATTGCACTTGAAGCGGACGGCGTCGACGCAGGCTTCCTGCTCCTCGCGCGTCTTGGCATTCTTGAGGACGTAGTCGAGCGCGAAGTCGGCATCGCGCGGCGCCTGTGTGAGGCGGCGCTTGAAGTAGGCCATCACCTTGTCGTCGATGAAGGTCGGGTAGTTCTCAAGCATGCCGGAGATGCGCTCCTTGTGGATCTTGGGCGCAAACAGCTCGGTCAGCGAGGACGCGACGGCGATGGTGATCGGCTGCTCGCGCACGAACGTGACATAGGCTTCGACGGCGAACTTGGTCGCCGGCAACGCGCCTTTCATGGAGATGACGTAGTCGCGGTCAAGGCCGAGGCCATCGGTGAGGACCAGCCAGCGCTCGATGCCGCCGACCTCCTCGCCGTAGCCGTCGTGATCGAGCAGGCGGTGCGCCCACTCGCGGCGCAGCTCGCGGTCGTACAGCCGGCTGATCAGCGCGGCGTCCTTGCGCGGCACCGCCGACTGGTAGCAGAAGCGGTTGAGCGCCCAGGCCTGCACCTGCGCCTTGGTCAGCTTCCCGCCATGCAGCATGTGGTGGAACGGATGCTTGTCGTGGTAGCGCTCGGCGCCGACCGCGCGAATTGCCGCCTCGAAGTCGGCGACCGACCAGGGCTCCTGAGCTTTGCGCTCGGTGCTCTTACGCTCCAGGCTCAACGCTTCGGTCATAGACGCACCTCCATGCCATCGTACCCGACTTCCCAGCCCGCGCCTTCAACGGACTTGCGGGCGGGCGAGTTCTCGTCCAGCACCGGGTTCGAGTTGTTTATATGAACATATATGAGCCTTCCGACGCCAAGTTTCGAGAACGCAGCGATCGATCCTGAGGCTCCCGACATGCTGGTATGGCCCATTCGGGCTCCTGTTTTGTTAAGCAGCCCCTGTTCCAGCATCTCGTCGTCGGTAAACAGGGTGCCATCGAAGAACACGATGGATGCGCCCTTGAGGCGCGCTCCGAGCTTCTCATCTACGGTGGCGCAGCCGGGGATGTAAAAGAAGGACTTCTTCTCGACCGGATCAGTAATTTTGAGGCCGATGGTGTCGCCTTCTTGGCTACCGAAATCGGCGGAGGACGCGTCCTCCAGGTAGAGGGCGACTTTGCCGGGCACGGCGAAGGCCTCGACCGTCAGACCCAGGTCGACGCCGGCTCCTTCCAGCTCGAAGGGCTTGTCGAGCGCGATCTCGATGCGCGGTACCAGCCCGTCGGCCAGCACCTGGAACACCGAGTTGGCATGCAGGGTCGCCAGGACGCGGTCGGAGGCGTAGATCGAGAAGGGCTGCGCCTCGCGCAGGTTGATCAGGCCAATGATGTGGTCGACGTCGCCGTTGGTCAGCACCGCTGCCTTGATGGGGCTGTGGCGCAGGCCAAGCTTCGGGTCGGCATGCAGCTGCGGGGTGTCGTTGATCTGCTGGCGCAGATCGGGCGAGGCGTTGAGCAGGGCCCAATTGACGCCGTCGCGGCTGACCGCAAGCGACGATTGCGTGCGCGCCCTGAAACCAGGGACACCGGCACGCACGGCGGCGCAGTTGCGACAGTTACAGTTCCACTGCGGGAAACCACCGCCCGCGGCAGACCCGAGAACCTTGATGATCATTTTGTTCGACTGGTCGCGGGCGCGCCGACGCCCGATAAAACAACGGCGGCCGAATGTTCGACCGCCGTTGTCGGAAACTCACAAGAGTTGGTGAGTGGATCGACAGTCGTTAGATGATGTCGATCTCAGCCGGCATGTACGAGGTAACCTCGAGGCCAACTTCCTGCTCACGAACTGCGGGCTTCGTCCAAACCTTCATAACTTCCTCCTATTCGGCAAGATGCCGTCCAAAAATGGATGGCCCCGCCGAGGGTCCACCCCCTGAAGCGATTGCCTCTTCATAGGGTCGCTTCATTCTGCGGATCTGGAACACGCAAGTCCGGACCGCCATGGCGGCTATAAACCACACGCCCATTTGGAACGGAAGTAAATCGGTCTCACAAACACGTGTGCTATCCGTCATCTAAGCGTCGTGCGTGCGCTCGCAGGTGCGAAGAAAAATGCGTCGCGCGAAGGGTCGCGCGAAGGGTTGTCTCGAGGTCGCCGGCGGTCGGCTTTTTTATCGTCTTCGGGGTCGCCCGAAGATAGCCTAGGCAACTCTGCCGGAGGCAGCCGCTCATCGCACCGTCCGGGCGGCACCGTCCGGGACGGGACAGACCGACAGGCAATGGCAAACCTATGCCCAACCGCAGCGGCAGGCGGGAAAATCGTTCTTATCTTGAGGCAGAGCGGCCCCGGCAATAGAAAATTCTACTTAGATCGCTTATAACCACCGGACCGACCGGAAGCGGCGCAACGGCTGCCGCTGGGGGGCGGTTTACCCTAACCGGTCATGATGCTCGGCGCGCAGGCAGCGAAAGGTACGGCGTTGCGGTACTTCCCTATCTTCTTCGATCTCGACGGTCGCGACGTTCTCATCGTCGGCGGCGGCGAGAAGGCATTGCAGAAGCTGCGGCTGCTGGCCAAGACGACGGCGCGCCTGCGGGTTGTCGCTACTGAAGTCAGCGAGGACATCGCTGCCGCTGCCATTCCGACGATGGTCATCGAGTTGCACGCCTTCACCGAGGC
>JAUXSD010000106.1 GCA_030681525.1 Solirubrobacteraceae bacterium
CGAGTCCTGCAACTCCGTCTTCGCGCCGCTCGGGGCGAAGGTCGGCGCCGAGCGCCTCGTGCGGATGGCGCGGGCGTTCGGCTTCGGCGAGACGCCCGCGATCCCGGCCGCCAAGCCGAGCACGATCTCCTCCGCCGAGGCGCTGCGCGACGACCTCGCCGTCGGCGCGGCCGCGATCGGCCAGGACCGCGACCTCGCCACGCCGCTTCAGATGGCGACCGTCGGCGCGACGATCGCCGCGGGCGGCCGCCGTGCCCGACCGCGCATCGCGACGATCGATCCGGTCGTGCGCCGGTCGGTGGTCTCGGCCGCGACGGCGCGCCAGGTGCGCGCGATGATGGTCGACGCCGTGCGCGCGGGCACCGGCACGGCGGCCGCGATCCCGGGGGTGCAGGTCGCCGGCAAGACCGGCACCGCCGAGCTGAACATCGCGCAGCGCATCAACCAGCCGTGGTTCGTCGGCTTCGCCCCGGTGAGCCGCCCGAAGGTCGCCGTCGCGGTGACGCTCGAGCGCATCCAGGGGCCGCAGAGCCAGGGCGGCGCGGTCGCTGCGCCGATCGCGAAGGTCGTCATGCAGGAGCTGTTGAGATGACGCGCATCGCGGCGGACACGGTCATCGACGGCCGCTATCAGGTCATCGAGCACATCGGGACCGGGGGCATGGCGGAGGTCTACTGCGCCTACGACATCCAGCTCGAGCGCAAGGTCGCGCTGAAGCTCCTGCACGACCGCTTCGCCCGCGACGAGGAGTTCGTCGAGCGCTTCCGCCGCGAGGCCTCGTCTGCCGCGGGCCTGCAGCATCAGCAGGTCGTCTCGGTGTACGACCGCGGCGAGTCCGACGGCGCCCCGTACATCGCGATGGAGTACGTCGACGGGCGCACGCTGAAGCAGCTCGTGCGCGACCTCGGCCCGCTGGATCCGGCGCTCGCCATCGACCTGACGGTCCAAATCCTGCGCGCCGCGCGCTTCGCGCATCGCCGCGGCGTCATCCACCGCGACTTCAAGCCGCAGAATGTCATCGTCGACGCCGAGGGCCGCGCGAAGGTCACGGACTTCGGGATCGCGCGCGCCGGCGCGTCGGACATGACGCAGACGGGCTCGATCATGGGCACGGCGCAGTACCTGTCGCCCGAGCAGGCCCAGGGGCACGCCGTCAACGCTCGCTCGGACCTCTACTCGATCGGCGTCATCCTCTACGAGCTGCTCACCGGCACCGTGCCGTTCGACGCGGAGTCCGCGGTGACGGTGGCGCTGAAGCAGGTCTCCGAGACGCCGGTGCCTCCGCGCGAGCGCAACCCCGCGGTGCCGCCCGAGCTCGAGGCCATCGTCCTGCACGCGCTGGAGAAGGATCCCGCCGACCGCTTCGCCGACGCCGACGAGTTCATCGCCGCGCTCCAGGCCGCGGCGTCGCGGATTCCCTCCGAGGCGGCGATCGCCGCCGCCGAGGCCGCAGCCGCCTCGCTGCCGCCGGTCGTCATGCGGCCGATCCCGCCGCCGCGCGCGGCGGACACCGGCGTGCTCCTCCCCGTCGAGCCCTACCAGCGCGAGCCCACGACCGTGGCGCCGCTCGCGCCACCGCCGCGGCGCCCCGCGAAGCGCTGGCCGTGGGTGCTGCTCGCAGCGCTCGCCGGGATCGTGCTCATCATCGTGATCGTCAAGGCCGTGGTGCCGAGCCGGGCGTCGGTCCCGAACGTCGTGGGCAGCTCGATCTCCGTCGCGACCCAGCGGCTGCGCAGCGACGGCTTCGACGTGAGCATCGTGCGCGACAACTCCGACAAGCCGCGCAACACGGTCGTCGGGCAGAACCCGGTGGGCGGGTCGTCCGTCGACGAGGGCTCGACCGTCACGCTGAACGTCTCCGACGGGCCGCGCATCACGGAGGTCCCGAACGTCGTCGGGCTCGGGCGGCGCGCGGCGCGGCGGACGCTCACCGACGCGGGCTTCGAGGTCAAGGAGCGCCGCGTGGCCTCCGACACCGTGAAGGCCGACCGCGTCCTCGCGCAGACGCCGTCGGGCAACTCGCAGGCCGCGCAGGGCCAGACCGTGACGCTCGACGTCTCGAGCGGTCCGGCGCAGGGGATCGTGCCCGGCGTCGTCGGCAAGACCGAGGCCGAGGCGCGGACGGCGCTCGAGGCGGCCGGCTTCCGCGTGACGGTCGTCGAGAAGGAGGACCCGAAGGCCACGCCCGGCACGGTGCTCGCGCAGAACCCGGCGGACGGCGCGACGGCGGCGCGCGGCGGGATCGTGACGATCACGGTCGCCGTGGAGCCGACCGAGGTGGACGTGCCGAACGTCGTCGGCGCGACGCAGAACAAGGCCACCGAGACCCTGTCGGGCGCCGGCCTGAAGGTCGTCGTCGAGGAGACGCAGGTCGATTCGCCGGACACCGACGGCGTCGTGCAGGCGCAGACGCCCGGCGAGGGGACGACGGTCGATCGCGGGTCGACGGTGACGATCACGGTCGGCGTGTTCGATCCCGACCTCAACCCGGATCCGACGACGACCACGCCGCCGACCACGACCGCCACGACGCCGGTGGTGCCCTGATGCGGATCGCGGTGCTGGCCGGCGGCCGCTCGTCGGAGCACGAGATCTCGCTGACGGGCGGCGGCGCCGTGGCCGCGGGGCTGCGCGCCGTCGGCCACGAGGTACTCGAGGTCACGCTCCTGCGCGACGGGACGTGGGTGCACGACGGCGCGGAGGTCGCGCTGCAGGCGGGGCGCGGGCTGCTGGGCGCCGACGTCGTGTTCGGAGTCCTCCACGGGCCGTTCGGCGAGGACGGGACGGTGCAGGGCCTGCTCGAGCTGCTCGACGTGCCGTACGTCGGCTCCGGCGTGCTGGCGTCCGCCGTCTGCCTGGACAAGGTCGTCGCCAAGGAGCTCATGGCCCGCGCCGGCATCGCACAGGTCGCCTACGTGGGGATCCGCGCGCCGCGCTGGGAACAGGAGCGCGAGGCGGTGCTGGCCGAGCTGACCGGCCTCGGGCTGCCGGTGTTCGTCAAGCCGGCGCGGCTGGGGTCGTCGGTCGGAATCGCCAAGGTCGTGGCGGCGGACGCGCTCGGCGCCGCGCTCGACGCGGCGTTCGTCCACGACCCGTGCGTCATCGTCGAGGCGATGAGCGCCGGCACCGAGGTCGAGTGCTCCGTGCTCGGCTCGGCGCGCTCCGCCGAGGCCTCCGAGCCCGGCGAGATCGTCATCGAGGCCGACTGGTACGACTTCGCGGCCAAGTACGAGCCCGGCGGGATGCGGCTGAAGGTGCCGGCCGGCATCTCGGCCGGGGCGCGCGAGGACCTGCGCGCCACGGCGGTTGCGGCGTTCGCGCACTTCGGCTGCTCGGGGCTGGCGCGCGCGGACTTCTTCGTCGAGGGCGAGCGGGTGCTGCTCAACGAGCTCAACACGATGCCGGGCTTCACGCCGACGAGCGTCTACGCAAAGCTCTGGGAGGCCAGCGGGCTGGGCTACGCCGAGCTCGTCGAGCGCCTCTGCCGGCTGGCGATCGAGCGCCACGCCGACGAGCGCTCCTACCGCTTCTAGCTCGGCGGTTCAGCGGTACAGGAGGACCTCGGAGATCTCGACGGACTCCTTCCCGGGCGCCAGCTTCGTGATCCAGACGAGGTAGCGCCCGTAGCGGTTGCCCGCCGTGTCGAGGTCGATCTGCTCGCGCGCGCCGACGTCGACCGAGGCCGAGCTGACGCGCGTCCAGCCCTGCGGCGGCGCGGTCCGCGGGCTGCCCGAGTCGGCGACCCAGATCGACGCCTCGAAGCCCGGGGTCGGCGTGCGGACCTGCATCCGCTGGGCGGCGACGCCGCCCCCCGGCGAGGCGTCGATGATCACGCCGACGCCGTCCTTGCTGAGCTGGGCGTTGTCGTAGGACTCCGTCGACCAGGTCGTCGACGGGTCGCCGTCGAGCAGCGCGCTGGTCTCGGTCGGGTGCTCGCCGTCGCCGCCGATCGGGTCGAAGTCCGACGCGGCGCGCTGGCCGAGCTTGACGGTCTCCAGGCCCTTGGCGGCCGGTGCGATGTTCTCGCGAGTGCCCGTGCCGCGCTCGGCGCGGGTGCTGAGATAGCCGAGCAGCGCCGCGGCGGCCAGCGCCACGACGAGCAGGCCGCCGAGCAGCGCCTTGCGCGAGCTGCGCACCCGCAGCGGGACGCGCTTCTGCGCCGACGGCGGCAGGCTGCGCAGGACCGTCGTCGCCTCGCCGGTGACGTGTCCGGTGCGGGCGGTCTCGGTGGCCAGCACGTCCTCGAGATCGGCGATCAGCGCCTTGGCGTCCGGGTAGCGGTGGTCGAGGTCCTTGGCGGTCGCGCGGTCGAGCACGGCGGCGAGCGCGGCGGACACCTCGGGGCGGCGGGTCTGCACGTCGGGCAGGTCCTCGCGGACGTGCTTCATCGCGACGGCGATCTGGTTCTCGCCCTGAAACGGGACGTCGCCGGTGAGCATCTCGAAGAGCACGATGCCCAGCGAGTAGAGGTCGGTCTGGCCGTTCACCGCCCGCCCCAGCGCCTGCTCGGGCGAGACGTAGTCGGTCGTGCCGAGCACGCGGCCGTCGGCCGTCAGCCCCTCCTGGTGCAGCGTGCGGGCGATGCCGAAGTCCGTGACCTTGGCGGCGCCCTCCTCGTCGATGAGCACGTTCTGCGGCTTGACGTCGCGGTGGACGATGTGGCGCTCGTGGGCGGCGCCGAGCGCACGCGCGATCTCGATCGCGTAGGCGACGGACTCGCCGATCGACAGGCGTGTGTTGCGGCGGATGCGCTGCTTGAGCGTCTCGCCCTCGACGTACTCGAAGACGATGTAGGGCGTCGGATGGTCCGGGTCGCCCTCCTCGCCGGCGTCGATGACGCCGACGATGTGCGGGTGGTTGAGCTGGGCCACCGCGCGCGCCTCGCGGCGGAAGCGCTCGAGCTGGTCGGAGTCGCCCGCGATCTCGCGGTGCATGAGCTTGATCGCCACCTGCCGCTCGAGCACCGTGTCGAACGCCCGGTACACCGTCGACATGCCGCCGATCCCGACCTGTGCGTCGAGGCGGTAGCGATCTGAGAGCAGTGTGCCGACCGGTGAAGCCATCGTCCTATTGTGCAGCCGCGCGCGGGGGACGCACGTCAGCTCCTACCCACATTGGCGATCGGCATGGAAAGTTGTGGCGCGGCGGGGCCGGCGCACGCCGTCAGGCGCGCTCGATCTGCCCGGCGCGATCGGTGACCGTGCCGATCCGTGCGCTGCCCGGATGACGGGCGCAGAGCAACGCGACGACCGCCTCGGCGTCCGCGTCGGCGACGACCGCGACGAAGCCACATCCCATGTTGAAGACGTCCCACATCTCGTCGTCTGCGACGGCGCCGCAGCGCGCGATGAGCTCGAACACCGGCGGCACCGGCAGCGGCGCGTCGATCCTGAAGCCGACGGCGTCGTTGAGACGCAGCAGGTTGCCCGTGCCGCCGCCCGTGATGTGGGCGAGGCCGTGGACGCGGTCGCGGCCCCGGGACAGCAGCTCGAGGATCGCGCGGACGTAGATGACGGTCGGCTCGAGCAGCGCGTCGGCGACGGAGGCGCCGCCGAGCTCGGGCGGCGTGTCGTCGAGCGTGAGCCCGCCCTGCTCGAGCAGGGCGCGGCGCGCGAGCGTGTAGCCGTTGGAGTGCAGGCCGCTGGACGGCAGCCCGATGACCGCATCGCCCGGCGCCGCCGCATCGCCGGTCACGAGCGCGTCCGGCGCGACCGTGCCGAACGCCGCGCCGCAGAGGTCGAAGCCGTGCGGGCTGGGATGACCGCGGATGAGCTCGGGCAGCACCGCCAGCTCGCCGCCGGGGATCTCGATGCCGGCGTCCTCGGCGCCGGCCTTCAGGCCCCGGGCGATCTGCGCCAGCGCGGCCGGGTCGGGCTGCTCGACGGCGAGGTAGTCGAGCATCGCGATCGGCTCGGCGCCGACGCAGATGAGGTCGTTGACGTTCATCGCGATGCAGTCGATGCCGACCGTGTCCAGCCGCCCGGTCTGCTCGGCGACGACGAGCTTGGAGCCGACCCCGTCGGTGCACAGCGCGATCGCAAGGTCGTCGGAGACGCGCAGGACGCTCGCGTAGTGGCCGGAGCCGAGCAGCGAGCGGCTCGCGCGGCCCGGGTCGATCGTGCGCAGGACGTCGACGAGCGCGCGGACGCCGGCATCGCTGGTGGCGATCGAGACTCCGGCGGCGGCGTAGGCGTCCTCGGGCACGGAAGCGAACCTAGCGCAGCCTTCGGCGCGGAGGTCGCCGGGGCGGTGAGGCTCGGCGCGACAGCCAGGCCAACGGTGAGAGGGGAAGGATCGGCAATGGCCGGCGAGCTTCAGCAGCGCAAGATCGCGGGCGTGTTCGACGCGATGGACGCGGACGGCAACGGCCTGCTCGAGGAGCTCATGCTGCTCGTCGACGAGCTCGGCTCGATGGGCGAGGAGGTCAGGGCCACGGCCGACGCGATGTTCGACACGATCGACGGGAGTGGGCGGACTTCTGGCGCGGCGACGATCAGCAGTCGCCCTCGCAGTGGATGTTCGGTCCGTACCCGGGCGGCTGAGCGAGCGTCCGGGGGCCAGAACTGCATCGTCGAAGGAGTCGGTTGGTCGGGGTCGTGGCGTTCGCGCCACGGCCTGCGACCGCCGGTCTGGGCGACGTGTCCCCTCGCAGGGGCAGAACTCGACCCGTGCGACATCGCGAGCTCGGCGAGGAGGCCGGACCGGCGCCGGTACGGTGCGACCGTGCAGGTTCTCCGGACCAACGGCCTCGAGATCGCCTACGAGCGCGTCGGCGCCGGGCCGCCGCTGGTGTTCGTGCACGGGGCCGCCGAGGACGGCCGGATCTGGCGGCCGCAGCTCGCTGCCCTGTCCGACGAGTTCACCGTCGTCGCGTGGGACGAGCCAGGGGCCGGGCGCTCCTCCGACGTGCCCCCGGACTTCGAGCTGGCCGGCTACGCGAACTGCCTCGCAGCGCTCGTGGAGGAACTCGGGCTCGGGCCGGCGCACGTCGCCGGGCTGTCCTGGGGCGGCACGCTCGCGCAGGAGCTCTACCGCCGGCGCCCCGAGCTCGTCGCAACGCTCACCCTCGCCGACACCTACGCCGGCTGGAAGGGCTCGCTGCCGCCCGAGGAGGTGCGCGCGCGGGTCGCGGGGGCGCGGCAGATGCTCGCCGCGCCCCCCGACCGCTTCGTGCCCACCCTGCCCGGGCTGTTCGCCGGCGAACCGCCGGCGCAGTACGCCGCACTGCTCGACCAGATCGCGGCCGGCGTACGCCCGCAGAGCCTGCGGACGCAATTGCTCGTCATGGCCGAGACCGACCAGCGTGACCTGCTGGCCCGCATCGCCGTGCCCACCCTGCTGATCTGGGGCGAGCTCGACGAGCGCTCGCCGCTCGGCGTCGCCCGCCAGTTCGAGCGGGCGATCCCGGGCGCGAAGCTCGTCGTCCTCCCGGGCTGCGGTCACGTCAGCAACCTCGAGGGCCCCGAGCAGTTCAACGCGGCGGTCCGCGACTTCTGCCGCGCGCACCCGCCGCGGTGACCCCGTTGCGCGCCCTCGTATGGGAGGCTGCGTCCGTGGGCCCGGACACCCTCGAGACACCGGCATGGCTGATGCGCGGCGTCGTCACGGTCAACGCGACGCTCGGAACGCTGCGTCTCGACGCCGGCCGGCTGAGCTTCCGCGCCACCGGAGCGCAGGCGCCGGTGTTCGACGTCGGGCTGGCCGAGATCGCCAACGTGACGTTCCCCTTCTACAACGTCGGCACGGTCGTGCGCTTCGACGCCGCCGGCACGCGCTACCGCCTCGCGTTCCTGGCCTCCGAGCGCAGGTTCAAATGGTCGGGCGCGCGCCTGAGCGATGTCCGCCCGGCGCGCCGCTGGGGCAAGCAGTGGAAGGCCGCGCTCGGCGCGCCGGAGGACTGAGCGCCGGGCGCCCATGACGGGCGTCAGGCGGACCGTCGCCGCCGCGACGGGGCAGCCCGCGATCGACCCGATGAAGCGCTCGCATGCGAGGATGCGCCATGGCTGATGCATCGCTCCCGCGCGCGCCGGTACTCATCGTGCCGCGGCGCGCGAACGCCGTTGTGCGCGCGCTGGTCGATGCCGTCGCGGCGCCGGTGACGGCCGCTGACGGGACGGTGCTCGGGCGGGTGCGCCAGGAGCCGTTCGCGCGCGCTCCCGTCGCCCGCGCGCTGTTTCTCGCCGTCTCGCTCGTCGTGAACAACCCGCAGACGGGACGTGACCCGACGTTCGCTGTGGAGGCTGCGGACGGCGCGCCGGTGCTGCGCCTGGCCTTCGGGGCGTCGCAGGTGCGCGTCCAGGACGCGACGCGAACCGAGGTCGGATTGCTCGTCAACGAGGCGAGGTCCAGCGGCCGCGACATCGTCGTGCGCATGTACGGACCGGCACGGACGGGCTCGCGATGGAGCCTGCGCAGCCTGCGCCACCTGCGCGGCGAGCCGCTGGCGGAGGGCAGCGCGCCCTACGCGCAGACGCCGCAGCTCACGCTGATCGACGCGGCGGGGTCGGTCGTGGCGCGAACGACACGCGTGGACGACGACCGCGTGCGTACGGAGATCCTCACCGAGTCGCTCCCGCTACGCACGCTCCTCCTCGGATTCGCCTGCTCTGGGTCATGCCCGAGTGGGTCAACCGGCCGCCGCCGCCGCCCCGCGGCAGCTGAGCGACCGCTCAGGTGCGCGCGGCACGGCGCAGCCTGGCCCCGACGAGCCCGGCCAGCCCGACCCGGTAGACCGCGTAGGGCAGCAGCGAGCGGTCGCGCTCGACCTGGCGGATGATCCGCACCGACGCGAGCGTCGTCGCGAACGACGCCACGATCCCGACGGCGAACGCGCGCGCGGTGCCGGCCGGCAGGCCGCGGCGGGCCAGCCGCGTGCCCTTCAGCAGGGTCGCGCCGAGGATGATCGGCAGCGCGCAGTGGCGCGAGAGCACGCTCGAGTCCTCCCGCGCGAAGCCGCGCGCACGCGCGGCGGCCAGGGTGGCGCCGTTGCGCGAGACGCCGGGCATGAGCGCGCACGCCTGGGCCAGGCCGAGGCACAGCGCGTCGAGCGCCCCCGCGTCCTCGCGGCGGCGCGCCCCGCCGCTGCACGCGTCGGCGGCGGCCATCGCCAGCGATCCGGCGACGAGCCCGGCGGCGACGGTGGCCGGCGTCCCGAGGCGCTGCTCGATCGGTCGCTCGAGGACGTAGCCGACGATCGCCGGCGGCAGGAAGCTCAGGACGACGAGCTGCACGCGGCGGCGGTCGATCGCGCTCGCGGCCTCGGCGACCTCGTCGCGCAGGCCGATGAGCAGCGCCGCCGCGGTGCCGGCGTGCAGCGCGACCTCGAAGCTCTTGCGCAGCTCGCCGTCGAGCCGGCTGTAGGGCCAGCCGCACAGCCACGGGACGACCGCGACATGGCCCGACGAGGAGATCGGCAGCAGCTCCGCGGGGCCGTGCAGCAGGCCGAGCGCGAGGGCGTCGCGCGTGCGCAGCCGCGCCGCGTCAGCGCGTGCCGGCATCGGCCGCCGGCTCGGCCGGACCCGCCGGACCGGACTCGGCGGGCCCGACGTCGGCGTCGCCGCCGCCGCCGCGACGCCACTTCACGAAGAGGTAGACGGCGCCGACGACGATGCACACCGCGACGAAGTAGTCGAAGTAGTGCAGCGAGTCCTTCCAGTCCGTCCAGTTCTCGCCGACCTGCATCCCGATGAACGTCAGCATGAAGACCCACGGCAGGCAGCCGAGGAAGGTCAGCACCGAGAAGCGGATGAACGGCATCTTCGCGACGCCGGCCGGCAGCGAGATGAACGTGCGGACGATCGGCAGCATGCGGGTGAAGAAGACCGTCGCGTCGCCGTGCTTCTCGAACCAGCGGTCGGCGACCGTCAGGTGGTGCGGCTTGATGAGGATCTTGTGGCCGTGCTTCTCGATGAGGTCGACGCGGCCGTAGTAGCCGACGCCGTAGGCCACCCATGAGCCGACGAGGTTGGCGACCGAGCCGACGAGCGTCACCGCGATGAGGCTGTACTCGCCCTCGGAGACGTTGAAGCCGGCGAACAGCATCGTCGCCTCGCTGGGGATCGGGATGCACGCGCTCTCGAGCAGCATGAGGATGAAGACGCCGGTCAGACCGAGGTCGGCGACCACGTTGGTCGCGAACTCGACGATCGGGTCCGTCAGGGAGGCGACGACGAACACGGGGCGGGAGGGTAGCGGTCGCTGGATTGGGGGCGCACGTGACGTCTGTCTGGTTAGGTATGGCCGATGCGTCGCGCCCCGCTTCGTCGCATCGCCCAGACCGCCGCCATCGGCGCGCTCGCCGCGGCATCGGCCGGGTGCGGCCGCGAGGGCGAGCTCGCCCAGACGGCCACCGGCCCGACCTCGCAGACCGCCACGACGCCG
>JAUXSD010000118.1 GCA_030681525.1 Solirubrobacteraceae bacterium
CGGCTCGTGCACATCCCGGCGGTCCGCAACAAGTACCTCGACACGTTCACCCACACGTTTCTGTCCTCGCTGCACGCGGCGCGGCGGCTGCGGCCCGACGTCGCGCTGTTCTTCATCGCCGGCAACAGCCCGATGTGCCTCGTCACGCGCGGCGCCGGGATCCCCACGGTCATCAACGTCGACGGGCTGGACTCCGACCGCTCGAAGTGGCCCGCGTTCGCGAAGGCC
Source organism: Solirubrobacteraceae bacterium (assembly GCA_030681525.1). Taxonomy (GTDB): domain Bacteria; phylum Actinomycetota; class Thermoleophilia; order Solirubrobacterales; family Solirubrobacteraceae; genus CADCVQ01. The sequence goes on from JAUXSD010000118.1 coordinate 229, forward strand.
TACCTGCGCTTCGCCGAGCGCAACGCGCCGCGCTGGGCGGACACGGCGATCACCGACTCGCACGCGGTCGCCGAGATCTTCGAGCAGCGCTACGGACGGCGGATCGGCGTCGTCCCCTACGGCGTCGAGGATCCCGGCCACGAGGGCACCGAGACGCTCGACCGCCTCGGCCTGGAGCCCGACAAGTACGTCCTGTTCGTCGGCCGCCTCGAGCCCGAGAACAACCCGCACGTGCTCGTCGAGGCGTTCAGCCGCATCTCCGGCGAGCGGGCGCGCGGGATGAAGCTCGTCGTCGTCGGCGGCGCGCCGTACGCGCACGACTACATCAAGCAGGTCCAGCGCGCCGGCGATCCGCGCGTGATCTTCCCCGGCTACGTCTTCGGGCGCGGCTACTGGGAGCTGCAGCGCCACGCCTACGTCTTCTGCGCGCCGACCGAGGTGGGCGGCACGCACCCGGTCATCCTCGAGGCGCTGGCGGCCGGCAACTGCGTGCTCGTCAACGACCACGCGCCGAACGTCGAGACGGTCGGCGACGCCGGGCTGACGTTCTCCGGCAAGGCCGGCGTGCCGTCGCTGACCGCGCAGCTCGAGCGCCTCTTCGACGAGCCCGAGCTCGTCGAGCACTACCGGCGCCGGGCGCGGGTTCGCGCGCGACGCTACTCGTGGGACGCGGTCACCGACCAGTACGAGCAGCTGCTCGTCAGCGTGCGCCAGATGGGCGGGCCGGGCGGGCTGCCGGCCGAGCTCGTCGACGGGGCGAGCGCGGCGGGCGGCGGCCCGCAGCCGGTCGCCGGGACGCGCTGACCCGCGGCGTCAGCGTCGGACGGCGGTGACGTTCGCGGTGCGGCTGGTCAGCGTGCGCGAGCCGTGCGTCCAGCGGATCCGCAGGTAGCCGGTGGACGGCACCGTCACCCGCGTCTCGAAGTAGTGGCGCGGGCCGCGCACCGTGACCGTCCGGCGCGTGCGCCAGCGCTTGGCGCCGCGGGCGCGGAACTGGATGCTGGCCCGCTCCCGAGTGGTCGGGGCGGCCGGTCGCAGCATCCCGAAGACGCCGGTCGAGCGCCCGCGCCGGACGCGCTGCTGCTTGACGAAGAAGGGCGTCATGTAGGCCTTGTAGGACACCTTGCGCTTGCCGCTGAGCAGCTTCAGGCCGCTCTGGAAGGTGCGCCACGCCAGGTTCGGGCTCTTGCGCGCGTCGACGCCCGCGACGGGCGCGTCGTCGGTGAGCAGGAACTGGTTGACCGCACGCACGTTGGGGTTCTTGAAGGCCATGTACTCGGCCTGGTTGATCCACGCCGCCTGGCGGTTGAACGAGACGACCTTGCCGGCGAACGGGTCGGGCTTGGTCTGGTAGCCGTACTCCGTGAGGTACAGCGGCACGCCGCGCCGGCTCTGCGTCTTCTGGCGGTAGCGGCGGTAGATGCGCGACAGCTCCGAGCTGAGCGCGCGCAGGTCGGCCATCGAGACCCAGTCGGAGTTGCGCGAGCGGCGGCTCGGCGGCGTCAGCAGCGCGTAGGGATGGTGCGCGTAGCCGGTGGCCCGAAACAGCGCCGGGTTCTGCGCGACGAAGGTGGCGATGTCGCCCGGGCAGTTGCGCAGCGAGGCCTGGGCGCCCTTGAGGACGTTGATGTTGTTGTCGACGCAGTACAGGCGGCGGATGAACTTCAGCGCGTCGATCGACTGCGTGAGCTCCTTCTTGTTGCCCTGGCCCTGCGGCGCGGTCTCGCCGATGAGGATCGTGTCGCTGCCGTGGCCGCTGTCGGCCAGCGCCTGCCAGGCGGCGGCGACGAGGTTGCGGTAGATCGACGGCGCGGCGTCGATCTGGCTCTTGCTGCCGGGGCGGGGGTCGGGGCTCCACTGCGGCGTCAGCCAGCCGGCCTGGTTGGGCTCGTTCCAGATCGACCAGAAGTCGACGCGCGGCAGGCCGTTGTAGCTGCCGCTGTACCGCGTGCCGACGGCCCGGACGAACTTGCCGAACTCCTCCGGGTTGGGGTTGAACGTCTGCTGGATGTCGGCGCGGGGCGAGTCCGTCGACGCCCACCGCGGCACCGGCGACGTGAAGTTCAGGTTCACGAGGATCCCGCGCGCCTGGGCGGCCTGGATCAGGTGGTCGTACTTCGCCCAGACCTTCTCCTGGTAGGCGGCCGGATCGGCGGTGTCGACGTTCGGCTTCTGGACCTGGTCGTTGGCCGGCGCCAGCAGCGCCCAGAACACCGACACGCGGATGCGATCGACGCCGAAGCCCTGCAGCGTGTCGAGCGTGGCGATCTGCTGCTCGGGCGAGCCGTAGACGAGCAGCGGGTCGTCCTGGAAGGTCGACTCCTGCGTCTTGGACGCGAGCGCAAACGACGGGGAGGCCGCCAGCACGAGGATGGCGGCGAAGAGGAGGCGAAGTGGTTTCACGGTGCTGTGGTCTGGCGTTGCGCTGCAAGGAACACAGCGACCGCATCAGAAGATCGGGGGTCGAGGTACAGCGCCGGGCGGATCGCCCGCAGGGCGATCGCCGGCCGCTGGAGCGTATTCAACTCGAATTCGGCAAGTCGAAGCCACGAGTCGGGGTTGTCGGGTTGCAGGCGCACCGCATCCCCCAACGCGCGGCGGGCCGCGGGGTTGCGGCCGGTCGCGGTTTCGATCGTCGCGAGCGTGAACAGCGGGTCGAGCGAGAGCGGGTTGGCGTCGTGCGCGCTGCGGGCCTGCGAACGGGCCCGGTCGGCGTTCCCGGCGTCCAGCGAGTCCAGCGCGTCCTGGGTGAGCGTCTCGGCGCGCGCCGGCTGCCACACCGCCCACGCCGTGACCACGACGACGAGCACCGTGGCGCCCGCGCAGATGGCGCGCACCCGCTCGCGCGCTCCGG
>JAUXSD010000124.1 GCA_030681525.1 Solirubrobacteraceae bacterium
CTCATCTCGAGCCGCAACCCCGACGACCTGCCCGCCTTCTGCGACGCGATCGTCCGCGAGTTCTCCTCGGTGCACGCGTCATGAGCTCCAGCAGCCACCCCGGCAACGCCGCACCGCAGGACCCGATGGCCAAGGGCCTGGCGGTCTTCTCGTTCGCCCTGGGGATCCCGCAGACGCTCATGCCCGGGCGCGTCAACCGCCTCATCGGCGTCAAGGACACCACCACGAGCCGCGCGATCATGCGCGCCGTCGGCGTGCGCGAGCTCGTCGCCGGCGTGGGCATCTTCACCGACCGCCGCCCCGCCGGATGGATCTGGGCGCGCGTCGCCGGTGACACGATGGACCTCGCGCTGCTCGGCTCGGCGCTGCGCAACAAGAGCAAGTCGCCGACCCGCACGCTCGCGGCGACCGGCGCCGTGGCCGGCGCGTTCGCCGCCGATGTCATCGACGGCGTGCGGCTCAGCCGCGCCTCCGAGGGCAACGGCAACGGCGACGGGCCGCCCGCGGGCGAGATCGAGCAGCCCGTCCAGGTCACCGCCGCGATCACGGTGCGGCGCGACCGCGCCGAGCTGTACGCGCTGTGGCGCGACTTCGAGCGCTTCCCGGACTTCATGGCGCACCTCGACGACGTCCGCGCGACCGGGACCACGACCTCGCACTGGAAGGCCCGCGGTCCGCTCGGGATGACCGTCGAGTGGGACGCCGAGATCATCGACGACGTCCCCGGCGAGCGGATCGCCTGGCGCTCGGTCGAGGGATCGAAGATCGACAACTCGGGCACCGTGCGCTTCGTCGACGCTCCCGGCGACCAGGGCACGGAGCTGCACGTCCACATGCGCTACAGCCCGCCCGCGGGCGCGGTCGGCGCGACGATCGCGAAGATCTTCGGCGAGGAGCCGGCGATCGGGCTCAAGGACGACCTGCGCCGCTTCAAGAACATCGCCGAGACCGGCGAGATCGTGCGCTCCGACGGATCGCCCGAAGGGACGCTCGGCCGCCGCCAGCTCAAGCAGCGCCCGGCGCACCCGCTGCCCGACGACGAGCTCGCGGGCGCATCGACGAACGGAGGAGGCTCATGAGAGCGACCGTCTGGTCGGGCCGCAACAAGGTCTCGGTCGAGAACGTCCCGGACCCGAAGATCCTCAACGCGCGCGACGCGATCGTGAAGATCTCGTCGACGGCGATCTGCGGATCTGATCTGCACCTCTACGACGGCTACGTGCCGACGATGCGCAAGGGCGACATCCTCGGCCACGAGTTCATGGGCGAGGTCGTGGAGACCGGCAGCGGCGTGACGAGCCTCGAGGTCGGCGACCGCGTCGTCGTGCCGTTCCCGATCGCCTGCGGCGCCTGCAACGCGTGCAGCCGCGAGATGTACTCGCTGTGCGAGAACTCCAACCCCAACGCGTCGACGGCCGAGAAGCTGTGGGGCGACTCGACGTGCGGGATCTTCGGCTACTCGCACGCCACCGGCGGCTACGCCGGCGGCCAGGCCGAGTACGCGCGGGTGCCGTTCGCCGACGTCGGGCCGATCAAGATCGAGAGCGACCTGTCCGACGAGCAGGTGCTGTTCTTGTCGGACGTGTTCCCGACCGGCTACATGGGCGCCGACGTCTGCGATATCAAGCCCGGCGACATCGTCGCGGTGTGGGGCTGCGGGCCGGTCGGCCAGTTCGCCATCGCCAGCGCGTATCTGCTGGGCGCTCAGCGCGTCATCGCGATCGACCGCTTCGACTACCGGCTGAACATGGCGCGCGACAAGGCCGGCGCCGAGACGATCAACTACGAGCAGACGTCGGTCCGCGAGGCGCTGCGCGAGATGACCGGCGGCCGCGGGCCCGATCACTGCATCGACTGCGTCGGGCTCGAGGCGCACCACCACCACGGCGGCATGTACGCCTACGACCGCGTCAAGCAGGCCACGCGGCTGGAGACCGAGCGCGGGTACGCCCTGCGCGAGGCGATCTTCAACTGCCGCAGCGGCGGCACGGTGTCGATCATGGGCGTCTACGGCGGCTTCATGGACAAGTTCCCGATCGGCGCCGTCATGAACAGGGGCCTGACGATCAAGACCGGGCAGTGTCACGTGCACCGCTATCTCAAGCCGCTGCTGAACCACATCGAGCAGGGCGACATCGACCCGAGCTTCATCGTCACCCACCGCATGTCGCTCGACGACGCCTCGGACGGCTACGAGACCTTCAAGCACAAGCAGGACGAGTGCGTGAAGGTCGTCTTGCAGCCCTGAAATCCGGCGCAACGCAAGGACGCGGTCGCGCCAACTCCCGGTAGTTCGCAGCCGAACCGAACGCCCGTTCGGTTCGGCTGCTAGGCTGCTCCCCTCAAGCGGGTGATGTGACAGCGCGTCAAGCGCGGCTGCCCGCCGTAAACGACCGGCCACCTGCGCTGCGCGCCCCTCGCGTGACGCCACTGGGCCGTGGAAGGACCGACAAACCGAATGCGTCTCAGAACCCTGGGCGCCGCCTGCGCTACCTGCGTTGTCGCGGTGCCCACCTCAAGCGCGGCCGCGCAGTCCCCCGGCGCGCCCGCATCCGTCAAGACCGTCGCTGCCAACGCCCCGGGCGATCTGCGCAGCGGCGCCAAGCGCGTGCTGATCAACCGCAACATGTTTCTGACCAAGCGGCTGGGCCGCGTCGAGCGCGACGCGCTGACGCGCCGCGAGCGCTCGCGCAGGCGGACGGTGCTCTGGTACCACTCGATGCCCGAGTTGCGCCGCTCCACCCGCCGCGTCGCCGCCGAGATCCGCCGCGAGCGCGCCGAGCGCGACCACGGCGGCGCTCCCAACGTCCCGATCCCGGGCGCGCTGCGGTCGATCGCCGCGTGCGAGTCCAACGGCAACCCGCGCGCGATCTCGGCGGGCGGCACGTACCGCGGCAAGTACCAGTTCTCGTTCTCGACCTGGGCCTCGGTCGGCGGCAAGGGCGATCCCGCCGCCGCCTCCGAGACCGAGCAGGATCGCCGCGCCGCGATCCTCTATCGCACCGGCGGCCCCGGTCACTGGCCGGTCTGCGGTCGCTGATGACGGCCACCTAGGGCCCGAAGCACCCGACGTGCCCGCGGGCCCGGCGCCCTGGTGCCGGGCCCGTGCTGCGTCCGGGCGCGATCTTGCCGCCTGTAGCCTCGTGCGGATGGATCCCGCCACGCTGCGCGCCGAGTTTCCGGTCCTGAACCGGTACGCCTACCTGAACGCCGGAACCTGCGGGCCGGTTCCCCGCACCGCCAACATGGCCATCGGCGAGATGCTCGCGCTCGGCACCGAGCGAGGCCGCGGCACGGCCTACTTCGAGGCCATGCTCGACCGGCGCGACCGCCTGCGCGACGCGTACGCCGAACTGCTGCACGCGTCGAGCGACGACGTCGCGCTGACGACCTGCACCAGCGAGGGCATCGTCCGCGTCCTGGGCGCCCTCGACCTGCGGCCCGGAGACGAGGTGCTCACCTCCGACGAGGAGCACCCCGGACTGCAGGGTCCGCTCGTCGCTGCGCGGGACCTGCGCGGGGTCGTCGTGCGCGCGGTGCCGTTCGCGCAGATCGCGGAGGCGGTCGGTCCGCAGACGAAGCTCGTCGCCTGCTCGCACGTCAGCTGGGTCAACGGCCGCGCCGTGTCCGGTCTCGCCGATCTCGACGACGTCCCGGTGCTGCTGGACGGCGCGCAGGGCGTCGGCGCGGTCGCGATCGACGTCGCGACGCTCGGCTGCGCCTTCTACGCGGGCTCGGGCCAGAAGTGGCTGTGCGGACCCGTCGGCAGCGGCATGCTGTGGATCTCCCCGGACTGGAGCGAGCGGCTGCCCGCGACCGGCCCGACCTACATGAACCTCGAGGACCCCGGCGCGGGCCTCGATGCGGTGCCGCGCGCCACCGCCGCCCGCCACGACGCATCGGCCCAGAGCGCGGAGACCCACGCCGCCGCGCTCGCCGCGCTCGAGGTGCTCGGCGGCGCGGGCTGGCCGGCGGTGCACGAGCGGGCCGCCGACCTCGCCGCCCGGCTCGCCGACGCGCTGGCCGAGCGCGGCCGCGAGGTCGCGCCGCGCGACCGCACGACGCTCGTCTCGTGGCAGGACAGCGATCCGGAGGCGACGCGCGGTCGGCTGGCGGACGCCGGCGTGATCATCCGCGACCTGCCGGGCACCGGGCTGCTGCGGGCGTCGGTCGGCGCCTGGAACGACGAGTCGGACCTCGATCGGCTGCTGTCGGCGCTGCCGTGATCGGCGCGCTGTTTCGCGCCCGGGCCGACGAGCTCGAGCGCGACGGCCGCTCCCGGCTCTACGTCGAGCTCATGCGCGGCGCCGCCGACGACGCCGACGCCGGCGGGGTCGTCGCCGCGGTCTTCGCCGGCGATCCGGCGACGCCGGGCTCGGTCCCGGAGCTGCGGCTGCTCGCCGCGCTGCATCACCTCGTGCTCAGCGGCGAGGCACCGCAGCTCGCGCGGTTCTTCCCGAGCGCCGGCGGCGAGGCGCCGCCGATGGGCGCCTGGGCGGCCGCGCGCGACACGATCGCCGCGCACGCCGGCGCCGTCCGCGAGCTTGCGCATCGCACGGTGCAGACCAACGAGCCCGGCCGCGCCGTCGCGCTGTACGGCGGGCTGCTGTGGCTCTCCGAGCGACACGGCCTGCCCATCCGCCTGCTCGAGATCGGCGCGAGCGCCGGGCTGAACCTCAACGTCGACCGCTTCCGCTACGTCGTCGACGGCCGGCCGCTGGGCGATCCCGGCGGCCCGCTGGAGCTCGCCGAGCCCTGGATCGGCGCGCCGGTCCCCGATCCCGCCGCGGCCGCCGCGCGACTGCGGATCACCGAGCGCGCGGGCTGCGACCGATCGCCGATCGACGCCACCACCCACGAGGGCCGGCTCACGCTGCAGTCCTACGTCTGGCCCGACGAGCCCGAACGCATCGCGCGGGTGGCGCAGGCGGCGGCGGTCGCCGTGCGCCACCCGGTCGATGTCGAGCGCCGCAGCGCCGCAGCGTGGCTGCTCGAGCGCCTCGGCGCGCCGCGGCCGGGACGGCTGACCGTCGTCTGGCAGTCGGTCGTCGACCAGTACCTCGACGACGGCGAGCGCGACACCATCCGCAGCGCGTTCGCCAGCGCCGCGGGCGGCCCGTTCGCGTGGCTGACGCTCGAGCCGCCCGCCGCCCGCACCGGCGTGGGCAGCGCCTTCGAGCTGCGCTGCCGCGAACGCCCGGAGGACAACGGCAGCGGCGTCGCGCGGCTGCTCGCGCACGCCGGCTACCACGGGCCGCCGGTGGTCTGGCAG
>JAUXSD010000128.1 GCA_030681525.1 Solirubrobacteraceae bacterium
GGGCTCGCGGCCGCGCTCGGCGCGACGTACACCCGCTACGCCGACGACCTGACGCTCTCCGGTGGGAGCCTGCTCCACGCGCGCGCCGCCGGGGTCCGCACGCGCGTCACGAGGATCGCCGCGGAGGAGGGCTTCACCGTCAACGACCGCAAGTCCGCCCTGATGACGCGCGCCGGGCGCCAGCGCGTGTGCGGCATCGTCGTCAACGATCACCCCAACGTGCCCCGCGACGAGTACGACCGCCTCCGCGCGATCCTGCACAACGCCGCCCGCCACGGCCCGGCCGCGGAGAACCGCGCCGGCGTGCCGGACTTCCGCGCGCACCTGCTCGGGCGGATCGGCTGGGTCGAGTCGGTCAACCCGGCGCGCGGGGCGAAGCTGCGCGCGCGCTTCGCCCGGATCGCGTGGGACCAGGGGGTTGATTCCATCTAGTGGAGCGTGGTGCGATGGGCGATCCTGGATTCGAACCAGGGACCTCTTCCTTATCAGAGAAGCGCTCTAACCGACTGAGCTAATCGCCCGAACGGCCGCCGAGTTTAGCGGGCCTGAAGGCCCGGCTGGTCAGGCGACCGCGCGGGGCCGCAGGCGGTGTGCGAGCGCGAGCGCCTCGTCCGGGTCGTCGAAGACGAGCTCGACCCGGTAGCCGTCGCCGCGCGGCTTGACCTTGACCTCGATGCCGAGCGCGCCGCCCAATGCGTCGGCGATCTGCTCGACCGCGGCCGCCTGATCGGGGTGCAGCGCCGGACGCGCTCCGGCGGCCGGGGCGGGCGCCGCGGCGGCGGGCTCGTTGGCCTCGCGGGCGCGGGCCTCCAGGGTGCGCACCGACCATCCCTCGTCGACCGCCGAACGCGCGAGCCGGCGGCGGTCGCCGTGGTCGCCGGCCAGCAGCAGGGCGCGGCCGTGGCCCGCGGAGAGCTCGCCGCGCTCGAGCAGCGCGAGCACCTCGTCGGGCAGGTCCAGCAGGCGCAGCAGGTTCGTCACGGCGACACGGCTGCGCCCGACGCGCAGCCCGACCGACTCGCGGGTGAGGCCGAGCTCCTCGACGAGCGCGGCGCAGGCGCGCGCCTCCTCGACGGGGCTGAGGTCCTCGCGCGCCATGTTCTCGATGAGCGCGGCCTCGAGCGACTCGGCGTCGTCGCGCGCGCGGACGAGCGCCGGGATCGTCTCCAGGCCCGCGAGCTGCGCGGCCCGCCAGCGGCGCTCGCCGGCGACGAGCTCGTACGTGCCGCCGGCCACCGGGCGGATGAGCACCGGCTGCAGCACGCCGCGCTCGCGCAGCGAGCTCGACAGCGCCAGCAGCGCGTCCTGGTCGAAGGAGCGCCGCGGCTGGCGCGGATTCGGGACGATGAGCTCGACCGGCACGTTGCGCAGGTCGTCGCCGGTCGGGGCCGGCGTGCCCGACACCCGCAGGATCTCGGCGAGGCCGCGGCCCATGCCGCGCGACGGTCCGCTCATGCCGAACCGCCCCATCTCGTCGCCGAACGTCGGCTGGACTCGGAGCCCCACCTGGTCATGTTCTGGCTCCGGCCCGAACGACCTCCTTGGCGAACTCGAAGTAGGCGTCCGCCCCGACGCAGTGCGGGTCGTGGTGCGTCACCGGTCGCCCGTAGCTCGGCGCCTCCCCGACGCGCACGTTGCGCGGGATGACCGTGTCGAACACGAGCGCCGGGAAGTGCGCCCGCACCTCGCGCTCGACGTCGCGCGCCAGCCGCGTGCGGCCGTCGTGCATCGTCAGCAGCATCCCGGCGATCGTCAGGCGCGGGTTGAGCTCGCGCTGGATGAGCGCCAGCGTGTCGAGCAGGCCGGCGAGCCCCTCGAGCGCGAAGTACTCGGTCTGCACGGGCACGATCACGCGGTCGGCGGCGACGAGCGCGTTGACCGTGAGCGGGCCGAGCGACGGCGGGCAGTCCAGCAGGATGTAGTCGAATTCGCCGCGCGTGCCGGCCAGCGCCTCGCGCAGCCGGGTCTCGGAGCCCGGCTCGCGCGGCAGCTCGGTGTTGGCGGCGGCGAGGTCGGGATGCGCCGGGACGACGCGGAGGTTGTCGATCGCGGTGTCGGCCAGCGCCTCCTCGAGCGTGCAGCGGCCCGACAGCACGTCGTAGACGTTCGGCTCGGTGTCCTTGGCGATGCCCAGACCGAGCGTCGCGTTGGCCTGCGGGTCGATGTCGATCAGCAGCGTGCTGAAGCCGGCCTCCGCGATGCAGGCGGCGACGTTCACCGCGGTCGTCGTCTTGCCGACCCCGCCCTTCTGGTTGGCAATCGCGTAGACGGTCCCCACCCCACGAACGGTAGCGGTGAAAACGGTCGGAGCGGCAGACGTTCGGGGTCGAAGGTTGCGGTGTGGCGCTCAGGTCGAGGCTCGGAGCGGCCGTTTGCTGGCCATTCCCGGCCGGCGCGGGTAGCGGTTCGGGGTCGAAGCAACCTTCACGTAGACGTGCAGGTGCAGGTGTTCGGCCCCGAGCCAAGGCTCGACGGGCCGCACCTCGACGATCTCCAAGCCGGTCGCGGCGGCGGCGGCCGCCCCATCGCGCTCCTCCGCGCCGTCGCGCCGTCCCTTCCAGGCGACGAGCGCGCCGCCCGCGTCCAGCAGCGGCGCCGCGTACTCGACGAGCACTGCCAGCGGCGCCACCGCGCGCGCCGTCACGAGGTCGCGGGTGCCGATCCCCTCCCGCCAGGATTCGGCCCGGGCGTTGACGATCTCGACGTTCTCCGTCCCCATCGCCTCGACCGCGCGCTCGAGGAATGCGCACTTGCGCCCGTTGGCCTCGACGAGCGCGACGCTCGCGCCCGGCAGGGCCGCCGCCAGCACGAGACCGGGGAAGCCGGCGCCCGCGCCGAGATCGGCGACCCGGCCGGCGCCGCGCACCCGTTCGAGCTCGAGCGCGACGAGCGCGTCGGCGACGTGGGCGTCGACGGCCGCCGACGGCTCGCGCACCGTCGTCGGAGCGGCGGGATCGGCGGCGACGAGGGCGAGCAGCCGCTCCAGCGCGGCGACGGCGTCGGCCGCCAGGCGGTGGCGAGCGGCGAGCTGCTCGAGGCGCCGGCGCGCGCTCATGCGCCGGCGCGCGCTCGCACCCGCGCGATGTAGGGCGCGTAGCGCTCGTGCAGGTCGGCCAGGCGCCCAGCCGCGTGGGCGTCGAGCTCGGGGACGACGAGCTCGTCGAGCAGCGGCAGGACGTCCTCGACCAGGGCCGGCCCGCGCGCGACCCATTGGAAGTAGGAGCGGTCGGCGTGGTGGTAGGGCCCGTAGAGCTTCGTGCGCGGAAAGCGCGCGACGAGCCACCGCATGAGCGACTCGTGCCGGACGTGCTTGCGCAGCATGATGTGCGGCTGCTTGCCGTCTCCGCCGAACGACCCCTCGCTCAGGAGGATTCCGGCCACAAGGCCCCGCTCCGTCTCGCTCAGCATGCCGGGAAGTGTTTCACCGGGGAGAAAAACGTGAAACGTTCCGCGCCGCGGGGTGCACGCCGGAGGCGGCGAGGCGAGGGCGCTACGCCGGGTTGAGCGGCGCCACCACGAGGTGGCGATCGGGCTCGTCGCCCTCGGAGTACGTCTGCACCGAGCCGTGCTCGCGCAGATACTCGTGCACCAGCCGGCGCTCGCTCGCCGTCATCGCGTCCAGCGCGACCGGGCGGCCCTGGCGCAGCGCGTCCTCGGCGGCATGGTCGGCCTGGCGGCGCAGGATCATCTCGCGGCGCTCGCGGTAGCCCTCGGCGTCGACGACGATCCGCCGGCCGTGCTGCGCGCGGGCGCCGCAGACGCGCTGCGCGAGGTGCTGCACGGCGTCGATCGTCTGGCCGTGGCGGCCGATGAACAGCCCGAGGTCCGCGCCGTGGACGATCCCGGTGATCGTCTCGCCGTCGTCGGTGATCTCGATCTCCGCGTCCAGCCCGAGCGCCGCCACGACGCGCTCGAGCAATTCCTGGACCGCCGCGCCGGGGTCGTCGGTCATCAGCGACGCCGCCCCGAGCGCTTCTTCTTCTTGCGCGGCGAGCGCGGCGGCGGGCCGCTGGGCTTGCTCGGCTTGGCCGGCGCCGCGGCCGGCGCAGGCGCGGACTTCGCCATGGCGCCGCTGGTGAGCCGCGAGAACATCGTCTCCCGGCCCGCGCCCGCGGGAGCGCCCGCGCCCTTCTTGTCGTCGTCGTCGCCGAGTTTCACCGGCATGATCGGGCCGAGCTTCTTGCGCAGCAGATAGCCCTGGCCGACCGTCCAGAGGTTCGTCGTGATCCAGTACACGAGCAGACCTGACGGGAAGTCGTAGAACAGGATGAAGATCGCGAAGACGAGCGGCAGCCCGTACATGAGCATCTGCTGGTTGCGATCCGGCGTCGACGGCGTCAGCAGCGTCGAGAGCAGCTGCGAGGCGACGTAGAGAAACAGCAGGGCGGCCAGGACCCAGCCCGTGGCGCCCGCGGTCAGGTCCGGAACGAAGAGAAACTGCTCGGCGCCGGTCGGGTTCGGGATGTTGCCGCAGGCCGGCAGCTTGCCGTCGGCCATCCGCATGACGCCCGGGGCGTCCCCGCAGATGTGGGCGCGCAGGGGTCCCTGCAGCAGATAGAACAGCCCGATGAAGAACGGAAACTGGGCCAGCAGCGGCAGACAGGACGCGAACGGGTTGATCTTGTTCTCCGCGTAGAACTTCATGATCTCCTGCTGCTGGCGCTGCTTGTCGTCCTTGTACTTGGACTGCAGCTTCTTCAGCTCGGGCGCCACGCTCGCCATCGCGCGCATCGACTTGAACTGCTTGACGGTCAGCGGCGCCATCGCGGCGCGCACGACCACGGTCAGCAGCACGATCGACATGCCCCAGCCGACGCTGAACGTGTCGTGGATGAAGACGAGCACCGGCTCCAGCACGTCCACGATGAACTGGATGGGCGCGATGAGGGCGAGGAAGGTCATGAGGTCAGCGGGCTGCGGGGGGCGGCGAGAACAGGCGCTGGGCTTCGACCGGGTCGTAGCCCCCGTGACTGAAGGGGTTGCAGCGCAGGACGCGCCACGAGGCCAGCACCAGGCCGCGAAGTATGCCGAACTCCTGCAGCGCCTGGACTGCATAGGCCGAGCACGTGGGCTCGTACCTGCAGCGCCGCGGCAGCGCCGGCGAGATCACGCGCCGGTACACATGGATCGGCGCCTGCACGGCGCGCACGGCGAGCCTCACGTCGCGCCCGCCCGTTCGAGCAGTTCGCGCAGCGCCCCGCGCACGCCGTCCAGGCCCTCGCGCCGGGCGAGCTCCAGCGCGGACGGCCGCGCCACGACGACGACGTCGTGCCCGGCCGGCACGACGGCGGCCTCCGCGTCGAAGGCCTCGCGCAGCAGCCGCTTGACGAGGTTTCGATCGACGGCGCCGCCGACCTTGCGCGAGACCGACAGCCCGAGCCGCGCCTGCTCGTCGCCGGCGCTGCGCGGGAAGGCGTAGACGACGAGGTGCCGGTTGCCGTGCGAGCGCCCCTGGCGGTAGGCGCGCTCGAACTCGGCGCTGCGCGACAGGCGCCCGCGGCGCGAGCGGGCGCGGCTGGGAACGCGAGGGATCGACTCGTCCACAGACGGGAGCCTAGTGGCCCCCGGCCGCGCCCACCGTGCTCCGAGAGGGCCGGGCCCGGGGGCCGCGGCGCTCAGACCGTGAGCTTCTTGCGGCCCTTGGCGCGACGGCGCTTGAGGACCAGGCGCCCGGACTTCGTCTGCATACGCTGACGGAAGCCGTGGGTGCGTGCGCGCTTGCGCTTCTTGGGCTGGTAGGTGCGCTTCATGAGAAGAGAGTCGCCGTTGCCGGCGGCGGCCGATGCTAGCGAACCGCGCCCCTCCTGCCGCGCCTGGGCGGTTTTTCCCGCGCTGAGCGGGCTCTGCCGCGCAGGCCGCCGGAAGGCCGCCGGGGCGTTGGTATATTCGCCGCCGTCCGGGCCGTCCGCACGGCCCTCCGCCGCGCCCGCCGCAACGCCCTCCCGAAGGAGTCGACCACGCCTGCTCCGACCCCGCAGCTCACCCGCGACTGGGCGCTGATCCAATCGCAGCTGCGTCAGGCCGTGCCCGATTCCACGTTCGAGATCTGGCTGGCGCCCCTGCGCCCGCGCGGGCTCATCGACGACACCCTCGTCGTGACGGCGCCCGACGAGATCCGCTCGTGGGTCGCCGACCGCTTCGCGCGCGTCCTGCAGACGTGTGCCGCCGCGGTGCTCGGCCCGCGGACGACCGTCGATGTCGTCGCGCCCGATGCACCGCTCGGCGAGCCGCCGGCCCGGCCCGCCGCGGCGGCCGCCGCGCGCGATGCCGAGCCGGAGTTCCACCCCAAGCTCACGTTCGACCAGTTCGTCATCGGCGACTCCAACCGCTTTGCCCACGCCGCCGCGCTGGCGGTCGCCGAGATGCCCGGCCAGGCCTACAACCCGCTCTTTCTCTACGGCCCGCCCGGCCTGGGCAAGACGCACCTGTTGCACGCGATCGGCCACTACGTGCGCGCGCACGGAGGCGGGCTGCGCGTGCGCTCGACGACAGCCGAGCGCTTCACCAACGAGTTCGTCGCCGCGATCCAGGCGAAGGGCACCGAGGACTTCAAGGCGCGCTTTCGCGACACCGACGTCCTGCTCATCGACGACGTGCAGTTTCTCCAGCGCAAGGCCAAGACCGAGGAGGAGTTCTTCCACACGTTCAACGCGCTCCACGAGACCGGCAGCCAGCTCGTCCTCACCTGCGACCGCCTGCCGGCCGACATGGCCGCGCTCGAGGCCCGCCTGCTCGAGCGCTTCCAGGCGGGCCTCGTCGCCGAGCTCAAGGCGCCGGACCTCGCCACGCGCCTGGCGATCCTGCGCAAGCGCGTCCAGCACGACGCGATCGAGCTGCCCGACGAGGGCGCTCTGCACGCCATCGCACACCGCATCACGACCAACGCGCGAGCGCTCGAGGGCGCCCTCATCCGCGTCGTCGCCTTCCACTCCCTGACGGGTCGCGTCATCGATGCCGCGCTCGCCGACGAGGTCCTGGGCGGCCTGTATCCGGCGCCGCGGGCGGCGGCCCGCCGCGAGACGCCCACGATCGAGCGCGTGCAGGAGCTCACCTGCGCGGCATTCGAGGTCAGCCGCGAGGAGCTGCTCTCGGGCGCGCGCGCCGGACCCGTGGCCTGGGCGCGGCAGGTGGCGATGTATCTCGCACGCCGGCACACCGGCGCGTCGCTGCCGGCGATCGGCGCCGGCTTCGGCGGGCGCAACCACACGACGGTCATGTACGCGTGCCGCAAGGCCGGCGAGCGCCTCGCGACGGATCCCACCGCACAGGCGCTTGTGCACGATCTCGAACGGCGCCTCGCCGAGCCCCGCGATGACCGCGCCAACTGACACACTCTGCACAGGCAGCGGTGGCCGCTTCCCCGGCCCTCACCCGCATCCTGCGTCCAATGCCCTCGTTCTGCACAACTCCACACGCCTTATGAACCCCATCTTGAGTAAGCGGTCGTCCTCGTGAAGTTCTCGACGGCGTGCGCGGATCTGCTCGCGCAACTCGGGGTCGTCTCCCGCGTGGCCTCGACACGCAGCGCGGTGCAGGCGCTCTCCGGCGTTCAGCTCAGCGCCCTGTCGTCCGGCGCCGAGCTGCGCGCCACCGATATGGAGGTCGGCCTGCGCGTTCCGCTGAAGGCCGACGTCGAGCGCGAGGGCACCGTCGTGCTGCCCGCCCGGCTCATGCTCGACGTCGCCCGGTCGCTGCCCGGCACGGACGCATCCTTCGAGCTGCGGCCCGCCGAGCAGGACGTCGAGGTCGTCTCGGGCGCGGCCACGTTCCACATCCGCACGCTGCGCGCCGAGGACTTCCCGCCGCTGCCCGAGCCGGGCGGGGAGAACGTCGTCGCCGTCCCGGCCGCGGCATTCGTGGCGACGATCAACCGCGTGGCCCGCTCGGCGTCGCGTGACGAGACGCGGCCGATCCTGACCGGCATCCTCGTCTCCGCGTCGGGCGACGAGCTGCGGATGGTCGCCACCGACTCCTACCGCCTGAGCGTCAAGGAGACCAAGCTCGAGGCACCGCTCGAAGGCGGCTTCGAGGCCAACGTGCCGGCGCGCGCGCTGCAGGAGCTGGCGCGCATCGCCCAGGGGGCCGACGCCGACACGCTGACGGTCTCGGTGCGCTCCAACCAGATCGTCTTCGAGATCGGCGGCGACGTGCTGTCGTCGCGGCTGATCGATGGTCAGTTCCCGAACTATCGCCAGCTGCTGCCCGACGCCTTCGAGCACGAGCTCACGCTGACGTCCGGCGAGCTGACCGAGGTCGTGCGCCGCGTCAGCCTCATGGCCCAGAAGAACGCGCCGCTGCGGCTGCAGTTCCAGGAAGGCGAGCTGACGGTGTCCGCGCAGACGCCGGACGTCGGCGAGGCGCGCGAGATGCTGCCGGTGCCGTTCGCCGGCGAACCGTTCGAGATCGGCTTCAACCCGGAGTTCCTGCGCGACGGGCTCGAGAGCGCCGACGGCGGCGACCTCGTGCTCAAGCTCATCAGCCCCCTGCGACCGGGCCTGATCGAGTCGGCCGACGGCAGTGGCTTTCTGTACCTGATCATGCCGATCAGGCTGAACGTGTAATCGAACCCCACCCGCCCACCCCCGAGCCACCCGTCGAGCATGCTGGTCACACAGCTGCGCCTGCGCGACTTTCGTAGCTACGAGCGCGCCGACGTCGCCCTCGGCCCGGGTCTGACGGTCGTCCACGGGCGCAACGGGGCGGGCAAGACGAACCTCCTCGAGGCGCTGTACTTCGGCTGCACCGGGCGCTCCTGCCGGACGTCGAACGAGCGCGAGGTCGTGCGCTTCGACGCGACGACGACGCGCGTCGAGGTCGACCTGCGCGACGGCGAGGGCCGCGCGCACGCGCTGGCCGTCGGCTTCACGCCGGGCGACACGAAGCGCCTGCAGGCCGACGGCACGCTCGTCGAGCGCCTCGTCGACGTCGAGATGCGCCCGCTCGTCTGCGTGTTCATGCCCGACCGCCTGGAGCTCATCAAGGGCCCGCCGGCGCTGCGGCGCTCGCACATCGACCAGGTCATCGCCGCCAGCTGGCCCGTGCGCAGCGCGACGCGACGCGCGTACGGGCGCGCGCTGGCCCAGCGCAACGCGCT
>JAUXSD010000132.1 GCA_030681525.1 Solirubrobacteraceae bacterium
CGCACGGCGGCCGCGAGCGCATGCTCGGCGGCGCCGCCGTGCACTTCTCGCTGGCCGCCTCGTTCTTCGACGAGGTGCGCGTCGTCGGCCCCGTCGGCGACGACTTCGGCGACGAGGAGTACGCGGTCCTGCGCGGCCGCGACGTCAACACCGACGACATCGAGCACGTCGCCGGCGGCAAGACGTTCTTCTGGAAGGGCGTGTACCACGAGAACATGAACTCGCGCGACACGCTCGAGACCGACCTCAACGTCTTCGAGCACTTCGACCCGAAGCTCTCGCAGGCGTCCCAGGACTGCGACGTCCTGTTTCTGGCGAACATCTTCCCGGCGCTGCAGCTCAACGTGCGCCGCCAGTGCGGGCAGGCGAAGTTCGTCGCCCTGGACTCGATGGACCTCTGGGTGAACATCGCCCGCGAGGCGCTCGTCGCCGCGATCTCCGAGGTCGACTGCGTGATCCTCAACGACTCCGAGGTCACGCTGTTCACCGGCGAGCGCGAGGTCGTCGCCGGCGCGCGCAGGATCATGGCCCACGGGCCCTCGTCGATGGTCGTCAAGCTCGGCAAGTACGGCGCTGCGCTCGTGACCGCCGACGACTCCTTCTGGATTCCCGCCTTCCCGGTCGAGTTCGTGTCCGATCCGACGGGCGCGGGCGACAGCTTCGCCGGCGGTTTCGTCGGCTGCATCGCCGCCCACGGCGGCGAGGCGACGCCCGAGGTGCTCAAGCTCGCGATGGCCTACGGCACCGCGATCGCGTCGTACAACGTCGAGGAGTTCGGCACCGAGCGCGTTGCTCGGCTGGCCGGCCCGGAGATCGTCGAGCGCGTGCAGGCGCTCAAGCGGATCACGTCCTTCCAGACGCCCGACGTGCCGCTGAAGGGCTGACGGAGAACGACCGCGGGGCCCTTGCGGGCCCCGCGCGGACGACAGGCGGGCGCCTGCCTACGGCTTGATGAAGCCGGTCTCGCCGACGGCCTTGAGGATCGACCGCTCCGACTTGCGCTTGTCGAAGCTCAGCGGTGCGCCCAGCTCGCCGTTGATGGTGCGAATCCAGCCGGCGTGGCGCGCCTCGACGGTCGTGATCGTCGCGGCCGCGGCGAGCGTGCCCCTGGCCGAGATGTTGCCGACCTGGCCGAGGTAGGCGCTGACGCCCGTGTCCTCGAGCACCTGGGCCGTCGCGGCGAACTTCGCCTGGTCGGTCACCGCGTCGCCGAAGTCGAACGCCGGCGACTTGATGGCCTTCGCGCCGAGCGCGCCCCTGAGGAAGTTGACGTGCTTGCGCTCGTGGACGGCGACGATCTCGGCGAACTGCTTGAGCGCCGCGCTGCCGCCGTACGCCTGGTTGGCGACGGCCTGCTCGTAGAAGGTCGCCTCGAGGAACTCGAGGGTGAGCGCGTAGTTGAGGATCTTGACGTCGTTGGCCGCCGACTTGCGCGTAATGGAGATCGCGGCCTCAGCGCTGCTGAGGACGCCGCTGAACATGGCGCTGCCGACGAGCAGCCCGCCGCCGGCGAGGGCGCCCTTCTTGAGGAAGTCGCCGCGGTCCAGGCCGGCCGTCGCGGCGGCTTCGCGGATGGCGCCGTCGGCATCGACGACTTCGAGCTTCAGATGTGACACGGGTGACGTCTCCTGGCGTAGGGGTGCTGGGCCTAACGCCGGTCGACGCCCGCCGGATCACGACATGGCATGTGCGCAGTCGCACGATGCCCGCGCTCTGGGTACGCTGGCGGGGAGTGAGCGCCACCTTCATCTTCCTCATGGTGGTCCTGAAGCTGCCGATCTTCGCGCTGTTCTACATCGTGTGGTGGGCGATCCACGCCAAGCCGGAGCCTGAGCCCGTGACCGGCGAGGACGGCGGCACGAAGCGTCCGCTCAGCCCGCGACCGCGACCGCGCCACCCGCGACCGGGTCCGGCGCTGCCACGCAACCCGCGCCGCGGCCCGCACGGCGCGCCGCAGGCTGCCCCGCCGCCGCGCGTGCGCACGGCGACCGTCCGCGCGCGCTCCGTCGAGCGTCACCACTAGGCTCAGCGGCGCGATGAGCGCCCCGAGCTCCGTCCTGTCCGACGGCACGATCATGCGCCTCGTCGACGAGGGCACGATCGTCATCGACCCGTGGGACCCGGCGATGGTCCAGCCCGCGAGCGTCGACCTGCGCCTCGGCAACACGTTTCGCGTCTTTCACAACCACCGCACGGCGGCGATCGACCTCGCCGCGCCGCCGGCGAACCTCACCGAGCAGATCGCGATCGGCGACGACGAGCCGTTCATCATCCACCCGGGCGAGTTCGTCCTCGGCCGTACGCTGGAATGGGTCGAGTTGCCCGACGACGTCGTCGCGCGGATCGAGGGCAAGTCGAGCCTCGGCCGGCTCGGATTGATCGTCCACGCGACGGCGGGCTTCGTCGACCCGGGCTGGAAGGGCACGCTGACGCTCGAGATCACGAACCTGACGCGCGTGCCGATCAAGCTGTGGGCCGCCAAGCCGATCGCCCAGCTGTCGTTCATGACGCTCGACGCGCCGGCGCTGCGCCCCTACGGCCACCCGGAGCTGGGCAGCCACTACCACGGCCAGCGCGAGGCGACCGAGAGCCGCTACGAGGGCGGTCCGGGCGCGGCGCGGACGGGTCCGGGTGGGCGGGCCTGAATTGATAGTCTCGCCGCCCCGATGAGCCAGACCCTGAGCACGATTCTCGCCGCCGCCGAGCACGCCGCCGGAGCCACCTCCGAGGAGAGTGCCGCCGCCGAGGAGCATCACAAGTCCGAGGCGCCGTTCTTCATCGCCGGCGCGATCCTCGTGGTGTTCGCGATCGCGATCAGCGTCGTCGGCTTCAAGAAGCCCGACTTCCCGGGCAGCGCAAGCGCGGCGCGCGGCATCATGGCGCTGAGCGCGGCGCTCGTGCTGGCCACGGTGTCCACCGCGGTCTATGTCGCCATCTGACGCAGACGACGGCGACTACGCGATCTCCTACAAGGTCCTCGCGGCAGGGACCCGGGTGCTCGACCGCGACGGCGGCGAGGTGGGCAGCGTGCGTGACGTCCTGGAGAACGAGGCCGAGCACATCTTCGACGGCCTCGTGCTCGACACGCCGGCCGGCCAGCGCTTCGTGGACGCCCCCGAGGTGGCCCGGATCACGGCCGCGGGCGTGACCCTGACGCTCGACGCCGCGGGCGTCGCGGAGCTGCCCGAGAAGGATCCGGCCGGGGGTCCGCGGTTTCGCGCGAACGCCCGCGGGGGAAAGCTCAGCCGGTTCCTCGGCGGCGGCTGGAAACGCGAATGATTCTCGCGTAGCGAGAAGTTCACACGACGTTCGCGCTTTGATCGGACGCCTGGGGTGCATAATCGGAGGCAGATGAGTTCAAAGAACGACACCACGACGAGCACCGCCAGCGACCCCGCCAGCAACGGGGCGGACGCGCCGAGCGGCGAGCAGACGCTGAGCGTCGTCGACAACCGCACCGGCCGCAGCTACGAGATCCCCATCGTCGACGGCACCGTGCGGGCACTCGACTTCCGCGCGATCCGCGTCTCCGAGGACGACTTCGGCCTCATGACGTACGACCCGGCCTTCATGAACACGGCCGCCTGCCGGTCGTCGATCACGTACCTCGACGGGACGAACGGGGTCCTCGAGTACCGCGGCTATCCGATCGAGCAGCTCGCCGACAAGTCGACGTACCTCGAGGTCGCCTACCTGCTCGTGTACGGCGAGCTGCCGACGGCCGCCCAGCTGGCCGACTGGCAGCACAAGATCACGATCCACACGTTCGTGCACGAGAACATCAAGGAGTTCATGGGCGGCTTTCGCCATGACGCCCACCCGATGGGGATGCTGCTCGGCGCGACCGGCGCGCTGTCGACGTTCTATCCGGACGCCAACGACATCGACGACGCCGAGAACCGCGAGATCCAGACGGTCCGGCTCATCTCCAAGATGCCGACGCTGGCGGCATTCGCCTACCGCCATGTGCAGGGCCAGCCGTACGTCTATCCCGACAACGACCTCTCGTACTCGGGCAACTTCCTGAACATGATGTACAAGATGACCGAGCTCAAGTACGAGCCCGATCCGCGCCTGGAACGGGCGCTCGACGTCCTGTTCATCCTGCACGCCGACCACGAGCAGAACTGCTCGACGAGCGCGGTGCGCTCGATCGGCTCGGCCAAGCCCGACCCGTACTCGGCGGTCGCCGGCGGGATCGCCGCGCTCTACGGGCCGCTGCACGGCGGCGCCAACGAGTCGGTGCTGCGGATGCTGCGGCGCATCAAGCACCGCGACAACATCCCGGACTTCGTCAAGGGCGTGAAGGAGGGCAAGCAGCGGCTGATGGGCTTCGGCCACCGCGTCTACAAGAACTACGACCCGCGGGCGCGGATCATCAAGAAGGCCGCCGAGGACGTCTTCGAGGTCACCGGCCGCAACCCGCTGCTCGACCTCGCGCTCGAGCTCGAGCAGATCGCGCTCGAGGACGAGTACTTCATCGAGCGCAAGCTCTACCCGAACGTCGACTTCTACTCCGGGCTGATCTACGAGGCGCTGCGGCTGCCCGTGGCGATGTTCCCGGTGATGTTCGCGATCGGGCGCACGAGCGGCTGGATCGCCCAGTGGCGCGAGATGGTCGAGGACGACGAGCAGAAGATCTCGCGCCCGCGCCAGATCTACACGGGCGAGCGCAACCGCGACTACGTGGCGATCGACCAGCGCTGAGCTCTATGGCGTCCCCCTGCCCGGGGCGGGACGTCCACGTGGTCATGACGCGGCGGGTACGGATATCGGACCGGGAGCGTCGCGATGCCCGCCGCGGACGCCGGCCCCGGCCGGACGGCTGCAGCCGAACGGCGGGGCGGGCGAGGCGGACGGGGGTCGCACTACCATCGCCCGCCGATGCCGTACACCGTGACGATCCGCGTGGGCCCGAGGATCACCCGCACGCGCCACGAGGAGCTGCGTGACGCGATCGACTCGCTGGAGGTCCAGCTCACGACGCTCGGCCCGGCGGCGCGGCGTGAGACGCGCAAGGCGCTGACGCGGGAGTACTCGCCCGCCGACCAGGTCTCCGCCCGCGGCGAGCTCTCGGGCCCGTCGCGGCTGCGTCCGCGCGTCCAGGCCGGCGCCGACGTCCGCGGCGACGGCTCGATCGAGGTCTACCGGGGCAAGGTCCGCCGCGCGCCGATCGCCGTGGAGCCGGGGGAGCGCCCGTTCGAGGCGCTGCGTCGTACGCTGGGGGCGTGAGCGTGGCGACCGGACGACTGACCCAGCAGACCGCGGACGAGTGGATCCCGGTCGTCATGGACTACATCGCGGTCCTCGACCGCAGCGCCGCCGACCTGACCGAGAAGTTCGGCTGGACGTGGGTGCAGGGCGAGGAGGAGGGGCTCGGCACGATGTCCTACGTCGGCCTGGCCTACGACGGGCGCTCGCGCTACGCGCTGATCGCCTCGGACGCGCACCCCGAGCGCGGCGTCGCGATCGAGGCGCCGCAGGGCGAGGACCCGGCGCAGGCGCGGCGGGACTTCCTCGCCGAGCTGGACCTCGAGTCCGATGTCTTCCTCTCGATCCGCGAGGGCGCGCACTGGTTCGAGCGCTGGGACGAGTCCAAGCCGTTCCGGGTGCGCGGCCAGCGCTGAGTCGACGTCGGTCGAACGCCGTCCGTCTGGTGGCGCAGAAACTGCATCATCGAGGGAGTCAGACCGATTGTTCTGGAGTCCGCTCCAGGGGCCCGCGTGCCTGGTCGGTCTGTTCATGTGGGACATGAACAAGCCGACCGGGCGACCGCCGCGCTACGCGAGCGTCAGCTGCGCGCCGTACGGCCCGCGCCCGCACAGGCAGGCCGCGCCGCAGCGCGCGCCCAGCTCGATCGCGGCGGGCAGCTCCAGGCCCGCGCCGAGCCCGTAGGCCAGCGCCGCGGCGAACGAGTCGCCGCAGCCGTAGGCGTCGACCGCGGGGCCGGGCAGCGCGGTCGCCTCCCAGGCGCCCTCCGTCTCGCCGCTCCACGAGCCGCCCAGCGCCCCGCGCGTGCTGACCACCCAGCGCGGCGCCGGATCGAGCATGCCGGGCTCGTAGCGCTCGCCGGGGTCGGTGGCGCTGCGCACGAGCACGTCGAGCCGCACGCCCGAGGCGGCCAGCGCGTCCATCGCGCGCGGCGTGGCGACGAGCACCCGCGCCGCGCGGGCCGCCCGCACGGCGCCCGGGTCGCCCGCCGTCAGGTAGATCGCGTCGAGCTCGGCGAGCGACTCCCACGGCAGCGGATCCGAGCGCAACGGCACGATCCGCTCGCCGAGGACGGTGATCGTGCGCTCGCCGGCGCCGTCGAGGAACGTGAACGTGCGCCGCTGCGGCTCCTCGCGGGTCCCGGCGTGGACCTCGACGCCGAGGCCCTCGCGCAGCGTCCGGGCGACCTCGCCGGCGGCGGCGTCGCTGCCGATCGCCGTGAGGAACACGGCGGATCCCGCGAGCCTGACGAGCTGCACGGCGGCCACCGCGCCGCCGCCCGCGGGGGCGAAGAACGTCTCCCGGGCATGGACGATCTCGCCGGCCGCGGGCACGCGGTCGACCACCGCGAACTGCACCCACTCGACGTGGCCGACCACCCCGACGCGCACCGTCATCCCGGAGGTCGCCGCCGAGCGCTCAGCCGCCGGGCTGCAGCCGGCCGCCCGGCAGGCCCGGCCGGATCTGCGGGAAGCGCTGGCTCAGGCCCTGGATCGGGATGTCCTGCTGCACGCGACAGCCGGGCGTGTTCGTCGGCCCCTTCACGCCCGAGTTGTTGCAGTCGAAGCTCGGCAGGATCATCGTGTTCTGACCGTCGCGGTCGGCGTCGGGGCGCAGGTAGGCGTTGCCGCGGTTGGTCTTAGACCGCGTCGTGGGCGCGGGCAGCGACTCCGAGCCGAGCATGATGATCTGCGGCAGCACGTGGCCGTTGCTCTTCGAGCCGGCCGGTGCCGCGCGGATGCCGTTCAGCGTCCCGCCCGCGATGCCCATGAAGTCCGTGATCTTCGTCTGGTTGAACTCCAGGTAGCGCAGCAGCGGGTTGACCTGCTGCAGGAACGGACCGGTCGCCGCGAGCGTCGGGTCCAGGCCGCGCAGCGTGCGCGACAGCGCCGGCAGGCCGTCGTCGCCCGCGCTGATGAGCGGGCCGAGGTTGTCGAAGAGGTTCTCGAGGTCCGGCGACAGGCGCCGCAGGGAGGCGAGCGTCGGCTGCAGGTCGTCGAGCACGGGATCGAGGTCGCGGATCAGCGGCTCGGTGTTGACCGCGAACGTCCGCACCCGCGCGAGCGTCGCCTTCGTCTCGTCGAGGAACGTCGGCAGGATCCGGATCGAGTCGGCCAGCGCCTCGCGGCGCTCGGACAGCTCGTCGAAGAGCTCGGTGTTGCTGCGCACGAACGTCGCCAGCGCGGCCTCGTCGTCGGTCAGCTGCTCGAACGTCCGGCCGGTGTTCGCGACGAGGTCGCGCAGCGCGGCGCGCTTGTCGTCGAGCACGTCGACGACGTCCTCGGCGTTCTCGGCGAACACCGGCAGGTTGCCGAGGGCGTCGTTGAGGTCGCGCCCGCGTCCCGCGCCGGCCTGGGCGGCGCTCGCCTGCCACTGGCGAAACGCCGTGCGCGTGTCCTCGTCGAAGATCGAGAACAGCTCGTCGAACTCGACCGCCGCGCGAACCCGGGCGTCGGGCAGGCGGGCGCCCTCGGCGAGGTCACGCGCGCCGCGGCTGCCGGTCGTGACCTCGACGTAGGTCTCGCCGAGCAGCGTCTTCTGGCGCAGGATCGCGCGCGCGTCGGCCTTCATCGGCGCGTACTTCGAGTCGAGCTCGATCGTCGTCAGCAGCTTGCCGCCGCCGGGCGCGAGCTCCTTCTTGACGACCTTGCCGATCTTCACGCCGGCCGTCCGCACGTCGGCCTGGTCGGCGAGCGTCGCCGCGTCGGTGAACGCGACCTGCACGCGGTAGCCCTGCGGCTTGAGCGGGATCGCGCCGCCGAAGGCCAGCCACAGGAACAGCAGCAGCCCGAAGCACGTCAGCGCGAAGCCCGCGATGACGACGATGCGGCCGGGTGTCGGGCCTTCGGTGTTCATCCGCCGTTGGCGCGTATCGCGCGCTTGACGCTCAGCGAGCGTGTCGTGGGGTTCTGGCAGACGGTGGCCAGCAGCGGCGAGAGACCGAGCGCGAACTCGGCCTGCGGGAAGTCGTGCACGAGGCTCGTCAGCGTCGAGCAGGTGCCGGTGAGGAAGATCGGCCGCATCGGGCCGTTGGCGTCGTCGACGCTCTGCAGGTTGACGGTCTGGTGGGCCAGCCAGCCCAGATGGAAGAGATAGCCCTCGTCGCGCCCCGCCTTGTCGGGCGCCTCGCGGCCGCCCGGGTTGTGGCCGAGCATGTTCGTGAGGTCGTTGATGACCTTGACGTTGCGGTCCAGCTCGGGGAACGTCCGCCCGAGCCCGCGCGCGGCCGGCGCGAGATCCTTCACGAGCGGCACGGCGCGGCGGACGAACGGCCGGATCTTGGTGCGCACGATCGGCGTCGCCTCGCGGGCGAACGGGCTGACCGCCGCGTTGACGTCCTCGAGCTCGCGCACCGCCGGCAGCAGGGCCTTCGTCGTCGGCCCGAGCTCGTTGGCGAACGGGGTCACGGCGTCGAGCGTCGCCGTCGCGGTCTGCAGAGTCGGTGCGAGCTCGCCGACCGCGTCACGCAGGTTGTCGTCCTCGCCGGCGAACGCGTCCAGGGTCGTCGACGCGGTCGAGACGAGGCGCGAGAGGTCCTGGGGGCGCTTGGCCAGCTCACCGTTGATCTGGGCCAGCGATGTGACGAGGCGGCGCAGCGCGACTCGCTCCTTGGCCACCTCGCGGTTGACGCGGCCGAGGTCGCGCACCGTCGGCCCGTAGCGCTTGAGCACGCGCGCGAGGTCGTCGCCCTTGCCGCGCAGCCCCTCGCCGGCGCCGTTGGCCAGCAGCGTGATGTAGTCGCGGGTGCGGGCGTCCAGCTCGGAGAGGATCTCGTCGAGGTCGACGTCGGTCAGCGAGTTGGCGATCGGGATCGTGAAGCCCTCCTTCACCGGCACGCGGTCCTTGCCCGGGAAGACCTGCACGTACATGTCCTTCAGACCGGTGCGGGGCCGCAGCGCGGCCTTCGCGTCGCGCCGGATGAGCGTCTCGTACTCCGGCTTGATGTCCAGCCCGACGAGCGCGCGGCCGTCGCGGAGCTTGACGTCGCCGATGTCGCCGATCTCCACGCCGGCGACCTGGACCGTCTGGCCCTGCCCGGGCGTCACGGCCTGCGCCGTGTCGAGCTCGACGTGGATGCGCATCGGCTTCTCCTCGGCGAGCGGCACGCGGAAGCGCTGGTGCTCCAGGATGTAGCCGCCGACGACGAACGCGATCGCGATGAGCACGAGGATCGCGACGAACGGGCCGAGGTTCTTGCGGATGACGCGGCTCATCCGGTGCCCTGCCGTCTGAGCACGCGGTTGAGCTGTGCGGTGAGCCCGTTGCGGGCCGCGATCCTGCGGATCTCGCCGACGGTGATCGCGCGGTCGAGCACCTTCACGTCGCTGCCCTTGGCCTTCAGCTCGCGGCGCAGCAGCGCGACGGCCACCGACTGCGCCTTGGACTCGCGCGTCCGCGCCACCGCGGTGTTCGTGTCGATGCTCGGCGGCGGACCCTTCGGGATCGAGCGCAGATCCGGCGGCTCCTGGGTCTCGCAGGGCACGTCGGGCCGCAGCGGCGGGCGCTGGCGGATCGGCGGCGGGTTGTTGCCGACGATCGGCTCGGCCACCGTGCCGAACAGGCCGTTGCCGATGTTCAGCGTCTCGGCGCCGCCGCTGCCCAGGACCTTGAACCAGGGGCTGTTGGCGTCGAACGAGCGGCTTTCGCCGGCCAGGTTGGGCAGGAACTTCGCCAGGTCCTGGTAGACCGGGCCGTGGGTCGGGAAGGCCTTGTCCTCGAGCTTGTCGTCGCCGAACGGCACGAGCACGTTCGTCGCGCAGCTCGCCAGCTCGCGCAGCCGGCCGAGCAGCGGCACGCTCGTCTTGGCCACCTGGGCCAGCGGGGGCGTCGCGCTGCGCAGGTTGCGCGCCAGCGTGCCGAGCTCCTCCTCGCGGACGAGCCCGCGCAGCTGGCGGATCAGCGGCAGCGTCGCGTCGACCGTCGGGCCGAGCGAGCGCACGCCGGGCCGCGCGTCGCGGGCGAAGCGCTGCACGTCGGGGAAGGCGTCGTTGAGCGCGTCGAAGGCGGGGGTGGCCGCGCGCAGCGTGCGGGGCAGCTCGCCGACGGCGGTGGTCAGCGCGTCCTCGCGCGCGGCCAGCGCGCCGGCGGTCGTGCTGAAGTCGGCGATCAGGGTGCTGAGGCGGCCGGGCTCGTTGATCGCCTCCGCCGTCGCACCGCCGGCGCGGACGAACTCGCCGAGATCGCCGGGCCGCTTGCCGAGCAGCGCCTCGGCGACGATCGCGGTGAACCTGTACGCGCCCGGCTGGTAGCGCAGCGACTCGCTGAACGCGCGCGCGCCGCCCGCATCCTGCGCCTTGCCGATCTCGACGAACGTCTGGCGCAGGTCCGCGCGCGTGTCGCTGCGCAGCGCGCTGAGCACCTGGTCGAACTGGACCGGGCTGGCGGTCCGGTCGACGGCGATCGTCTCCCCGTCGCCGAGCTCGCCGGCGCGCGCGGTGCCCGGGGTGAGCTCCACGAAGAAGTTGCCCTCGAGGAAGATCCGCGGGCGGATCTTCGCCGTCGCGTCGTCGTAGACCGGCAGGCCGTTGTCGCGGATCGCCAGCGTCAGCGTGGCCGAGCGCGCGCCCGCGCGCGTCTGCTTGACGCTCTTGACCTCGCCGACCTCGACCCCGGCGATCCGCACCGGCGAGCCCGCGTTGATGCCGCTCGTGTCGCGGAACGCGGCCTTGATCTCGTACGGGTTGTTGAGCAGCGGGACGTCCTTCGTGAAGCCGAGGTACGTCACGACGATCGCGAAGACGATCACGGCGATGCCGACGGCGAAGGCGCTGGGTCCGCGGTCGCGTCTCACGGGTTCACCGGCGGTGCGATGCCGTTGGGTTCGGGCGAGAACGTCTGGCCCTCGGGGATCCGCGGCCGGCCCTTGAAGGTCGGGCCCTGCGAGCCCGGCGTGCGCGCGTCGACGACGATGTGGAACTTCTCGGGGTAGTTCTTGGCCAGACGCGGCAGGTAGCCGCGCTGGCCGACCTCGCAGTCGGCGTTGCCCTGCGCGTCGACCGAGGCACCGTAGAGCTGGTCGTGCAGCTGCACCGCATCGCCGAACAGCGCGTGCTGGACGGGGTCGATGTGATCGGCGTTGGCGGGCTCCGTCGCGCCGAAGGACAGCAGCGAGTTCTCCTGCTCCAGCGGCGCCATCTTGATCTGCACGCGCTGCACGGTGCCGGTCGCGTCCTCGTCGGAGATGTGGTCGGCGAGGTTCGTCCACATCGTCGTGAAGTAGTTGCAGACGGTGACGTGGGGACCGGCCCAGCGCAGCGTCGGGTTCAGCGTGCGCATCGTGTCGGTCAGCCCGCCGAGCGTGATGTCGGTGGTCGGCGACCGCGCCAGCGAGCGCAGCGCGCGCAGCGTGCCCTCGAGATCCTCGGTGAACTCGGGCGTGCGCCGCAGCACCGGCGTGCCGGCGGCAAGCGCGCGGTTGACGGCCGGCAGGCTCGCGCGCAGCTCGCCCGCGGTGCCGCGGACCTCGTCGGAGATCCCGGCCAGCGCAACGAGGAACGGGCGCGTCGCGGGCAGGTCGTCGATCCCCTGCTGCAGCGTGCCGGGCGAGCGCGCGATCGAGTCGCGCAGCGCCTGCGGGTCGCGCGACAGCGCCTCGAAGGTGTCGGCCATCCCGGTGAACCCGCGCGCGAGCGTGTCCGACAGGGGCGCCAGGACGCGGGTCACGTCCGCGGTCTCGTCGAGCAATCGCACGAGTTGCGTATCGGGATCGGCGAGCGTGCGCATCACCGGCGGCAGGTCGCCGAACAGCTGCGGCGTCGCGCCGAGCGTGCGGTTGATGGCTGCGCCGCGGCCGGCCAGGCCCGTGCCGAAGTAGTCGAGGTTGCGGTCGATGTTCTCGCGCGTCGGCTCGTCGAAGATCGCGAAGAAGTCGTCGAGCTCGGGGCCTACGGCGTTGGCGCGCGTCGCGATCGTCGTGCCCTCGACGAGCTCCTCGTCGGACTTGCCGCGCACGAGCTCGACGTACTTCAGCCCGAGCGCCGAGCGCGGCCGGATCCGGATGGTCGAGTCACGCGGGATCGGCGTCGCGGACCTGTCGAGCTTCAGCGTCAGCTGCGCGCCGCGCGGGCGGCCCGCAACCGGCTCGATCTTCGCGACCTGGCCGACGCGGAAGCCGCCCTCGCGCACCTCGTTGCCGACGACGAGGCGCGCCGCGTTGGGCGTGTCGACCTTCAGCTCGAACGTCGGCACGAACGGCAGGCCCTGGTTGGCCTGATAGGCCAGCAGCACCGCGACGACGACGACGAGCACCGTGACGGCGCCGACGAACACCGGGTTGGACGCGACGGAGGGTGCGCGGCGGCCTCTCATGGCCCCAGCAGGTAGTCGAGGAGGTGGCGCTCGCCCTCGGCGTTGGACGTGCTCGAGCCGCCCTTCGGGCGCAGCGCGGGCGGCAGGTTGTCGGTGATGCCGGGCGGCAGCAGCTTGTCGAGCAGGTCGCGCGGGTCGAGCTTCGATGACGGCGGGGGTGGTGGGGGCGGCGGTGTGCTGCTCCCGGGATCCGGCGCCGTGGGGGCCGGCTGCCCCTGGGGCGGCTCGGCCGTCGTCTCGTCGGCGGGCCGCCGGCTACGCGGCTTGTTCGGCGTCGTCCGTGCGACGGCGCCCGTCGTGACGCCCGGCTGTGTGGGACCGAGCCACTGCCGGCAGTGCTTCGTGCGCTCGGGGTGCTCGATCGCGGTCTGCGCGTTCGTGTACTGCGTGCACTCGTTGAGCAGGACGTTGAGCTTGAGGATGAAGCCCTTGGAGTCGTAGATGTTGATCGCCTGCGACTGGACGAAGATGTACTGCAGCAGCGCCTCGAGGCCGGTGAACCCGGCGCCGTTGCCGGGGCTGAGCCGGTTGGGCTCGGTGGCGCGGCTGCGGTCGTTGATGTCCTCGAGCACGAAGCGCAGGTTGCGCATCGGCTCGGTGCCGGCGGTGCCCAGCGCGCGCAGTTCCCTGACCGTGGAACGGGCCTCGCGCACCGCGCTGCTGCCGGTGTCCGAGGCGCGCCCGAGGCCGCGCACGGCGGGCCGCGCGGATTCGGCGAACGGGCCCAGGCGCTGGAGGAACTCGGTGAGGTCGGGGGCGGCGCGGCGCAGGTCGCGCAGCGCGGGCGTCTGGACGCGGGCGGTCGTGCCGAGCTCGGCGAGCGTCGGGCGCAGTTCGCGCAGGAACCCCGGCAGCTTGTTCACGGTCGAGCGCAGCGCGCCGGCCCGGCTCGCGGACGCCTGCGTTGTGTCGCCGGCCTCGCGGACGAAGCGTCCGACATCGCGGCGGTTGCGCGCGATCCCGACGAGCGTGCGGTCGGCGTCGCGCGTGAGCTGGCGGATCGTCTGGCGGTTGTCGGCGAGGATCTCGAGGACCTTGTCGGTCTCGCGCAGCGCCGGAACGGCGCGGCGCAGCGTCGTGTTGAGGTCCTCGCCGCGGGCGGTCAGGCCGATGCCGAGCTCGGTCAGGATCAGCCCGAAGCGCTCCCGCGCCGGCCGGCGCAGGATGTCGAGCACGACATCGGGCGGGATCGTCCCCGCGGTCTGCTCGACGGGAATCGTCTCCGGCGCGGCGTCGTCTCGCTCGCCGGGGTCGCAGTCGAGGTAGTACTCGCCGATCAGCGACTGCGGCTTGACCTCGCAGAAGACGTCGGAGCGAAAACCCGCGAAGCTCGGCTTCGTCACGACCACGCGCGCGAGCGCCCGCGCCGTCGAGCGCTGGACGGAGAGCTTCTCGACCTTGCCCACGACGACGCCCGAGGAGCGCAGGTCCGAGTCCTCGGTCAGGCCGAAGGCGTTGTCGAGCACGACGGTGTGGCGCTGCTCGTCGGCGCCCTGCGCCGAGGCGACGGCGAGCCAGGCAACCGCGGTGACCGCGGCAGCCGCGACCGCGAGCGCCACCAGCAGCGCGCGCGAGGTGATCGGACGCAGGACGCTCATGGCCCGATCGGCACCTGGGTCTCGTCGCAGTTGAAGTCCGGCGACGGCTTGTAGGGGTTCGAGCCGTCGGGCGCGCGACGCTCCAGCGAGCCGGGGCAGCGGTTGTCACGGCCCGGATGCGTCCCCGCCGCGAGGATGAGGTTGCGCAGCTCGGCGGGGATCGGCAGCGCGTTGAGCGCGGGGCCGAGCGTGAAGCCGTTGAGCTGCAGGCCCGCGCGCGAGAAGCTGCCCATCGCGTCGTACATGCCGGTGGCCGAGAAGTCGTCGAACCAGCCGACGAGCTCGGGGGCGTAGGGACGCAGGAACGCGACCTGCTTCGTCATCCCCTCGAAGGCCTTGATCGTCGTCGGGAACGCGCCGGGCCGCTCGGCGCCGTTGCGCTCGCCGGTCTGGTTGGCGATCCGGTCGATCGCCGGCTGGCGGCGCAGGAGCTCGACGAGGTCGTTGTCGTCACCGGCGCTGCGGACGGTGCGCGAGAGGTCGCGCACGGCGGGCCGGGCGTCGACGGCGAACGGCCGCAGCTCGGCGAGCAGCGGGCGCAGCTTCGTGCGGACGATCGGCTTGGCGTCGTCGACGAGCGGCGTGAGGTCGTCGAGCGAGGCGCGGAGGTTGACGAACGTCGTGTTCGCCTTGCGCATGAGGTTCGGCAGCAGCCCGATGCCCTGCGCGAGGCTGTCGCCGTTGGACGTCAGGGCGGAGGTCGTGGCCGCGAGGT
>JAUXSD010000133.1 GCA_030681525.1 Solirubrobacteraceae bacterium
GCCTCGCGCGGCGAGCCGGCCCCACCGAGCGTCACGAGCTGGTCGCGGTACTCGTTGTTGACGCTGTAGAGGCAGGCGTTCGTGGTCGTCACGGTGGCCGCGCCCGCGGGCGCAGGGGCGACCAAGGCGAGCGCGCCGGCGGCGAGTGCCGCGTGTGTCCGGACGTCGAGTCTCATCGCGTGCCTTCCCCAATCCAGATGACAGGCGCCCCAGGAGACAGGCCACGGGGGCCCCTGGTAGCATCCGTTAGGACACCCTAACAGACCTAAGGGGCAGGGCCTTGACGCAACGTCGGTGCACGCACGACGCATCGTTTTCGGCCACCGGGCCGCGTTCCAGGCTGGGTTCGCGGCCGCGGTCGAGGACTATCATCTGCGCCGTGGCGCACGCGCACGGGCACTCCGTCGAGGACTACCTCGAGGCGATCTACTTCCTCGTGTCCCCGATCGGCGAGTATCAGCCCGCGGAGGGGTCGCCGGCCAACGCCGCGCGCGTGGCGGAGATGCTGGGCGTCTCGCGTGCCGCGGTGGGCGAGATGCTCAAGCGGCTCGGCAGCGACGGCCTGCTCAAGCGCGACGGTGGGCGCGAGCTCGTGTTCACCGACGAGGGCCGCGAGCGGGCCGAGCAGGTCGTCCGCAACCACCGCATCATCGAGCGCTTCCTGACCGACTTCCTGGGCTACAGCGCCGCCGGCGCCCACGAGCACGCCGACGAGCTCGGCGATGCCTTCAACGCCGACATGATCGAGCGGATGAACGAGCGCCTCGGCTTCCCCGACCGCTGCCCCCACGGCTGGCCGATCGCGCCCGAGCAGGAGCGCGCCGAGAACGCCGACCTGCAGGCGCTCTCCGAGCTGGCGACCGGCGATCGCTGCGAGATCATGAGGCTCGTCGAGCACGACGGCGACCTGCTGCACTGGTACTACGACGAGGGCTTCGTGCCGGGGGCCGAGCTCGCGGTGCTCGACGTCCAGCCTGCGGCCGGCCACCTGAAGGTGGCGCTCGGCCGAGGCCGCGACACGTCCGAGCGCGTGATCGCAGAGAAGGCCGCGCGCGGGCTGATCGTGCGCGCCCGCGCCGCCTAGCGCCGCCACAGCCGGATAGGACCCCGCCGCACCGCCGCCGCCCGCGGGAGACGCGATGCTCCCGCAACGGGCCGACGTCCTGTTAGGTTTCCCTAAATGAGGACCGAACCGGCGCACGTTCGTAAGGCACACCTGACTGGATCTCAGAGGTGGGTTTGATGACCGCGCGGATGCCGGCGACCGAGCCGCCTGCCGACGAGCTGCAGGCCGCGCGCGGGCAGCGCCGCGAATCCGCGGCCCGTACGTATTCGCGCCGGCTGCCGATCGCGCTCGTCGGCGGCGAGGGCGTCCACGTGCGCGACGGCGCCGGCCGCGTCTACCTCGACTGCCTCGCGGGCGCCGGCGCGCTGGCCCTCGGCCACGGCCATCCGGCGGTGGTGTCCGCGCTGCGCGCGGCGCTGGACTCCGGCGTCCCGCTCACGACGCTCGACCTCGACACCCCGCTGCGCGACGCCTTCGTCGAGACGCTGTTCGCGGTGCTGCCGGAGTCGCTGCGCGGCGGGCGGATCCAGTTCTGCGGGCCGACCGGCTCGGATGCGGTCGAGGCGGCGGTCAAGCTGGCCCGCACGGCGACGGGGCGCAGTGGAGCGATCGCCTTCGGGGGCGCCTACCACGGCATGACGCAGGGCGCCCTGGCCCTGTCGGGCGCGCACGCACCGAAGGCGCCGCTCGGCGCGCTCGGCGCCGACGTGCAGCACCTGCCGTTTCCCTCCGCCTACCGCTGCCCGTTCGGCGAGGGCGGCGAGCGCGGCGCCGATCTCTGCGCCCGCGCGCTGCGCTGGGCGCTGACCGACACGCACAGCGGGATCCTGCCGCCGGCGGCGATCCTCGTCGAGCCCGTCCAGGGCGAGGGTGGCGTCCACCCGGCGCCCGCGTCGTTCGCGCGCGCGGTGCGCAGGGCGGCCGGCGACGCCGGCTGCGTGCTGATCGCCGACGAGGTCCAGACCGGGCTCGGCCGGACCGGCGCCCTGTGGGGCTCGGACGGCATCGGCCTCGATCCCGACGTGCTCGTGCTCTCCAAGGCCGTCGGCGGCGGCCAGCCGCTGGCCGTGATCGTCTACCGCGCCGGCCTGGACACGTGGGAGCCGGGCGCCCACGCGGGCACGTTCCGCGGCAACCAGCTCGCGCTCGCCGCCGGCGCGGCGACGATCCGCCACATCGTCGACCACGACCTGCCCGCGCGGGCGGCGACGCTCGGCGAGCGCCTGCTCGACGGCCTGCGCGAGCAGACCGCCGGCCTGCCGGTGGTGGGCGACGTGCGCGGTCGCGGGCTCATGGTCGGCGTCGAGCTCGTCGACCCGCGCCGCTGCGACGCCGACGGCGTGCCGCGACCCGACGGCGGGCTGGCCGGCGCCGTCCAGCGAGCCATGCTCGAGCGCGGCGTGCTCGTCGAGATCGGCGGCCGCGAGGGCGCCGTCGTGCGCTTCCTGCCGCCGCTGATCATCGAGGCCGAGCACGTCGACCGGATCGCCGAGACGTTCGGCCAGGCGGTCTGGAGCGCATGGCGGGCGACATGACGGCGCCGGCCGCCGTCGCGCCGGCGCTGTTTCTCGGCGCGGGCCCGCGGCCCGGCGAGCAGCTGCGCGCACACGCGCTCGCGGTGGCCGACGCCGTCACCGCCGCGTCCGGCCGAGGCCGGCCGTACTCGGGCGCGGACCCGGCCGCCCTGGCGGCCGCGATCGCGGCGATCGATCCGTGCCCGGAGGACGGGATCGAGTTCGAGGACGTGCTCGCAGGGCTGGCCGGGACGGTGCTGGCGCACGGCGTCGACGTCGCCGATCCCTGCTGTGCCGCGCACCTGCACTGCCCGACGCTGCTGCCGGCCGCCGCGGCCGAGCTGGCGATCGGCGCGACGAACCAGTCGCTGGACTCCTTCGACCAGGCGCCCGCCGCGACGCTCGTCGAGGATCACCTCGTCCGCTGGCTGGCCGCGACGCTCGGCCTGCCCGATGGCTCGGGCGTGCTGACGAGCGGCGGCACCGCGTCGAACCTGCTCGGGCTGCTGATCGCGCGCGAGCAGGCGTGCGCGCGCGTGGCCGGGCACGGCCTCGGGGCGGGGCTGCCCGCCCGCCACCGGCGCTGGCGGATCGTGACCTCGCGCGGCGCCCACGACAGCGTGCGCCGCGCCGCCGCCGTGCTCGGGCTCGGCACCGACGCCGTCGTCGCCGTCGCCACCGATCGTGCCGGCCGGCTGGACGTCGCGGCGCTGGACGGCGCGCTCGCCGCGCTGGACGCCGCGGGGGACGAGCCGATCGCGATCGTCGCCACCGCCGGCACCACCGACCTCGGCGCGATCGACCCGCTCGCGCCGATCGCCGAGCGCGCCCGCGCCTGCGGCGCCTGGTTGCACGTCGATGCCGCGGTCGGCTCGGCGTTCGCGCTGTCGCCGCGGCTGGCGCCGCGGCTGGCCGGCCTCGAGCGGGCCGACTCGATCACCGCCGACCTGCACAAGCTGTGGTTCATGCCGATCGGCGCAAGCGCGCTGCTCGTGCGCGACGTCGCTGTGCTCGACGCCGTGCACCACCACAGCGACTACCTCAACCGCGCCGACGACCAGGCCGACGGCGTGCTGAACCTCGTCGGGCGCTCGCTGGACACGTCGCGGCGCTTCGACGCGCTGAAGATCCTCGTCGGGCTGCGCAGCACCGGCCGGCGGCGGATGGCGGCGATGGTCGAGGGGCTCGTCGACCTCACGGCCGCCGCGGGCCGCGCGGTGCAGGAGCACGACGAGCTCGAGCTGCTCGCGCCCCCGTCGACGGTCACCGTCGTCTTTCGCTGGCGCCCGGCGGCGGGCTCGCCCCTGCCGGCCGCGGCGGTCGACGCCGTCAACGTGGCGGCACAGCGCGCGCTGCTGCGCTCGGGTCGCGCGATCGTCGGGCGCACCCGGCTGGACGGACGGATCGCGCTGAAGCTCACGCTCGTCAACCCGCTCGCCGACGAGGCCGGCGTCCAGCGGCTGCTCGAGCTCGTGGCCGGCGCCGCGCGCGACGCCCGCGCTCACGCCGAGACCGCGCGATGATCGGGCCGGCACACGTCCTCGGCCGCCGGTCGCGCGCCCACGCGGCCGCCGTGCGCGCCGCCACCGAGGCGCTGCTGAACTGCTACATGCGCGAGTACGGCGGCTGGCACGTCGTGCCGGCCGGCGAGGTGCCCGACCTCGCGCAGCCCGGTGACACGCACCTCGCCGTGCTGCCGATCGCCGAGCTGCACAGCACGCTGCTCGCCGGCGTGCGCTACCTGTCGCCGACGTCGCGCCACCGCTTCCGGCTGCCGGCGCAGCTCGCGGTCGACGGCGGCGAGCCGCGCGTCGCGTCGCTGGCAACGGTGGCCGAGCTGCTCGTGCGGCCGCTCGGCGCCTGCGCCGGGGCGACCGGGGCCGACCCCGCCGCGCTGCTGGCCAGGATCGACGCGAGCGTCGGCGCGGTCGCCACCTTCCTGGCCGCCCGCGAGGACGAGGTCGACGCGCTGTGGAGCGCGGCGCCGCTGAGCTTCCTCGACAGCGAGCAGGCGCTGCTGCTAGGCCACATGCTGCACCCGACGCCGAAGAGCCGCAGCGAGATGAGCGACGCCGCGCTGCGCGCGTTCTCGCCCGAGACCGCGGCGCGCTTTCAGCTGCACTGGCTGGCGGTGCAGGCCGGCCTCGTCGAGCACGACAGCGCCACCGGTACGCCCGCGCCGCGGCTGGCCGAGTCCCTGCTGCGCGACGATCCGGCCGTCGACGAGGCGGCGCTCGACGCCGCGCTGGCCGGCCTCGGCGAGCGCGTCCTGATCCCGGCGCATCCCTGGGAGCTGGCCCACCTGCGCGAGCACGACGCGGTCGTCGGCGCGCTGCTGGCCGACGGCGCGATCGTCGATCTCGGCCCGCTCGGCCGCCCGGTCGCGGCGACGACCTCGCTGCGCACCGTCTGTCACCCCGACTGGCCCTGGC
>JAUXSD010000136.1 GCA_030681525.1 Solirubrobacteraceae bacterium
TCCTCGCGCAGGCGCGCGCGGTAGACCTGACCGATCGACGCCGCCGCGATCGCGTCCTCCTGGAACTCGCTGAAGACGTCCGAGAGCTTCTCCTCGAGGTCGGACTCGATGACCTTCTTCATGTCCTTGAAGGCGACGTTCGGCGCCGCGTCGCGCAGCGCGGCGAGCTTGAGCTGGAACTCCTCGCGGTGCTCCTCGGGCACGAGCCCGACGTCGAGGAAGCTCAGCACCTGGCCGAGCTTCATCGCCGCGCCCTTCATCGCCCCCAGCGCGGCGACGATCTGCTCGGCGGTCTCGAGCTGGCGCTTGGCGAGCGCCGCCTCCTTGCCGACCTCGCCGCGCGCGACGTTCGTCGCGCGGGTGCCCATCTGCTTGGCCGCCTGCGTGGCGGCGAGCTTGCCGACCTTCGAGGAGCGGCTGAGCCGCGAGGTGGGGATGGCGTCCTTCTTGGCCATGTCGCGCGACGTTCCGGCCGGAGCTCGGAGGCCGCTACTCCGCCGTGCGTTCCACGCGCGAGCCGGGCACGATGTCGTCGCGGCCATCGGGCCAGCGGACCCAGGCCTTGTGCCCGCCGTCGTAGTCGTCGCCCCAGACGACGAGCGTCGCCGGCTGGCCCTGGACGGTGACCGCCTCGTCGCCCTCGGGGTCCAGGCCGCGCCAGACGCGGATGAACGCGTTGCGCTCCCACTCCTCGCCGATCGTCGTCGGGTCGGTGTGGCCGGGGTGCACCTCGGTGGCGTGGTCGAGGCTCATGAGCGTGTCCATGATCGACCCCTTGATGTCGGCGTAGGACGTGCTGCCGGGCGCGTTGACGCCGCCGATCGAGTTCTTGAACAGCGTGTCGCCGGTGAAGACGTGGCCGGGGACGGTGAAGTTCAGCATTCCCTTCGTGTGCCCGGGGGTGTGGACCGCGCCGACGTGCATGCCGCCGATCTCCAGCGGCGCGAACGGCTCGGCGTCGAGCGGCTCGTCGGGATGGGCGAGGACCACGATGTCCGGATAGCGCCGCGTGACCGCGTCCAGATCACAGACGTGATCGTGGTGGTGGTGGGTCAGCAGCAGGTGCGTGACCGCGATGTCGTTGCGCTCGGCGGCCTGAAAGAGCGGCTCCATCGGCCCCCCGGCATCGACCAGGAATCCCGCTGCCCCGGGCTCGCGCGCGACGAGGTACGTGTTCGTCAGAAAGCCGTCAGACATCGAGCGTTCGATCAGCATGAGGCCCAGGGTACTGTGTGATCCATGCCCGCAAAGGAGCTCATCCATACGTGTTATCGGATCGGCGACATCGACCGATCCGTGGCCTTCTACGAGGCGCTCGGCTTCGAGGAGCGCGCCCGCAAGCCGATCCGCGACGAGGCGATCAACGTCTTCATGGGGCTGCCCGGCGACGGCGATCGGCTCGAGCTGACCTACAACCACGGCGTCTCGGAGTACACCCACGGAACGGGCTACAACCACATCGCGATCACCGTCTCGGACATGGACGAGACGCTCGCCGCGCTGGCCGAGCAGGGCATCGAGCCGGAGAAGCCGCCGTACTCCGTGCGCGAGGGCGGCTCGCTGCTGTGCTTCGTGCGCGACCCGGACGGCTACCGCGTGGAGATCATCGAGAAGCACTCGTAGCGAGCACCGCGGCCAGCCGTGCGGCGACCGTCGCGCCGTCGAAGCGAACCTGGAGCTCGGTGAAGCGCAAGACGCGGAAGCCGAGCGTGAGCAGGTACGCGTCCCGTGCACGGTCGCCCTCGTAGGCGGCGATCGTGAAGTGCGTGGCGCGGCCATCGGTCTCGACGATCAGGCGATGGTCGGGCCAGAAGAAGTCGACTTCCTTGCCTTCCACGATGTGGTTGACCAGCGGCCGCGGGATCCCGTGCGCGTCGCAGAGGGCGAGGAAGGCCTTCTCGAGCTCTGAACGCGAGAACTCGTCGTCGCGGTAGAGCGCGAGGGCGCGTCGGAGCGCTGTTACTCCGCGGTGGTTCGGATGGCGCGCGATCGTCTGCTCGACGGCGGCGAGATCGAAGAGCCGGCGAATCTCGGTCTGTTCGATCGTTCGGGCCAGCGCCGGCTCGCTCAGCATCACGGCGACGTCGAGGAGCGTGCGGGCGATGGTGGTGACCGGGATGGCGCGGTGAGTGGTGATGTCGTCGGCATCGAAGATCGATGAGCGATGCAGGCGAATGCGGTCGCGGCTGGAGCGGCCGGTCCGGCTCGGGACCGTCACGTCGATGTAGATCCCCGTGTAGGGCCGGATCTCCCACAACGCGGTGGCACAGGCGTGGCTCAGGCCGGCACGGTCTCCGCAGGCCAGCACCGCCGCCATCCACCGCGCCTCGCGTGTGAGGGGCGGGTGCCCGACGGCGAACACGCCACGGTGGACGCGGTGCAGCCAGCCGATCCGGCAGCGATGGTCGATCGCGCCCCGGCCCAAGCCGGCGTCGATCAGCTGCCGCCAGCTGACGACACCGTGCTGCCGCGCGGCGAGCAGGGCGATCGAAGCGTCGGGACTCGTCTGGTCGGCTTGTTCATCCACCGCATGAACAAGGCGACCACCGCCCGAAGTTCGCCCCCCTCAACGAGTGCTGCCGGTGGGTCTGGTCGGTCTGTTCATGCTCCACATGAACAAGGCGACCAGCCCCGCGCCGTGCGGCCGGCGCCCCGGTCTCACTCAACCTCGTCGGCCAGCCCCTTCTCGCGCAGCTCCGCGAGAGCGGCCGGCGTCTTGGGCAACCCTTCCAGCCCCATCCCGCGCAGCACGCCCGGCGTCTTGGAGAACTGCACCTCGTCGTACTGGACGACCTCGATGTGGTTGCCCCACGGATCGCGAAAGCGGGTGCCGCGGCCGGGCAGCAGCGCGACGCCGGCCGCCCGCGCCGCCGCCGCGAACGCCTCCCGCGAGTCGACGACGAAGCCCACGTGACGGTCCTCGTCCGCCGCCGTCCGGCGCGGCGCCGACAGCGCGACGAACTGGTCGCCGGCGTCCAGGAACGCCATCCGCGACCCGACCCGCCCGCGCAGCTCGAAGCCGAACAGGCCGCCGTAGAACTCCAGCGCCGCGTCGACGTCGCCGACCTCGAGCGCCACGTGGTTGATCCCGATGAGGCGAGCGCGCGCCTCTGCCATGCCGGCCACCTCCTGTGTCACGCGGGCGCGGACCATCACCGACCACGCCTCTAAGCTGGGCCAACGATGATGCACCGGGTCTCGAGCTGAAGGCACGACCGTCGTGGCCGAGCGCAGGACAGCCGTCATCGACATGGGGTCGAACTCGTTTCGGCTCGTCGTCTTCACCGCCGCGGACGGGTGGTGGAAGCTCACCGACGAGATCTACCTGCCGGTGCGCATCGGCGAGGGCCTGGAGTCGACCGGCAAGCTCGGCAAGGCCCCGATGAAGCGCGCGCGCGAGG
This sequence comes from Solirubrobacteraceae bacterium, assembly GCA_030681525.1. Classification (GTDB taxonomy): domain Bacteria; phylum Actinomycetota; class Thermoleophilia; order Solirubrobacterales; family Solirubrobacteraceae; genus CADCVQ01. The sequence goes on from JAUXSD010000136.1 coordinate 3,402, forward strand.
CGGCCGAGGTCTTCGCGCACTTCGCCGCGGCCAGCGGCCTCGACCACGCGAGCGTCCGGGCCGTGGCGACGAGCGCCATCCGCGACGCCTCCAACCAGGAGGTCTTCCTCGAGCGCGTCCGCGACGAGACCGGCCTCGACGTCTCCGTCCTCAGCCGCGACGAGGAGGCCTACTACGGCTACCTGGCGGCCGTGAACTCGACGACGCTGGCCGACGGCGCCGTGCTCGACCTCGGCGGCGGCTCGCTGCAGCTCGTCGAGGTCCTCAGCCGCCACCCCGGTCGGCTCGGGTCGTGGCCGCTCGGCGCGGTGCGGATGACCGAGCACTTCCTCGCCGAGGACGACCCGCCGACGAAGAAGGCGCGCAAGGCGCTGCGCGCGCACGCGCGCGAGACGCTCGAGCAGGATGTCGACTGGCTGCCGCGTGCCGGCCGCCGGCTCGTCGGGATCGGCGGCACGATGCGCAACCTCGCCGCCGCGATCCAGGCGCAGACCGGCCGCCCCTCGCTCGGCGGCATCCAGGGCTTCGAGATCACCACCGGCGCGCTGGACGACCTCGTCGAGCGCCTCGCCGACATGCCGGCCGACGAGCGCGGCGACGTCAAGGGCATCAAGTACGCCCGCGCGGACCTCATCCTGGCCGGCGCGATGGTCGTTCAAGCGGTGCTGGAGCACGGCGAGTTCGACGCGATCACGGTCACGGAGGCCGGCCTGCGCGAGGGCGTGTTCTTCAGCCAGCACCTGACCGGCGACCCGCCGCTGTTCGACGACGTGCGCCGTTCGAGCGTCGCCAACCTCGCCGCCCGCTACGCCGTCGTCCCCCGGCACACCGAGCACGTCGCGCACCTGGCGCTGTCGCTCTTCGACGAGCTCGCCGAGCAGGGCCTGCACCCCGGCGACCGCTGGGAGCGCGAGCTGCTCTTCACGGCGTGCGTGCTGCACGACATCGGCATGTCCGTCGACTACGACGACCACCACAAGCACTCGAGGTACCTCATTCTCAACGCCGGACTGCCGGGCTTCGACCCGCGCGAGGTCGCGCTCGTCGCGCAGGCCGCGCGCTATCACCGCAAGGGCATGCCGGACTTCGGTGAGCTCTCCCCGCTGGCCGAGGACGGCGACGCCGAGCGCCTCGACCGCCTGTCGATCCTGCTGCGGCTCGCCGAGGACCTCGAGCGCAGCCGCGACCAGAGCGTCCGCGCGGCGCACGTCACCACCGACGACGGCACGGTCCGGCTCGCGCTCGAGGCCGACGGCAGCGCGTCGGTCGAGCGCTGGGCGGCGCAGCGCGAGGTCGACCTCTTCGAGCGCGCGTTCGGGCGCGAGCTGAAGGTCGAGGCGACGTTGTGAGCCTCACCCGGGGCAGCGGCCCGCTCGGCGGGAGGTCCGGCCAGACGAACTACGCGATCCAGTCGCCCCCGCACAAGCTCCTCTTCGAGCCCGACGCTCGCCGCCTGCGCGCGTTCGTGGGCGACACGCTCGTGCTCGACACCCGCCGCGCGCACCTCCTGCACGAGACCGGGATCCGGCCCGTGGCCTACGCCCCGCTGGAGGACTTCGACGCGGCGCTGCTGGAGCGCACCGACACGACCTCGCACTGCCCGTTCAAGGGCCACGCCGCGTACTGGTCGCTGCGCGCCGGCGACGAGCTGCGCGAGGACGCGATCTGGGGCTACGAGGAGCCGCTCGAGGCGGCGCCCTGGCTGCGCGGCTTCGCGGCGCTGTATCCCGGCAAGGCCGACCGCTGGCTCGTCGAGGACGAGCCGGTGACCGGCGGCCTGCGCGATCCCTACCACCGCGTCGACGTGCACACGAGCTCGCGTCCGGTCCGCGTCACCGTCGCCGGCGAGCGCATCGCGCAGAGCACTCGCCCGACGCTCGTCTTCGAGACGAGCCTGCCGGTTCGCGCCTATCTGCCGCGCGGCGACGTGGTGGCGGGGCACCTGCGCCCCAGCGACACGACGACGACCGACCCGTACATGGGCGACGCGATCTACTGGCACGTCCACGCCGGCGGGGACACCCTCCGCGACGCGGCGCACTCCTACGAGCTGCCGCGCGCGGAGGCGATGAAGATCGCCGGCCTTGTCTGCTTCAGCGGCGAGGGCGTCGAGGTCGAGCTCGACGCGGACTGATCAGGCGGAGCGCTCGTCCTCGCGCGGCGTGCCGACCGGCACGGGCGTCGACTGGGTCGAGACGGCGTCGACGACCTCGGCCTCCTGCGCCTCGAGCTCCTCGAGGTGGTCGCCGTCGCAGAGCACGCGGAAGTTGCCGGTCACGCCGCTGTCGGCGTGGATCGTGATCCCGGGCAGGACCTCCTCGCCCTCGTCGAAGCCGAGCCGCTCCATGTCGAAGTGCGCCAGCCCGATCCCGTGCGCGGTGTGCGTCGGGTTCTCGCGGTCGTGCGAGTTCAGCGCGATCTGAAAGGCGCGCAGGTTGGCGGCGATCTTCTCGGTCGGCGTCGGCATCTCGCTTCAAACCGTAGCGCCTCATATCCTCCGCCGCCATGAACGGCGTCCCGTGGTGGGTGTGGGTCTCGGCGACACCGATGGGGCTCGGTGCATGGGCGCCGATCGTCCCCGGCAGGCAGCGCGGGCGCGCGGGGTGGGTGGCCGCCGGCGTCCTCTGGAGCGTCATCGCGCTGGCCGGCTGGATCGCCGCGATCGTCAACGACGGCGGCGGTGGAGCGGGCGGGCTGATCATCCTCGGCTGGTTCGGCGCGATCGCGACGACGCTGATCATCCGCCCGACCTATGTCGCCGAGACCGCGTCGTCGTTCGCCCGCGGGCGCGAGGAGGCCGAGCGCCGCCTCGCCGAGCGTCGCGAGGGCCAGCGCATCGCCGCCGAGGAGACGGACCTCGCCATCGAGCTTGGCGTCGGCCGGCCCGACCAGCCCGGGGCGCAGCACGCCGGTCTCGTCGACGTCAACAACGCGTCGCTCGCGGCGCTGCTGAAGCTGCCGGGCGTCGACGACGCGCTGGCGACGCGGATCGTCGAGGTGCGCGCCGAGATCAACGGCTTTGCCTCGGTCCACGAGCTCGGCGGGCTGGTCGACCTCGACGCAAACGCCGTCGAGCGGCTCGCGGACCGTGTCGTGTTCCTGCCGCGTTAGCGGCCCTCCAGGACCGGTCAGACATCGATCAGGACCCCCGGGTTGAGCATCCCGGCCGGGTCGACGGTCGCCTTCGCCCCCCGCAGCGCCGCCGCGAAGACGTCCGGGCGCTGGCGGTCATACCAGGCGCGGTGGTCGCGGCCGACGGCGTGGTGGTGGGTGATCGTCCCGCCGGCGCTCAGCAGCGCGTCGCTCACCACGGCCTTGATCGCCGCCCACTGCTCCACCTCCGCGCCGCGCCGCGCCGGGGCCAGCACCGTGAAGTACGGCGCCGCGCCGTCGGGATAGACATGCGAGATCCGGCAGGTGATCCGCCCCCCCGATCCGATCGCCTCCTCCGCCGCGGCGGTCACCGCGCAATGCAGCGACGCGAAGCGCTCCCACGTCACCGCGGTCTCGAAGGTCTCGCTGAGGATCCCCATCGCCACGAACGCGTCGCGCAGGTACGGCGCGCGGAAGAACGCCGCCCGCCAGGCGCCGACCGCGTCGCCGCCGCCGGCCACGTCGCCGGCGAAGCTCGGCCGGCGGACCGCGCCCTCGTCCCATTCGCCGCCCGCCTCGGCGCAGATGTGCAGCGCGCGGTCGAGCAGCTCGCCGACCGGCATCTGCGCCTCCGAGGCGCCCTCGAAGCCGAGCACGAGCAGCGCCGCGGTGCCGTCGGCGGCGCCGGTCATGCGCGCCTCCTCGGCGTCGATCAGCCGGCAGTTGGACGGCCGCAGGCCGGACTGCGCGATCGCCCGCAGCGCGTCGACGCCGTCGAAGAACGCGTCGAAGCGCACGGCCGCCAGCGAGTTGGCCTGCGGGCGCGGGCGCACGCGCACCCAAGACTCCGTCACCACGCCGAGGATGCCCTCCGAGCCGAGCAGCATCCGGTCGGGCGCCACGCCCGCGCCCGAGCCCGGCAGGCGCCGCGACTCCCACGCGCCGCTGGGCGTGATCGCCCGCACCGACTCGACGAGGTCGTCGATGTGCGTCTCCGCCGTGGCGAAGTGCCCGGCCGCGCGCGTGGCGATCCACCCGCCGAGCGTCGACAGCTCGAAGGACTGCGGGTAGAAGCGCAGCGTCAGCTCCAGCGCGCGCAGCTGCTTCTCGATCGCCGGGCCGGCCGCGCCGGCCTGGATCAGCGCCGAGCGCGACACGTCGTCGATCTGCAGCACGCGGTCCATCGCGCCGAGGTCGAGCGACACGACCCCGTCGAAGCGCGCCGGCACCTCGCACTGCACCCCGCCCGACACGCTCGTCCCGCCGCCGTAGGGAACGACCGCGACGTTGGCGCCGGCCGCCCACTCGAGCACCGCCTCGACGTCGCGCTCGCCGCGCGGGCGCGCGACGACGTCCGGCGGGAAGTCGAAGCGCCCGTCGAAGCCGCGCACGACGTCGCTGTAGGACCTGCCCCAGGCATGCGACGCGCGGGCGTAGACGCCGTGGGCGCAGATCGGGCGCAGGGCGATCGGGACGGCGACCCGCGGCTTCGGCAGCACGACGTCGCCCAGCGAGACCGGCTCGCGCACCTCGCCGTCGCCGGCGATCCCCAGGTGCTCTTCGAGCCCCGCCGTCATCGCTCGCAGCTGCGGCGCCGACCACGCCTCGTCCTCGTAGCCCCAGCCCCAGTGCTTGCGGCGTCTCGTGCTCCCGGTCGCGGCCACTACGCGAAGATAACCGCCAACCATGCCTACGACCGTCTCCATCCTCACCGCCTCGATCGGCGCCGGCCACGACGTGCCCGCCCAGGTCCTCGCCGCCGCGCTGCGCGAGCGCGGCGCCCGCGCCGCCGTCGTCGACGGCCTCGCGCTGGCCGGCGCGCCGGCCCGCGCGCTCGTCGGCGGCGTGCCCGCGGCGGGCTCCGCGCTCGGCACGCTGGCCTTCGAGGCGCGCTACCTGCTCGGCACGCGGCTCGCGCCGACGCGGGAGGCCGCGGCGGCCGTCGTCGACCGGCTCGTCCGCGGCCGCTTCACCGCGCACCTCGCCGCACATCCGGCGGACGTCGTCGTCTCGACCTATCCGCTGTGGAGCGAGCTGCTCGGCCGGATGCGGCGCGACGGCGCGCTGCACAGCCCGGCGGTGAGCGCGATCACCGACCTCGCGGCGCTGCGCCACTGGGCGCACCCCGGGATCGACCTGCACCTCATCACGCACCCCGCGTCGGAGGCCGAGGCCCGTGCGATCGCCGGGCCGGGCACCCGCATCGAGGCCGTCCACGGCCTGACCTCCGATCCCCGCTTCACCGACCCGCCCGAGCGCAACGTCGCCCGCGAGGAGCTCGGCCTGCCGAAGCGCGGCTCGCTCGTCGTCGTCTCCGGCGGCGGCTGGGCGGTCGGCGACTTGGCCGGCGCGACCGACACGGCGCTGCACTACGGCGCGAACACCGTCGTCGTGCTCGTCGGCCACGACGAGGCGGTCCGCGCGCGGATCGAGGCGGCCTACGGCGACGACGACCGCGTGCAGGTGTGGGGCTTCACCGATCGCATGCTGTTGCTGCTGGCCGCCGCCGACGTGCTCATCCACGCCACCGCCGGTCTGACCGTGCTCGAGGCGCTCATGTGCGACTGCCGCGTCATCTCCTACGGCTGGCCGCGCGGGCACATCCGCGCCAACGACCGCGCCTACCGGCGCCTGGACATGGCCGCCGTGGCCAGGAACCGGCCGCAGCTCGCGCACGCGCTCGTCCACGCGCTGGCCGCGCCGCCGCTCGGGCCACAGCTCCCCGAGCTGCCCGCCGCCGCCGATCTCGTGCTCGAGCTCGCCGCGCGCGAGCCCGCTCACGCCGCCTGAGCAACGGGCGCGGCCCGGCGCGTCCGCCCGTGCGGACGCGAACTATCGTGGAGGCATGCAGCAGCCGGCCATCCTCGCCCGCGGCCACTGGCCGGCCGAGCGCGTGCACACGCGCTGGCACGAGGAGCACTACGACCCGCCCGCGACGAAGGCGCAGGCCGCCGACGCGGCGATCGCGGCGCTGCGCGACCGTGGCTCGCCGAGCCACGACGGCCTCTCGGCGCGGCTCGTCGCGCACAGCGAGCGCGGAGAGGACCTCGTGCTCGAGCTGCAGCCGGTGCGCTGGGCGCTGCGCCTCGTCGACGGCGACGCCTCGCACTCGATGGCCGCGCTCGCCGTGACGCGCTCCGCCGACGGGCGCTGGCTGGCGGGCCGCCGCGCGCCGTGGCTGTCGTCGTGGGCCGGCCGCTGGGCGCTCGGCGCCGGCGGCGCGGTCGACGTCGGCGAGAGCCCCGCCCACACCCTCGTGCGCGAGCTCGACGAGGAGTGGTCGGTGCGGCCCGAGCGGCTCACGGTCGAGGCGCTCGTTCGCCTGCCCCACCAGCTCGTCATGGTCGTCGGCCTCGCCTGGCTGCCCGAGGGCGCCGAGATCACGATGGACGAGGAGCACGACGCCTACGCCTGGTGGCCGGCCGACGTCGCCGACTGGCCGGCCGAGGCCGACGAGCCGCTGCGCCGGATGGCCTCGCTGCTGGCGGCGCACAGCCGATGACCGGCCTGCTGACCTTCGATCGCCTGAAGTGGGGCTCGTTCCTGCACTCCGCGGTCTACACCGTGCTGCTCGTCGTCTGGCTCGTGCCCGGACTGGCGGGATTCGAGGCGATCTTCGGCATGGCCCACGGCCTGGGCTGGATCGCCATGTCGCTGGCCTGCCTCGCCGCCCTGCGCCTGCGCGTCATCGACCTGCGTCTGGCCGTCGCGGTCGCGGTCCTCGGCGGCATCGGCCCGTTCATCGGCTCCTACGAGTTCTGGCGCCAGAGCCGCGCGAGCGCCGCACCGGCCGCGGGCGATCCGGCGCCGACGCGCGCCTGAACGCGGCGTCAGCCCGCCGCGAGCTCGAGCACCGCGACGCTGACCGCGCGGGTGATGTCGGCGCCATAGGCGCCGTCGACGGCGGCATCGGTGTTCGAGTGGTAGTTCGGGTTGGGGTCGGCGGCCGGGTCGCCGGGCCGGTTCGGGAAGAAGTCCTCGCTGACGAGCACGGCCGGGTAGCCCTGCTCCTGAAACGACGCGTGGTCGGAGCGGTTGATCGCGCCGTCGAAGCGCGCCGGGTCGGTCCCCCCGGTCGGCGTCGTGCCGCTGTAGACCTGCGCCGGCGGCAGCACGCCGAGCTGCTCGGCGGCGCGCGCGACGACCTGCGCCAGCGGCAGGCTGAGATCGCGGATGGCCGGATCGGTGAAGCCGGCATGGACCTCCCACGAGCGCAGGCTGTCGGAGTTGAAGCCGATCATGTCGATGCACACGACGGCGGCGATCTCCGCGCCGCGCGCCTTGAGCGAGGCGGCGTAGGCGCGGCTGCCGACGAGGCCGGACTCCTCGGCGTTGAAGAAGCACAGCCGCACGGTGTGACGGGTCGGCTGCGCCAGCGCGGCGACGTGGCGCCCGATCGCCAGCACCGCCGCCATGCCCGACGCGTCGTCGTCGGCCCCCCGCGCGGCGTCGCGTGCCGGGGTGAAGCCGGGATCGCGCGCCGCGGTGGAGTCCAGATGGCAGCCGACGACGACGAGGCTGGCCCGCTCGCCCGGCACGTCGGCGGCGACGTTGCGCAGGACCCGCCCGCCGAAGGCGAACTCGTGCGCCACCGGCGCCAGGCCGAGCGCGCGCAGCTCGCCGAGCAGCGCCACGACGACGCGGGCGTTGTCGGGGTGCGAGCTGTGGCGCGAGCGCAGGGGCGGGCCGTCGGCCAGCGGGGTGCCGCCGGCGTAGCGGGCGACGTCGGCCTCGTAGGAGATGGCGGTGACGGGCGCCGGATCGGCGAGCGCGCGCCCGGCGCCGTCCGCCTGCCGCCCCGCCGGCGCGGTGCGCGCGACGCGCGCCGGGCGCAGTAGCTCGGGGCTGGGGGTGAGGAGGCGAAAGTGCCCGTGCGCCCCGTGCGCCGGGACCTCGTCGTTGCGGATGTCCGCGCCGACGGCGAGCAGCAGCCGGCTGCCGCGCGACCACAGCACCTCGTAGGACGACAGCTCGCCGGCGCGCATCCCCTCGTCGAGCTGGACGAGCAGCGCGTCCTGCACGTCATGGCGCAGCGCCAGCCGGTCGATGGCCAGGCCGGCGTCGATCGCCCGCGCCAGACCGGCGGGCGAGACCAGCGCGAAGGCCCAGTCGCCGCCCGGGTCGCGCTCGACCCAGCACGGCACGACGCCGGGTGCGTCGCGCAGCGCGTCGACGTCGCCGGCCAGGCGCACGAACACGAAGTGCTGCCCGAGCAGCGTCGGCAGCGCCATCGCCGGATGCGCGACCGCCGACCAGCCCTGCGCCGCGGCCGCGGCGCGGACGACGCGGTCGGCGGCGACGAGGACGTGCGGCCCGCCGTCGGGCGGGGGCGCGCGGCCGTCGAGGACCCGGATCTCCTGCACGAGCGGGTGCGTCCGGGCCAGTTCGCGCAGCGTCGCGCTCCCCAGCGGCGGCGGAAGCGCCAGCCGCACGCTGACGCCCAGCCGCGCCGCCTCCTCCAGGAGCGCCTCGGCGTCGGGCAGGAGGTCGAGCACGCCGGCCGGTGCGTCGTCGACTCCGGCGCTGCGACGCAGCGCGCCCACGTTGTGGTCGAGGGCGATGTCGATCGAGCCGGCGCCGGTCACGGATGCCTCGCGGCCACGCTACCCGCCGGCGCCCGTGTACGCGCATCCGATCCACGCGGCCGTGGTGGGCGAAATGCAACCGGCCTCGCCACCCGGGGTAGTCCTGTGAGATGGTCCTGTCGGGCCCGCGTCGCACCTTCGTCCGGAACACCCCCGCCGAGCGCGGCACGACCTTCTAGAGTGGACCTTCGGCATGGCCGTGAACACGACAGTTCAGGTGACGCTCCCGGCGATGGGCGAGTCGGTCCGCGAGGGCACGGTCCTCGAGTGGCACAAACAGGAGGGCGACGCCGTCGAAGCCGACGAGCCGCTCGTCGACGTCTCGACCGACAAGGTCGACGCGGAGGTCCCCGCGCCGGCGGCCGGCACGCTCGTGAGGATCCTCGCCGCCGAGGGCGACACGGTCGCGGTCGGCGCGGTGCTCGCGGAGATCGCCCCGAGCAACGGCGCGTCGGCGACGGCTGCCGCCCCGTCTGACGGCGCGGCTCCCGCCGCGTCCGCAGCGTCGCCCGCCGACGGCGACGGCAGCGGCCCGCCGCCGGCCCCGCAGCGCCTCGTCGACATCGTCACGCCCGCCGGCGGCGAGTCCGTCCAGGAGGGGACGATCCTCGACTGGGCGGTGCAGGTCGGCGACGCCGTGCAGGAGGGCGACACCGTCGTCGAGCTGTCGACCGACAAGGTCGACATGGAGCTGCCGGCTCCGGTGACGGGCACGATCGCCGAGATCCTCGCCACGGCCGGCGAGACGGTGTCCGTCGGTCAAACGATCGCCCGCATGCGTCCCGGTGCGGCGGACGCCCAGGGCAACGGCGCCGCCGCGACCCGCCCGGCGGCCGCGTCACCCGCTCCCGCCGAGGCCGCCGAACCCGCCGCTGCCGAGCCCGCTCGCCAGCCGGCCGTCCACGACGGCAACGGCGCCGCCTCACCCGTCGCACGGCGCGTCGCCGCCGCCGAGGGGATCGACCTCTCCGCCGTCGCGGGCAGCGGCCCCGCCGGCCGGATCACGAAGGCCGACGTGCTCGCGGCGAAGGCCGCCCCCCCGCCGCCTCAGCCGGCCCGGCGCCCCGCCCCCGCCGCCGCCCCCGCCGCCGCGCCCGCCGGCGCCACCGAGCTCAAGGGCGGCGCCGCGATGCTCGCGCGCTACATGGAGGCCTCGCGCGAGGTTCCGACCGCGACCTCGCTGCGCACGATCACGGTCACGACGATGACCGCCCGCCGCGGCGAGCTGAAGAACGCCGGCCACAAGATCTCCTTCACGCACCTCATCGCCTACGCGATCGCCCGCGCCGCCACCGAGCGGATGCCGGTCATGACACACCACTACGCCGAGATCGACGGCCGGCCGCACCGCGTCGACGACGGCGCCGTGAACCTCGGGATCGCCGTCGACGTCGAGAAGAAGGACGGCAGCCGGACGCTCATGGTCCCGGTCATCGGCGACGCCGGCCGCCGGACGTTCCCCGAGTTCCTCGACTGCTTCGGCAGCCTCATCGCCCGCGCTCGCGACAACAAGCTCACCGCCGACGACCTCACCGGCGCGAACGTCTCGCTGACCAACCCCGGCGGGATCGGCACGATCGCCTCGGTCCCGCGGCTCATGGCCGGCCAGGGCACGATCATCGCCACCGGCGCGATCGGCTATCCCGTGGGTCTTGGCAACGTCGGCCAGATGATCGGCGCCGAGAAGGTCATGACGATGACCTCGACCTACGACCACCGCGTCATCCAGGGCGCCGAGTCCGGCCAGTTCCTGAAGGTCGTCGAGGAGTACCTGCAGGGCGAGCATGGCTTCTACGACCAGCTCTTCCACGAGCTCGGGATGGACCTCGCGCCGCTGCCCACGCCGCCGGCCCCCGCCGCCGCGGCGGCCACCGCCCGCGACGCCGCCGCGCCGGCGCCGGCTCCGGCCGCCGAGCCCGACGAGGATCTTCTGCAGGCCGTGCAGGCCGCCGTCTCCCTGCTCAAGGCGCATCGCACGCACGGCCACCTCGCGGCGCGCCTTGATCCGCTCGGCCGCGAGCCCGAGGGCGATCCGGCGCTCGACCCCGAGCCGCTCGGCCTCACGCAGGAGGTCATGTCCCGCATCCCGGCGCGGATCCTGCGCGTCCAGGTGCCGGGGGCGACGCTGGCCGACGCGCTGCCACACCTGCGCGAGACCTACTGCGGCACGATCGCCTACGAGATCGAGCACATCTCCTCGCATCGCCAGCGCACCTGGCTGCGGGCGAAGATCGAGTCCGGCGAGTTCCGCGCGCCGCTGAGCGCCGACGAGCAGAAGGCGCTGCTCAAGCGGCTCATCGAGGTCGACGCGCTCGAGCGCTTCATGCACAAGGCCTACCTCGGCCAGAAGCAGTTCTCGATCGAGGGCCTGGACATGACCGTGCCGATGCTCGACGAGCTCATCCAGCTGTGCGCGGGCAACGGCGGGCGCGAGGTCGTGCTCGGCATGGCGCACCGCGGCCGCCTCAACGTGCTCGCGCACAACCTCGGGCGGCCGTACGACACGATCTTCGCGGAGTTCGAGGGCGCCTCGACGCTCGAGGCGGTCACGACGATCCCGCAGGGCGGCACCGGCGACGTGAAGTACCACCACGGCGCGCAGGGCTCCTACCAGCTGCCCGACGGTTCCTCGATCCTCGTCAACCTCGAGTCCAACCCTTCGCACCTGGAGTACGTCGGCCCGGTCGTCACCGGCGCCACGCGCGCCGCCCAGACGACCCGGCTCGGCCCGCACGCGCGCCGCGACGTGGCCAGCGCCGTGCCGATCGTGCTGCACGGCGACGCCGCCCTGCCCGCGCAGGGCGTCGTTCCCGAGACGCTCAACCTCCAGGCGCTCGACGGCTACTCGGTCGGCGGCACGCTGCACCTCGTCCAGAACAACCAGGTCGGCTTCACCACCGATCCCGACGACGCCCGCTCGACGCGCTGGGCCTCGGACGTCGCCAAGGGCTTCGACGTGCCGATCATCCACGTCAACGCCGACGATGTCGCGGCGTGCATCGCCGCGGTGCGGCTGGCCTTCGCCTTCCGCCAGGAGTTCGGCCACGACGTGTTGATCGACCTCATCGGCTATCGCCGCTTCGGTCACAACGAAGCCGACGAGCCCGCCTACACGCAGCCCGAGCAGGCCACGCGGATCCGCAGGCACAAGCGCGTCTCGGAGATCTGGGCCGAGCAGCTCATCGCGCAGGGGGTCATCTCCAAGCCGGAGGTCGACCAGCAGACGGGCGAGGTGTGGGACGAGCTCACGCGCCTGCACCAGCGCCTGAAGGCCCAGATCCGCCACGCCGAGGAGGTCGGCCAGGTCGAGCAGGCGACCGGCGAGTACACGCTGGACCGCACGCCGTCGCCGGAGGTCAAGACCGCGGTGAGCGCCGAGCGGCTGCGGATCCTCAACAAGGAGCTGGTGGCGATCCCCGAGGGCTTCACGGTGCATCCCAAGCTCGTCAAGCAGCTCGAGCGCCGGCGCGACGCGCTCGGCCCCGACGGCGGGATCGACTGGGCGCACGCCGAGTCGCTGGCGTTCGCGTCGCTGCTGACCGAGGGCACGCCGATCCGCCTCACCGGCCAGGACGTCGAGCGCGGCACGTTCTCCCAGCGCCACGCGGTGCTGCACGACTCGAAGACCGGCCAGACGATCTGCCCGATCCAGTCGCTGCCCGGCGCGCTCGCCCCCTTCGAGCTGCACAACTCGCCGCTCAGCGAGGTCGCCTGCCTGGGCTTCGAGTACGGCTACAGCGCCGAGGCACCGGAGACGCTCGTGCTGTGGGAGGCGCAGTTCGGGGACTTCGTCAACTGCGCGCAGGTCATCGTCGACCAGTTCATCGTCTCGGGCCTGGCGAAGTGGGGGCAGACCTCGCGGCTGGTCCTGCTGCTGCCGCACGGCTACGAGGGGTCCGGGCCCGAGCACTCCAGCGGCCGGCTCGAGCGCTTCCTCACGCTCGCCTCCGAGGGCAACATCCGCGTCGCCAACGTCACGACGCCGGCGCAGTACTTCCACCTCATCCGCCGGCAGGCGCGGATCGCCAAGCAGCGCCCGCTGATCCTCATGACGCCGAAGTCGCTGCTGCGCCTGCCGCAGGCGACCAACCGCATCGAGCATCTGTCGGAGACGAAGTTCTTCCCGGTCCTCGCGGAGCCGCGCGTGCCGGTCGATCAGGTCACGCGCCTGGTGCTCTGCACGGGAAAGGTCTACTACGACCTCGTCGGCCATTCGCGCCGGGCCGAGGTGCCCGAGGTCGCCGTCGGCCGCGTCGAGCTGCTCTATCCGTTCCCCCAGGCGCAGATCCTCGAGCTCATCGAGAGCTACCCGAACCTGCGCGAGGTCGTCTGGGCGCAGGAGGAGCCGCGCAACATGGGCGCCCGCGCGCACATGTTCCCGCGCCTCATGCAGATCCTGCCCGAGCGGCTGAAGTTCGGCTACATCGGCCGGCCCGAGCGCGCCTCGCCGGGCGAGGGCTATCCGGCCGCCCACATCGCCGAGCAGTCGCGGATCGTCGAGACCGCCCTGGACCTGTCGGTCCCGGTCTCGCTGTATCCGCTCAAGACGCCCGGCGAGCGCTAGCACCCTGGTGGCCGGCGACGAGCAGCTCGTCGCGCGCGTCCGCGCGTCGCTCGTACAGGAGCGCCAGGTCGCCGAGAAGACGATGTTCGGTCGCCGGATGTTCATGGTCGCGGGCCATCTGGCGGTCGGCGTCGCGGGCGACGAGCTGATGGTGCGCGTCGGCCGGGAGGACGTCCGCTCCGCGGTGGCCGACCCGCACGCGCGGCCCTGCGTGATGTCGGGCCGTCCGATGGCCGACTGGATCCTCGTCGCGCCGGACGGTCTGCTGGGCGACGACGGGCTCGACGCCTGGGTCGCGCGGGGCGTGGCCTTCGCGCGCGGCCGCATGAACGGCTGAGCAGCCGCGCCGGGCGGGCGGGCGCTGATCGATTCGGCCACGGCGGCGCGGGCGACGCGGGCCAGCGAGTACGTTTCGCGGGCCATGGATCGGCACCCCGGCGCACGAGCGCGCACCCTGCTCGCCCTCCTGACCCTCGGCGGTCTGCTCGCGACCGGCCTGCCGGCGCTCGCCGCCGATCGCAGCGGCGACGAGCGCGCGAACAACATCAAGGGAACGGCGGACAAGGATCGCCTGCGCGGCGCGGGGTCGCGCGACAAGCTGTTCGGCCGCGCCGGCAACGACCTGCTCAGCGGCGGGACGGCATCCGATCAGCTCTACGGCGGCGACGGCGCCGACAGCCTCGACGGCGGCTCGGGCAACGACAAGCTCGTGGGTGACCTCGGCAACGACTTCCTCTACGGCTTCACGGGCAACGACCGGCTCGACGGCGGGCCCGGCAACGACCGGCTGGACGGCTTCGACGGCGACGACACCCTGCGCGGCGGCGAGGGCAACGACTTCCTCGGCGAGTCGCGCTTCGGCGACGACCGGCTGCTCGACGGCGGGCCGGGCGAGGACGTCCTGATCGGCAACGCCGGCTCGGACCGGCAGATGCTCGGCGGCGAGGGCCAGGACCTGCTGTCGGGCGGTACCGGCAACGACGGCCTGGACGGCGGCGCCGGCAGCGACATCCTGTTCGCGGGCACCGGTCAGGCCAACGGCCTGCGTACGCTCGGGGGCCCGGGCGACGACCTGCTCGTGGACTCCGGCTCCGGCGACATCGACGGCGGCGAGGGCGACGACACCCTGTGGATGTCGAGCGACGGACTCGCCACGCGGATGTACGGCGGTGAGGGCTTCGACACCTTCTACGTCGGCGCCTCGGCCGTCCTCGTCGACTGTGGCGCGGGCAACGATCGCGTCGTGCTGTCGGGCTACGCGGACGAGACGATCGGGGTCGGCGGCTCGCGCACCGAGTTCGTCGACTGCGAGCAGACGCTCACCGGCGCCGACCTCGGCCAGGCGCCGACGCTGCTGCAGGCCCTCGGTCGCTGGCACGCGGCCGGCGTCCCGCTGGACACCGAGATCGTGGTGCGCGCCGCCGCCTACGAGCGTCTGTCGAGCTGCAACCTCACGCGGCGCCGCTGCCTGCCCGGCGGCCGTCCGCAGCGGATCCTCGGCACGAACCGTGCCGACGTCATCAAGGGCGGCGGCGGGGAGGACTTCCTCGAGGGCCGCGGCGGCTCGGACCGGCTGTACGGCAACGACGACGACGACTCGCTGTTCGGCCGCACCGGCAACGACCACCTCGCCGGCGGCAACGGCAACGACGAGCTCGAGGGCGGCCGCGGCGACGACACGCTGCGCGGCGGCCGCGGGCGCGACCAGCTCAACGGCGGCTTCGGCCGCGACCGCCTGCTCGGCGGTCCGGGCGCCGACACGATCCGTGCGGTCGGCGGCGGCACCGACACGATCGACTGCGGCGACGGCACCGACCGTGTCGAGAAGGACAAGCGCGACCGCACGCGCAACTGCGAGATCGTGCTGTAGCGCGTACGGCCCGCCCGATCCCCGCAACGGCGCTGTCAGCTCGCCGACGGTCTTGCTGGCGCCTTCCGGGACTGCGTTACGGTTCGTGGCGTGGCGGGCGAAGCACCGCTTGACGAGCGGGTTCGTGCGGCCGAGGTGATCGGCGCGCTGTGCCTCGCGACGGATCTCGGCATGGGGCTTGCGTTCGAGCACGGCCTGGGGAGCACGCTGATCGCGATGCGGCTCGCGGAGCGGCTGGGCGTCGGCGGCGACACGGCGTCGCAGACGTACTATGCGAGCCTGCTGGCGCATTGCGGCTGCACGACGGACGCCTGGGTCGCGGCGGAGGTCTTCGGCGGCGCGCTCACCACGCATCTCGTGCCGGTCATCTTCGGGACGCCGCGCCAGCAGTTCGCCGGGATCCTGGGGGCGCTTCCCTCGCCCGGATCGGCGGCGCCGGCCCGGGCGATGCAGACGGTGCGCCGGCTGCCGAAGGCCGCGCGGCTGCACAAGCCCCAGCTCGCCGCCATGTGCGACGTGGCCCAGACCCTGAGTGCGCAGCTCGGCCTGCCGCGAGCGGTGCAGGAGCTCTTCGTCGACCTGACGGAGCGCTGGGACGGCAAGGGCGTGCTGGGCCGCGCCGAGCGAGAGGCCGTCCCGCTCGCCCTGCGCATCACCCACGTCGCGCAGGACGCCGCCGTCCAGCGCATGCTCGTCGGTGAGGAGAGGGCCGTCCGCATCGTCGGCGAGCGCGCGGGGCACGCCTTCGATCCCGAGATCGCGAGCTGCCTCGTCGACGACGCGTCGGCGATCCTGGCGGTCGATCCAGAACGATCGGCCTGGGAGGAGACCCTGGCCCGCGAGCCTCGGCCGCGGCTGTCGCTGGAGGGGGAGGCGATCGACCGGGCGCTGGCGGCGATGGGCGCGTTCAGCGACCTCATCTCGCCGCATCTGTCGGGTCATTGCGCCGGTGTGGCGGAGCTGGCGACGGCGGCGGCGCGGCGCTGCCGCGTCGAGCCGCAGGAGGTTGCCGCGCTCGGACGGGCAGCCTTCGTCCATGACATCGGCCGGGTCGCGGTCGCGGCCGCCATCTGGCAGAAGCCCGGCCCGCTGACCGCCGACGAGTGGGAGCAGGTGCGACTGCATCCCTACCAGACCGAGCGCGTCCTCTCTCGCTCGCCGTTTCTCGCCGCGCTGGCTCCGGTCGCCGAGGCCCACCACGAGCGGCTCGATCGCTCCGGCTACCACCGCGGGGCTGCGGCCGCGGAGCTGAGCCTGCCGGCCCGGCTGCTCGCCGCCGCCGACGTCTACCACGCGATGACCGAGCCGCGGCCGCATCGCGCCGCGCTCACGCCCGAACAGGCCGCGAACGTCCTGGCCGACGAGGTCCGGGACGGGCGGCTCGATGCCGACCCGGCGGGCGCCGTGATCGAGGCCGCGGGCCAGCACGTGCCGCGGCTGGAGCGCCCGGCCGGCTTGACCGAGCGCGAGACCGAGGTCGTCGGCCTGCTCGCCCGCGGGCTGCAGACCAAGCAGATCGCCCGCGCGCTCGGGATCTCGGTCAAGACCGCCGACCGGCACATCCAGAACGCCTACGGCAAGGCGGGTGTCTCGACCCGCGCGGCGGCGACGCTCTTTGCGATGGAGCACGGGCTCGTGGCATGGGGAGAACTCCCGATTGGCCGCCGGGGCCTGCGCTCGTAGCGTCCCGACCATCAGAGCGAGCGAACGCTCGAAGCCCGCAGAGGAGGCGACGAGCAGCAGAAGGAGGGCATGATGGCCACCGAGACGATCGACGCATACCGCGGCGCCAGCCGCGCGATCGCCGAGCAGATCGCGCCGACGTGGGCGCGCCGGCGAGGAGACATCGAGCAGGTGATGGCGCCGGTGCGCACGTGGATGATCCGCGAGCTCCGGCCGCAGCCCGGCCAGACGGGGCTCGAGCTCGCCGCCGGGGTCGGCGACACCGGATTCGAGGTGGCAGGCCTGATCGGCGAGCGCGGCCGGCTGATCTGCAGCGACTTCTCCGAGGCGATGCTCGGCGCGGCGCGCCGCCGTGGGTCCGAGCTCGGAACCTCCAACGTGGAGTACCGCGCGATCGACGGCGAGCGGATCGATCTCGACAGCGACTCGGTCGACGCCGTGCTCTGCCGGCTCGGCTACATGCTCATGGCCGATCCCGCCGCGGCGCTCGCCGAGACGCGCCGCGTCCTGCGAGCCGGGGGCCGTCTGACGCTCGCGGTCTGGGGTGCGCCGGAGCGCAACCCGTTCTTCACGGCCGCTGCCATGGCGCTCGTGCAGCGCGGGCACATGGAGCCGCCGCAACCCGGCGGACCAGGGATCTTCGCGATGGCGAGCGAGCAGCGCACGAGGGCGCTGCTGGCGGGCGCGGGCTTCGACGACGTGCGCATCGAGGACGTCGCCGTGCGCTTTGCGATTCCCGACGCCGAGGAGTACGTGCAGGTCGTCGCCGACACCGCCGGGCCGTTGGCGGTCACGCTGCAGGCGCTGCCGGACGCCGAGCGCGCCGCGGTGACGGCGCAGTGCGCGGCGGCGCTGGAGCGCTGCGCGACGCCGAGCGGCTACGAGATTCCCGGCATCGCCCTGTGCGCGGTGGCACGGTGAGCGGCATGACGCGCGGCAGCGGCTGGCGATCGGCGCCGCCTCGCCGGGGCTGAACGGGCGCCGGCGACCTCACGTCGCGCGCAACCGCGCCCGGCTCTGCGCGCGGCGGAAGCGCCCATGCAGCCACCACGCCAGCGCGGCGGCGATCGCGAGGTCGACCGCCAGCGCGAGCGGCCCGCGCCATTGCAGATCGGCGAGCACGACGAGCCCGAGGTGGACGGTCGTGACCGGCAGCATCGCCAGCAGGATGCTGTGCGAGCGAAAGCCCGCGAAGTGCTCGCGCAGGCACAGCTCGGCGACGACCACGACGAGCAGGCCGACCCCCACCACCAGCAGCACCGGGGCACCGGTGAAGCCGATGAGAAACAGCACGAGCCCGACGCCCATGCCGATCTCGGTGAGCGGAAACGGGGCCCAGATCGCGTCGGGCCGCGTGACGCCGTCGCGGATCTCCAGGCGCGAGGGCCGCGGCGGTGCGGGCTCGCCCACCGCAGCCGCATCGCGCGGCGCTCGGCGCTTCGGCGCTTCGGCGTCCGGCGCGGCCGCCTCCGGCGCC
>JAUXSD010000142.1 GCA_030681525.1 Solirubrobacteraceae bacterium
GGGCGACCGGCTCGTCGTGCGCTCCGTCGCGCCGCCCGACACGCTCGGCGGCGGCACGGTGCTCGACCCGCGCGCGCGCCGGCACGGTCGGCGCCCGGAGATCATCGCGCGCCTCGAGCGCCTGCGCCGCGGCGAGCCGGAGCCCGCGCCCCAGGCGCCGGCCGGCGCCGGGCCGCCGGCCGCCGCGGCCCCGCCCGAGCCGGCGCTCGCACCCGACGCGATCGAACTGGCGCAGCGGCTGCTCGCCGCCGGCCACGAGCCGCCCGCGCGCTCGGAGTTGGGTGACGCCGTGGCGCATCTGCCCAAGCTGATCCAGGCCGGCGTCGCCGTGCGCATCGGCCGCGACCTCTACGCGCACCGCGACGCCATCGCTGCGGTCAAGGGGCGCGTCGGCGCGATCATCGCCGGCGAGGGCTCCGTGACGCTCGCTCGCCTGCGCGACGAGCTCGGGACGTCGCGCAAGTTCGCCGAGGCGCTGCTCGAGCATCTCGACCAGGCGCGCTTCACGAAGCGCCTGCCCGACGACCGGCGCGTGCTGCGTCGCCGGCCGTGAGCCGGCGCGAGGTTGTGCCACACGCACGTGGAGCTCAGGCCGTTTCACCTGTGCGGCAACGTCGTCGGGTTCAATCCGTTTCGCCACCCCGCAGACTCGCTTTGTTCCGTTCGACGAGTAGCCCGTCTCGTCGGTCGCGGAAGACTGCGCGGCGCGGCGCTCAGTCGCCGGTGCCGATCGGGATGCGGACGACCTGCCCGGGGTGGATGAGGTCGGGATCGGAGATCTCGTGGGCGTTGGCGCGCACGAGCCGGTCGACGCTCACCTTGTGCTTGCGGGCGATCTTCGTGAGCGTGTCGCCCGCCTTGACCACGTGCTCGCGGTAGCCGATGTAGCGGCCCTTGACCATCCGCGAGCCGAGCAGCACCGGCCGCGTGACCTTGTGGCGCTCGCTGCCGTCCTTCGCGCTGACCTCGAAGACCTCGACGAAGACGCGGTCGAGCTTGAACGCGGCGCGCCCGACGTTGGCCCTGGCCTGGAACTGGGCGTGCTCGCCGCTGCCGCCGCCGACCGTGATCGGGCCGGTCACCTCGTCGTGTCCGTCGTGCACGCGGAAGCTGATGTTCGCCTCGAAGCCCGAGCCGATCCCGGCAATCAGCACCGGGCTGCCGACGAGGTCGAAGGGACGGGGCTGATCCATCCTGATGCTCACTGTCCACCTCCGCTATCGCGATTGCGCCGACGCTACACGAACGTCGGCAGGCCGGACGCGGTGTGTGCGGTCATGGGGTTCGCACCAGCTCGTGGAAGCGGTCGAAATCGGCCTCGAGCGTGAGACGGCCGAGTTTGGAGAACTCCAACGCGACGGCGCGGACGAGGTGGACCATGCCAACCGGCACCCCTTCGTCCGCGGCGAGGAACGCCGCGCACACCGAGCAGTTGCGGATCGCGCCGCCGGTCAGTTCGAAGCGCTCGGACAGGAACCCGAGGTCGACCCCCTCGTCGATCGGCGCCTGCGCCGGCAGCAGGGCCGACCAGAGCCGGCGTCGAGTCGCGACATCCGGTGACGGAAATTCGACGACGAGGTCGAGCCTGCGGCTGAATGCGTCGTCGATGTTGCTGCGCAGGTTCGTCGCGAGGACGATGATGCCCTCGTAGTCCTCGATGCGCTGCAGCAGGTACGCGGTCTCCAGATTGGCATAGCGGTCTCCGGCGTCGTCGACCGCCGAGCGCTTTCCGAAGGCGACGTCGGCCTCGTCGAAGAACAGGACGGCGTTGGACTCCTCGGCCGCGGCAAAGATACGGTCGAGGTTCTTCTCGGTCTCCCCGACCCACTTCGAGTACATCCCGGCGAGATCGACGCGATAGACGTCAAGGCCTGCGGCGGTGGCGATCACGCGCGCGGCGAGGGTCTTGCCGGTACCGGAGGCGCCGGCGAAGAGCGCGGTGAGCCCCTGGCCCGGGGAGATCGAGCCGTAGCCCCATTCGTCAAGCACCCGATCACGGTGGCGCAGGTACGACGACACGGAGCGCAGCGCCGCGAGTTGGCGGGGCGGCAGGACGAGATCGTCCCATGCCGGGCCGCCGGAGAGCAGCGTCGCCAGCTCGCTGACGCGGCGCGACGAGGCGGTGCGCGCACCGCGCGCCAAGAGCTCGGCATCGAGCTCGCGCCCCTCGATCATCGCTTCGGCGCGTGCGATCGCGGTCCCCTCCTGGATCTGCCGCAGGCTCAGCCGGAAGCGGTCGGCGACGAGGTCGACGTCCGCACAGCCGCTCGCCGCCCGCCAGGCCTCGGCCCGCTCGCGTGCCGACGCTCGCGGAGTGCGCACTACGAGCACAGGGTGCTCCGACAGCGCCAGCTCATCCGCACGTCCCGCGACCAGGAGGACGGGACGGCAGCGCAGGCGCAGGATGCCACGCAGCACGAGCTCCTGGTCGTCGCGCGGCACAGCGGCGATACCTGCGACGACCGCAACGCGATCTTCGAAGGCCGCCGCGAACGCCAGCTCGTCGCAACACTCTGGCTCGGCCGCCGCAACCGCGTCGAGCACCACCGCGCCGCGCCCGCTCGCCGCCAGCAGCACCTCGAGCGCGTCCGGTCCCGAAAGGGCGAGGGTCGCCCCGCCCGCTCCGGTGAGGATGGTGCGCAGGCGCGCGACGGCAGGCGCGCGACCCACCGGCAGACTGCCCTGCTGCACGCGCCGAAGGCGCCCCCCGCATGTGACGTCGTGCAGCTCGCCGCCGAGCAACTCGGCCGCCAGCCGCGCCGCAAGCGTCACCGGACGATCGGCCAGCGGACCGTGCGTGCCGAGGCGCACGGCCCCGCTGCGACGCAGGACGGCACGCTCGTCGAAGCAGGCGATGACGTCGGCTTCGCCGATCCCGGATCGTTCGAGGAGGCGGGCGACGAGGCGCGGGCTCGCGGCACACCGCGAGAGATCGTCGTGCAGATACCCGAACATGCGCCCTGCGTCTCCGTGGACCTCCGGCGCGGCGCAGAGCGCGAGCACCGCGCGCTGAACGTCGTCGAGCGCGAGGCGGTCGCAGACGCGCTCGAAGCGCCTGTCGGACCCGCCGGTCGGCCGGCTGGCGCCGAGCCGTACCGCGACCTCGTCGCCGACGTACAGGCCGCG
>JAUXSD010000150.1 GCA_030681525.1 Solirubrobacteraceae bacterium
CTCTTCGACTTCCTGCTGCTCTCGCTGCCCGACAACGACGCGCACTCGCACAAGAACGGCCCGCACGCGCAGATCCACTCGATCGCCGCCGCCGACGCCGAGCTGTGGCGCGTGATGGAGGCCGGCGGCGGAGTCGACACGTTCCTCGACGAGCACGCGATGATCGTCATGGCCGACCACTCGCACTCGCACATCGAGCGCACCGTCGACCTGACGGGGCCGTTCGCCGACTGGCGCGTGCTGCCGCCGTCGGGGGCGGGCGCGCGCCATGCGGAGATCGCGCTGTGCCCGGCGCAGCGCTCGGCGATGATCTACGTGCTGATGGATTCGCCGGAGAGCGCGCTGGCGCGCGTCGTCGCCACGGCGCGCGCGATCGAGGGCGTCGACCTCGTCATGTGGTGGGACGGCGAGCGGGTGCGGATCGGCGGCGAGCGCGGCGAGCTGTCGTTCGCGCCGGGCGAGGACGTCGCCGACCTGCGCGGCCGGCGCTGGTCGGTCGACGGCGAGCTCGACACGCTGCTGGCGCACCTCGAGGACGGCGTGCTGCACTGCGACCACTACCCGGACGCGCTGGCGCGCGTGTGGGCGGCGATGAAGTGCCCGACGTCGGGCGACGTCCTGCTCTCCGCCGAGCCCGCCTACGAGTTCCCCGACTGGGGCAACCGCGCCCACGTGCGCGGCGGCAGCCACGGCTCGCTGCATCGGCTCGACTCGCTCGGCGCGCTGCTGTTCTGCGGCGTTGACGTGCCGCCCGAGCGGGCCGACGGCAACTGGTCGATCGCCGACATCGCGCCGATGGTCGTCGGCCACTTCGGCGCTGCGTAACCTGTCGGGCTATGCCCGTGGACGAGGCCGTGGCCGACACCACGATCGACCGGCCGCGCCTGCGCGGCCGCGCGCGCGTGGACCGGGCGCTGCGCACACGGGCGAACTGGTCGCAGCTCGTGCGCTTCGCGACGGTCGGCGCGAGCGGCTACGTCATCAACCTCGCGGTGTTCGCCGCGACCCTGCACGGGGCCGGCTTCGACAAGGGGATCGCGGCGACGCTCGCGTTCGTCGTCGCGCTGAGCAACAACTTCGTCTGGAACCGGCTGTGGACGTTCCGGGCCGGTGACGGGCACGCCGGTTTCCAGGCCGCGCGCTTCTGCGTCGTGTCGTGTGCGGCGTTCGCCTTCAACCTCGTCGTCCTCTACACGCTCGTCGACGGCCTCGGGGTGGCCGAGGTGCCGGCGCAGGCGCTGGCGATCGCCACCGCCACGCCGCTGAACTTCATCGGCAACAAGCTCTGGAGCTTCAAGGCGTAGATGGGTGAGCGTCGCCCGGCGCGCGGGCTCGGCGCGCCGGCCGCCGCGCTGCTGGCCTGCCTCCTCGCGATGGCGCTGGCCGGCGCCGCCGCCGGTCCGGCCGCGGCCCAGCAGCGGGCCGGCGCGCCGAGCGCCGGCACCGCCACGCCGGGCCTGCCCACGAACCTCCCGGGCACGCCGCTCGGGCCGAACGCGCTCACCCGCCCGGCCCGCCCCGACGTCCCGCCGGCCGGCCGCCGCCTGACGGAGGTGCGCGTCGGCCGCATGGCCGATCGCATCGAGAAGGTGCGCCGCGAGCGCCGCGAGTACCCGCGCTCGACGCGCGAGGTGTTCCTCAAGGGCGTCGATCGCTGGCAGGTGTCGTACTTCGCCCGCACGCCGCCGGGCGAGCCGCGCAAGGAGATCGCCCAGGTGCTCATCGACGACGGCACCGGCCGGGTGATCGAGGC